>NZ_JBBHDV010000002.1:0-341505 GCF_037478135.1 Denitratimonas organivorans
GAAACGCCACCGCTTCCTCACCCCTTTCGAGGTATTCTTTCACCACTCACGCGTTGCACTTCGCGGTTGAATCCGCCCGGGAAAAGTGGGTGCCCGAGGGCTGCCAGCAATAGATGCCACCGCCATCGCCATCGCTGGAGTTGTGGCTGATTTGGCTGTCGTTGTCGATGCGCAGCAGCGACTGTGAGTTGCCGTCATGGGCACTGTCATGGGGAATGAGGACCTTGATGCCGCCGCCGGAAGTGGATGAGGCGTTCTCAATGATGCCGGTGTTTTGCAACTGGACGCTGAGACGACCGAGCTGGCCTTCCATCTTCAGGCCACCATTGCCACGGCGCAGTTCCAGATCGCGCAGCACCACGCGCATCTGGTCGGGTGGTGTGGCGCCTTGCCAGATGTCCAGTACCGGCTGATTGGCGCCATGGGCATCCAGCGTGGTGCGGCCGGATGGCGCCTCCCCTGCATCGCAGCTGTCGAAACCGCCTTGCAGTGTCAGGCTCTTGCCGTACAGGGCGTAGGTGTTGCCCTCGTGGCTGGTGCTGCGGGCGATTCGGATGGTGTCGCCTGGGGCCGCAGCATTGATCGCATCCTGCAGGCTGAAAAAGTCGCAATCGGCCTGTTCGCCGACGGTATGCACCGCGAGCATGGCCTGTGGTGCCGCCCCGGGATCATGCGGGGATCGTGCCTGGCTTGCCGATACAACGAAAACTGTCGCCAGCAGCAGCCAACTGCTGCAACACCGGGCAGAAAGGACGGGTTGATGCATGTCTGACTCCATCGAGGGATGCGAAAGCATCAACAACCCGAAGCAGTGCGCTTTCCGGACATTTGCCGGCGAGATCCTGTGTGTTCATCGGAGAAGTGCTCGGAAACCTTCGTATGCATGCGTGTGCGGCCGGCGCATTTTTGTCGCGGAAACAAAAAAGGGGCGGCCGAAGCCGCCCCTTTTTCGTGTTGGCCTGTGCGTGTTGCAGTCAGGCCGGGTTGTGGTCTTCCTCAACCAGTGCGGCAGGGTCGCGCGCGGTGCCTGGTGCCAGCCACAGCGAGGCCACGAAGGCGGCCATCAGCACCGCGCCGGCGGCGAATACCACATCGCCCGGGGTGCGCAGCCAGACCAGCACGTCGATGATCGGACGATCCATGAACTCGGCCGAGCGGGCGAACCAGTAGCCGTGTTCCATGTTGGCTTCCAGTTGCAGCACGCCCATCGGCAGCAGAGTCAGCACCGTCATCAGGACCAGGCCGATGTTGAACGCCCAGAAGGCCGAGCGGATCAGCCCCTCGCGCCAGACCAGGTCCGGCTTGAGGCCACGCAGGCAGTACAGCATCAGGCCCATGCCCAGCATGCCGTACACGCCGAACAGCGCGGTGTGGCCGTGGGCTGCGGTCAGGTTGGTGCCCTGCATGAAGTACAGCGCGATCGGCGTGTTGATCAGGAAGCCGAGCAGGCCGGCACCCACCAGGTTCCAGAAGCTGACCGCCAGGAAGAACATGATCGGCCACTTGTGGCGCGACATCCACGGCGTGGCGCGGCCGTTCTTCCAAGTGTCATAGGCCTCCAGGCCGATCAGCGCCAGCGGCACCACCTCCAGTGCCGAGATACTCGCTCCCACCGCGATGATCGCGGTTGTCGTGCCGGAGAAGTACAAATGGTGGAACATGCCCAGCACGCCGCCGGCCATGAACACGATGGTGGCGAACAGCACCGCGATGGTGGCCGTCTTGCCGCGCACCAGGCCCAGCTTGACGAAGATGAAGCTGATCACCGCCACCGCGAAGACCTCGAAGAAGCCCTCCACCCACAGGTGCACGATCCAGAAACGCCAGTAGGTGATGATCGAGATGTGCGAATGCTCGTGCCACATCAGGCCGGCCGCGTACAGCAGGCCGATCGCGATCACCGACAGGAACAGCAGCCCGGCAATCGAGGACATTTCGTCCTTGCGCTTGAGTGCCGGCCACAGCGCGCGACCCATCAGCAACAGCCACAGCATCAGGCCGATGAACAGGTAGATCTGCCAGAAGCGGCCGATGTCGGTGTATTCCCAGCCCTGGTGACCGAACCAGAAGTTCTGCGCCAGGCCGAGCTTGTTCATCACCGCCATCCACTGGCCGGCGAACGAGCCCACCACGATCAGGATCAGGCTGATGAACAGGAAGTTGACACCCAGGCGCTGGAACTTCGGCTCATGCCCGGAGATGGCCGGGGCCAGGTACAGGCCGGTGGCCAGCCAGGCGGTCGCGATCCACAGAATCGCCAGCTGGGTATGCCAGGTACGGGTCAGCGTATAGGGCAGGATTTCAGCCAGCGGCAGACCATACGCGGCCTGGCCTTCGACCTGATAGTGGGCCGTGGTCGCGCCCAGCAGGATCTGCACCAGGAACAGGCCCATCACCACCCAGAAGTACTTGCCGACCGCACGCATCGAAGGCGTGACCCCGATCTTCAGCGACGGGTCGGTCCTGGGTGGAACCAGCGGTTCCTCCTGCGCGTGGAAGGCCGCGTAGTGCCAGACCAGCAGCGCGATGCCGGCGATCATCAGCAGGATGCTGAACATCGACCACATGAAGCTGCTGGAAGTGGGCGTGTTGCCCACCAGCGGCTCGTGCGGGAAGTTGTGGGTATAGGTGATGTCACTGCCCGGGCGCTCGGTCACCGTGGCCCACGAGGCCCAGAAGAAGAAGCCCGACATCAGGCGGCGATGCTCGGCGTCCGGGATCGGGTTCTCGCGCAGCGCGTAGGTTTCACGCAGGTCGGCCATGGCCGGGTTGTCGGAGAAAACGCCGTCGTAGTGCGCCGACACCACTTCGATGGCACGGGCGCGTTCATCGGAAATGATGAGCGTGTCGGTCTCGGGATCGTAGGTGTTGGTGCGCAGGCTGGGCCGCACCTGGGTCTGGAGCCTGGCCTGGTCGTCCTCGGGCAGTTCGTCGTAGTGCTTGCCGTACTGTGCCAGGGCGCGCTCGTCCAGGATCGCAAGCGCTTCCTTGTGCAGCCATTCGGCCGACCAGTCCGGTGCCAGCAGCGCGCCGTGGCCCCAGATGGAGCCGATCTGCTGGCCGCCGAAGCTCTGCCAGACCACACGTCCGGTTTCGAGATCTTCCTTGGTGAAGACGACCTGACCGCTTTCCGTGACGATTTTCGATGGAAGCGGCGGTGCTTGCTGGTGGATCTCGCGACCCATCCACAACATGATGGCGAAGGTGACGATCAGCAGGGTCGACAGGCCCCACCACAGTCGTTTGGTCGTATCCATGATCTCTCCTCGGAGACAGATATTGCGTTGGCCGCAGCATCGTACCCAGCGGTATCCGGAAACGAACTGACCTGGATCAGCTGCCGCGCAGGATTGTCTTTGCCAGCTGTTGCAGACGTGCCAGGTCCATGATCTGAAGCTCGCGCCGTTCCACTTTCAGCAGGCCCTCGTCCTGCATCCGGCGCAGCACCCGGCTCACCGTTTCCGGGGCCAGGCGCAGATAGTTGCCGATGTCGCTGCGGGTCATCGTCAGGGTGAAGCACAGGTGCGGCAGGCGGCGCACGCGGAAGCGTTCGGACAGGCCCAGGATAAAGGCCGCCACGCGCTCGTCGGCACTGAAATCACCGGCCAGCAGGCCGGCCTTGCCGATGTCCTGGCTCAGCAGCCGGAACAGTTGCGCCTGCAAACCCGGCATGCGCGTGGCCAGCAGCGCGATCTTCGGGAACGAGAAGCGGCACAGGTAGGTCGGGCTCAGCGCCACCACATCGCAGGGGTAGTGCTCGGGGTGGATCGCATTCAGGCCGATGATCTCGCCGGGCAGGAAGAAGCCGAGCACCTGCTCGCGGCCTTCGCTGTCGGTGGTGCAGGTCTTGACCGTGCCGCCACGGATCGCGGCGATGGCCTTGAACGGTTCGCCCTCGCGGAACACGTATTCGCCTTCGTGGAACGGGCCGACGTGTTCGACCAGACAGTGCAGATCCGCCAGCGCGGATTTGTCATAGCCCTGTTCCAGGCACACCCCGGAGAACGCGCAGGTGCTGCAGAACTCGTACTCGTCGCCATCGTCGGCGGCCACCGGGTTCGGGGGGCCGGGCTGGATCAGGCGGACGGGCGGATAGGGGCTGGTCGATCTGCTGGGCATTGGTCCCGCACGGGCAAGTGATGGCGCCGGCCATGATACGCCAGCCGGACCTCCCTGTTCAGCGTGGATTTGGGAAAGGTGCCCTGCCTGCGTCGGCATGGCTGCGGCGGGCGGTGCCCGATGTGACAGGAGTGCGACCGTGGTCATGCCGTTGTCGCGGACCGCGCCGGATCAGGCGGCGGAGGCGTGTTCGCGGTCGGGCTGCGCAGCCGGCTCTTGCCGCAGACAACCAGCACGTTGTGCGTCGTGGGTTTCATATGGCTATCCGAACAATCCGGAAATCGCGCCGACGATGCACTCGATGATCGCCATCACGCCATCCACCAGCGCCTCGACCAGGCCCGTCAGCATCTCCACGATGCCCACGCCACCGATCACCACCGGCACAGCCACCGATGCGATGGCCAGCGCCGCCATCGCCATCGCACCGGAATGGAATCCGGCAACGAGCACGAAGATGACCGCCGCGATCAGCGCCGTCGCGCAGAGGGCGTTGAACAGGCGCAGGGCGGGGGAGCGCTTGGGTTTGTCTTCCATGTCCTGAACTAACTCGGGATGCTGACCGTCGCATGGTATCGCGCCGCCGAGCCTCCGGATGACGGAGCTCGTCAGGCTCACACCGATCTGTGCGGACTTCGCAGCAAACCATGTAGCCCGGGTAAGCACCGCGCACCCGGGTGTGGCTTTCCCGGTGATTTTCGGCCCCGGGTGCGGCCTTTGGCCTTGTCCGGGATGCTCGGTTGGATGTGCGCAGTCGGGATTTTCATCGAGTGACGAGGCACGGGTGCGCAAGCCCCGCTATTGTGCTCACTTCTTGCCGAACAACCGTGCCAGGCGGCTGCGGGTCGCTTCGCCGCCCTGGGCCGGCGGTGTCGGTGGAATGCCTTGCAGGCGCTGGCGCGGGATGTACTCGATGCGGCCGATGGCGTGGTAGGCGTTGACGATGTCGAAGACTTCTTCCATCCGTGCGCCGCTGGCGCGGGCGATTTCGTGCAGCGGCATCGGCGTGGCCATCAGGGCGGCGATGCGCCCGTGCGAGCGCAGTTCGGTGGCGGCGACCAGGGCATTGCGGATGCTGTAGCTGCCGCCCGGGTCCAGGCGCGAATCCAGCCGCCCGCGCGAGGTGGCCAGTGCGAGCAGCCATTGCAGTTCGTCGAACGAGCGCGGGATCTGGCTGTCACGCACGCGTTGCAGTTCGCTGCCGACGATCGAGCCGGTGCGCAAGTGCTCCGCCGGGGCTTCGGCGTAGGGCAGCAGTTCGTGCAGCTGGGCGCGGGAATAGTAACGGCGCAGTTTCGGGTCCAGCACCAGTTCCGGCAGGCCTTCGCCATTGATCCGGGTGGGGCTGAGGATGGCGCCACTTTTCAGCAGTTCGGCCAAGTGCGCGGTGGCGGTGCGCTCTTGGGCCGGCTTGCTGGCACGCACGAGCGGGGTGCGCGAGATCGGTGCCACATCCAGCGGAGTGATGCCGATCAGATTGGCGTCGTAGCTGCGGTCCTCGCGCCGCAGTGTGCTGCGTGCGGTGTCGCCGCCCTGGCGCGCATCCAGTGTGGTGTCCTCGTCCACCAGTGGCGTCGGCGGTTCGGGCTCAATCAGCGGGTCGCCGTGGATCAGCAGATCGAGTGCGTCCAGACCGCTGTCTGAAGCAGGTGGCGGCGCCGGCGGCGGCAGTTCCTGTTCGTGTTGCGGCTGGTCCCAATGTGTGTCCGGGCTGGTGCTGCCCTGCGGCACCAGGTCGCCCAGTTCGGCATTGTAGAAATCCGCATCGATACTGCTGACCACGCGGGCGTCTTCGCGCATCTGGCCGGCGGCGTTCAGCACCGCGACCAGTTGATCCATGCGCAGCGGGCGGCGCAGCACCATGCCGTGAACCACGACGCTGCCTTCATCGGCAAGGATCGCGAATGGAATGCCGGCAGCCTGGCAACGGGCCGGCAGGGTGCGGGTGGCGATGTCGTCGCCCGGTTCGATGATGACCAGATCCGCTTCCTCGCCCTCGCGCAGTTGCCAGCGGTGCTGCAGCTGGCGGCCAGCCATACGCATCAGCAGGCGGACGTGCGCGGTGGTTTCCTCGGACGCGCCAACGATGGACAGGGTGCGGGGCGAGGACATGCTTCCGGGCTCGGTCTGCGTGGCGAAGGGGCACAAGAGCATACGGCAAATCTCCGCAGGTTCTGGTCCTGGCGGGGATTTTTCACAATCGCGCACAATTGCCGTGATCCGGGAGGCCGCTGCCGGCTAACGCGGACATCGGCCGGCCTGATAACCTTCCGCGCCACGCCACCGTGGCGTTGATGACAGAACATGACAAGGGGAGCGCAGGAACCGATGGCCAGAGCACGCAGGAAACCACAGGCAAAGACCGCCGCCACTGCGGTAAAACGGCCCCGGTTGGCGCCGGATCGGCCGATCCTGGTGCTGGCGATCCTGGGCGTGCTGCTGACCGCCTATCTATTGTTCGTGAACATGTCCGCCGGCGGTGCGGCGTTCTGTGCCGAAGGTTCGTCCTGCGAGATCGTGCAGGAGAGCCGCTGGTCGACGCTGTTTGGTCTGCCGGTCGCGCTGTGGGGATTGGGCCTGTACGCGCTGATCGCGCTGGTGTCCGTCACCGGCAATCATGCTGCGGCGCGCTGGCGCCGGCTCTGGACGCTGTCGCTGATCGGCCTGCTGATCAGTGTTTACCTGACGATCGTGGCCGCCGTCGGGCTGGGTGCGTTCTGCCTGTGGTGCACCATTTCGCTGCTGCTGATCACAGCAATCTTCGTGCTGGCCACGCTGCGTCGCCCGGCGCAGGGGCCCAATGGCGGCTGGCCGCGCTGGATCGGGCTGCATGCGATGACGTTGTTGCCGGCCTTGCTGCTGATCGCCGCGGCGCAGGCCGGTTGGCTTTCACCGCCGGCCGATCCGCGCCTGGATGCGCTGGCGGTGCATCTGAGCGAGCGCAGCGATGCCAAGTATTACGGTGCGTTCTGGTGCCCGAACTGCCTCAAGCAGCGGCGCATGTTCGGACGTTCGGCCGACAAGCTGCCATACGTGGAATGCAGCCCGAACGGGCGCAACGGCGCGATCGCGTTCGAATGCGCCTCGCAGGGCATCGACAGTTTCCCGACCTGGATCATTCGCGGGCAGCGCTACAACGGCATGCTGACGCCGGAAGAGCTGGCGCGGCATTCGCGTTTCGCGTGGAATGCGCCGATCTGGACCGGCGGCGCGGCCGAACAGGACAAGTGATGGCAGGCTGGACCGGGTGATGGGCCGCATGAATGAGATGATTGCGCGTGCCGGCTCCGGCCTGCGGTGGCGTCATGGCTGACGGGCCGAAGGCCGGCTTCCTGCGCGGCCCGACGCAGGTGCTGCGGGCGCTGCGCTGGTCATGGCAGGGGCTGGTCGCCTGCTGGCGGTTGGAGTCCTCGTTCCGGCTCGAATGCATGCTGTTCGCGGTGCTGGCGCCGCTGGGTGTCTGGCTGGGCCAGGATGCGGTCGAGCGCGTGCTGCTGGTGTCCTGCCTGTTGGCGGTGCTCGGTGCCGAGGTGTTGAACTCGGCGCTGGAGGCGGCGGTGGACCGCTTCGGGCCGGAGCGTCACGAGCTGATCGGCCGCGCCAAGGACATGGGCTCGGCGGCGGTGTTCGTGTTCATGATGAACGTGCTGCTGGTCTGGGGTCTGCTGCTGTTGCCACGGCTGTGGGCCTGATGCACCGGGTCTGAGAGCATATCCGGCGTGAGTGCCGGTTTTTTCACGCGGGTGCCGACCGGCATCTGCGGTTTCTTCAAGGATTTTCCATGACTGATGCATCGCTTCCCGTCCTGCTGCTCAACCGCGGTGGGGATCGCCGCCTGCGCGCCGGCCATAGCTGGGTTTTCAGCAACGAGATCGACGTGGCGCGCACGCCGTTGACCGGCTTTGCCGCCGGCGATCCGGTGATCATCGCCGAGGCCGGCGGGCGCCAGATCGGCAGTGGTTACGTCAACCCGTCCACGCTGATCGCCGCGCGCGTGGTGGACCGCAGCGGGCATGCGCTGGACCGTTCGCTGTTCGTGCACCGCTTGAACGTGGCGCTGGCGCTGCGCGAAAAATTGTACGAGGCGCCGTTCTACCGCCTGGTGTTCGGTGAATCCGACGGGCTGCCCGGCCTGGTTCTGGATCGCTTCGGCGATGTGCTCGTGGGCCAGATCGGCACTGCCGGCATGGAGCGCCTGCGCGGCGAGATCGAGGCCGCGATCGAGAAGGTGCTCAAGCCTTCCGCGCTGATCTGGAAGAACGACAGCCAGGCGCGTGAGCTGGAATCGCTGGATCGCCATGTCCAGGTGGCGCTGGGCGAACACGCTGGCCCGCTGACGGTGGAAGAAGGCGGTTTCCACTTCGAAGTGGATCCGCTGGAAGGGCAGAAGACCGGCTGGTTCTACGACCAGCGCGCCAACCGTGATCGCCTGGCGCCGTATGTGCGCGGCGCGCGGGTGCTGGATCTGTTTTCCTACGTAGGCGCCTGGGGCATCCGTGCGGCCGGATTTGGCGCCAGTCAGGTCACCTGCGTGGACAGTTCGGCGCGCGCGGTGGAAGCCACATCGAACAATGCCGCGCTCAACGGCATGGCCGAGAAGGTCGAAGCGGTGCGCGCCGATGCTTTCGAGTTCCTGAAGCAGGCACGCGCCGAGCGCCGCCGCTGGGATGTGGTGATCGTGGATCCGCCGGCTTTCATCAAGCGCCGCAAGGATTTCAAGGAAGGTTCCGTGGCGTATCGCCGCATCAACGAAATGGCGATGCAGGTGCTGGAACGCGACGGCCTGCTGGTCAGTTGTTCGTGCAGCCAGCACATGCAGCGCGATACCCTGCTGGACGCGATCAACGCCGGTGCCCGCCATCTGGACCGCCAGGCGCAGGTGCTGGAACGCCTGCAGCAGGGCCCCGACCATCCGGTGCAGGCGGCGATCCCGGAAAGCGATTACCTGAAGGGCTTCATCTGCCGCATCCTGCCGAGCTGACATGAGCATCCTGCATACCATCGATCCGGTGGCGATCCAGCTTGGCCCGGTCGCGGTGCACTGGTACGGCCTGATGTATCTGGCCGGTTTCGCACTCGCATGGTGGCTGGGCCTGCGCCGCATCCGGGCCGGGCGTTTGCCGGTGGACGAGGCGGCGTATTCGGACCTGATCTTCTACGCCATGCTCGGGGTGCTGCTGGGCGGGCGTATCGGCTATCTGCTGTTCTACGGCATTCCGCATGTGCTGGCCGATCCGATGTATGCCCTGCGTGTCTGGGAGGGCGGCATGAGCTTCCACGGCGGCCTGCTCGGGGTGCTGGCGGCGGTGGCGTGGTGGTCGCGCAAGCACCGGCTGCATTTTTTCGACAGCGTGGATTTCATCGCGCCGCTGGTGCCGCCGGGGCTGGGTTTCGGGCGGCTGGGCAACTACATCGGCGGTGAACTGTGGGGCCACCACACCGATGCGCCATGGGGCGTGGTGTTCCGCAACTCCTTGCCTGCCGATCTGGCTACGCTGCCGGCTGATGCGCTGCGCCAGATGCATGCCTCCGGTGCGCTGGAGGTTTATGCCAGGCATCCTTCCCAGCTGTATCAGGCGTTTCTCGAAGGGCTGCTGATGTTTGCCGTGCTGTGGTGGTTCTCGCGCAAACCGCGCCCGCGCTATGCGGTGTCGGGGCTGTTTGCGCTGCTGTATGGCGTGTTCCGTTTTCTGGTGGAATTCGTGCGTGAGCCGGATGCGCATCTGGGCTATCTGGCCTTCGGCTGGCTGACGATGGGGCAAGTGCTGTCGATTCCGCTGATACTGGTCGGCCTGTGGCTGCTGTGGCGTTCGCGCCGCGCACCCACGCTGGCGCTGCGCGCGGAGAACCCTTGAGATGCGGCAATACCTGGATCTGCTTTCCCATGTGCTGGAGCACGGCACGGAAAAAGGCGATCGCACCGGCACTGGCACGCGCAGCGTGTTCGGCTGGCAGATGCGCTTTGATCTGGCCGAAGGCTTTCCGCTGGTCACGACCAAGAAGCTGCACCTGCGCTCGATCGTGCACGAGCTGCTGTGGTTCCTGAAAGGCGATACCAACATCGGCTATTTGCGCGACAACAAGGTCACCATCTGGGACGAATGGGCCGATGCCGACGGTGATCTCGGCCCGGTCTACGGCCACCAGTGGCGCCGCTGGCAGGGCGCGGACGGGCAGGTGTTCGACCAGATGCAGTGGCTGCTGGATGAAATCCGCCGCAATCCGGATTCGCGCAGGCTGGTGATCAGCGCGTGGAATGTCGCGGATCTGCCGAAGATGGCCTTGCAGCCTTGCCATGCGCTGTTCCAGTTCTATGTCGCGGACGGGAAGCTCTCCTGCCAGCTCTACCAGCGCAGCGCCGACATCTTCCTCGGCGTGCCATTCAACATCGCCAGCTACGCGCTGCTGACCCATCTGGTGGCGCGCGCCTGCGACTTGGAAGTCGGCGATTTCGTGCATACGCTGGGTGATGCGCATCTGTATGCCAATCATCTGCAACAGGCACGCGAACAACTGGCCCGCACCCCGCGCACGCTGCCGCGGCTGGCGCTCAACCCCGATGTGCACGATCTGTTCGCGTTCGGCTACGACGACATCGCATTTGAAGGCTACGACCCGTGGCCGGCGATCAAAGCGCCGGTGGCGGTGTGAGTGGGCCGCAGTCCTTCTCCCTCTCCCCCGCCAGCGGCGGGGGAGAGGGTTGGGGTGAGGGGGTGCGCACCGCAGGTGCGAGTGCTTTTGTTTCTGGCGGTGACAAAAAGCCCCCCTCACCCCAGCCCTCTCCCCCAATGCCATTGGGGGAGAGGGAGCAGACAAGCCCGCGACTCGTACTCATCGCCGCGCTGGATCGCCATCACGCCATCGGCAAGGGCAATGCCATGCCCTGGCATCTGCCCGACGACCTGAGGCGTTTCAAGTCATTGACGCTCGGCAAACCCATTTTGATGGGTCGGAAGACCGCCGAATCACTCGGCCGCGCACTGCCGGGCCGTACCAATCTGGTGCTGACCCGCAGCGGCCAGGTGCCGTTCGAGGGCATGCAGGCGGTGGCCGATATCGCGCAGGCACTGGAACTGGCGCAGCGCGAACACGCGACCGAACTGTGCGTGATCGGCGGCGGTGAAATCTACGCGCTGACGCTGCCACTGGCCGACGCCCTGCATCTGACGCATGTCGATACGCGGGTCGAGGGCGCTGACGCCTTCTTCCCGCGCTTGGATCCGGCCCATTGGCGGCTGATCCACAGCCAAGAACACCCTGCCGACGCGCGCCACGCCCATGCGATGCGCTTTGACGATCATGTGCGGGCCGAAGCGCGGGCACCGGAGTTGTTGGGTCCGGGCTGATCCCGGTGGCGGCTCTGTATCCGGAAGCGGCCACCGGTCAGGGATTGTCGCGCCGGAACAACGTCCATTCCTCGATCACCGTGCCATCAGGCAGGTGGCACATGCCTTTCTCGCTGGATGCTTCCTTGACGATTTCCAGCTTCCCGCCTTTTTTCAGGCAATGCTCGGAAGCAGAGTTGGCGATGCCGACCGATGTGGCTGGCTGTGGCTGGGAACTGCATGCGCCCAGCAGCAGGGCGAAGGTGCGGCAAACAGCGTGGAACCGGCATGCGAAAGAGTCATCGGGATTTCCGGGGAATGGGCTGCGGATGATGGGGGCATTGTTGCACCGGTTCGGATATCCGGGTGGGTTTCCGGACAGGATCTCACTCCGACCACACCGCCAGTTCGTTGCCGCCAGCAGCTTCGACCGTGCCCAGCGCGTCTTCAAGACTCCTGCTGTAGAGCATGACGAGCGCACTGCTGCTGTTGCTGCAACCCGACTGCACCGGTCATTTTCATCACGGCACCATCAGATAACGCCCGCCGATTTCCGCCGAGCGCAGCAGCCAGGGCGGCGCCAGCAGAACCAGGGCCAGGCCGAGCAGGGTGTGGCTGACGATCAATGGCCACAACGCGCGGTGCCGCTGGCCGAGCAAGGCCCAGGCGGTGCCGCCGGCCAGCGTGAACAGCATCAGCGCGAAATTGGGTGCGTGCAGCAGGCTGAAGATCAGGCCGCAGGCCAGTGCGCAGTGGCGCGCATCCGGCAGCAGTACACGCAGTCGCGGTGCGATCGCGGCGATCAGCAACCACTGCTGCAACGTGGCCCAGAGCGGATAGCGCAGGTATCGCCCGGGTGTGCGGCTGCCGGTGTCGGATGGATCCAGCCATGCCAGCAACAGCAGCGGCACCAGCGCCAGGCAGGTGAATCCGATCGCGGCCTTCCACGCGGCGCGGTCGCCACGCCAGTGCCAGCGGCGCGGTCCGGGTGCCGGCAGCAGCATCAGCGCGACCAGGCACAACAGCAGGGTGACATCGACCTCGACCGGCGTATCCCGTGAAGGCCAGCCGGACAGCAGCAGCGCGATGGCAGGGCCGAGTGTGGTGGTCAGTTCCCAGCCGGCACGGCGCGGGCTGTCGTGGGGTGAAGGCTTCAGCCGCCGCCACAGCGCATTGGCCACCAGCACCAGCAGTAACGCGCTGGCCAGCCGCAGCAGCAGACTGGAACTGGAAGGCAAATGTGTGGCGAGCCATTGGCCGGTGCGCCCGGTATGGCCGCCGGCGCGGATCGTGAGCGCCGGGGCCAGCGCCTGCTGTGCATCGCGGTAGCGCAACAGGGATTCAGGCGTGGCGAATGGCGGTGCGCTGCGGCTGTACTCCGGGCAGGTTTCAAGCGACTCGCAGGGTGTGGTGAAAAGACCGAGCGAGCGCAGCCGCAGATGGGCGCCGGGCGTGGTTTCGATGCGCAGTTGCAGGCCGGCGGCCGGCACGGCATCGGGCAGGGTGGCCAGCGCCAGTTGCAGCCGCTGCACGCCGGTGGAAATGTGGACTTCACTCCACTGCTGCGGGCCTGCGGGCTGGGCCAGCAACAGCAGGATGCGGCCGCTGGCGGCGCTGGCGATTTCCAGTTGCGCGTGCTGCACCGCGCGCGCGTCGATATGGCCGCCGCGCAACGGCAGCGACAGGTTCACCACGCCGTCATCCGGTGCACTCAACCACAGTTCGCCGCTGAAATGACGTGCGTTGTCGATGCCGTGGCTGCCGCCGTGCACGATGCTGGCCGGATCGGAAAAATCCCACTGCCAGGGCGAGATGCCCTGCGCCCAGTCGGCTTCGCGCTGTGTCGCTTGCTGCGCCAGCCAGGTCGCGACGGTGAGCTGGGACACGGCCCACAACCCGACAATCGCAAGTGCCGCTGTCAGCGTCAGCCGCCACATGGCCGGCGGTGCGGGTTCAGGCGGCGTCGGCGCCGGCCAGTAGTTCGACCTTGGCCGCGCAGATGAAATCGTTGTCGGACAGGCCGCCGACATCGTGCGTGGACCAGCGCATCACGCAGCGGTCGTAATGCACCCCCAGATCCGGATGATGGTCTTCGCGATGCGCGATGAAGGCGACTGCGTTGACGAAGGCCAGGGTGCGGTAATAGTCCGGAAAGCGGAAGGTCTTGCAGATCGCCGCATCCTTTTCGACCAGTTCCCAGCCGGGCAGGGCGGCGAGCTTCTCCGTGATCTGACTGGCAGCCAGGCGGTGTTCGGCGCCGCGCAGCGGACGGCAGGAGGCGCGGGCCAGTTCGGACAGTGTGGACATGACAGATTCCTGGTCGAAGAGCGCTGCGGCGCGGGGCACGGCCCGCCAGTATACGTGGCGTTGCGTCAGCGCCGTTGCTGCGGCGATAGAATGGCCGGTGAACCCATCGCGGCCATGACCATGATCGAGATCAGCACCACTGCCCAGAACCATTTCCTCCGCCTGCTCCAGAGCCAGGGCGAAGATGCCATCGGCATCCGCCTGCGCGCGGTGGACGGCGGCACACCGGCGGCCGATGCGCGGCTGGAATTCTGCGAGCCTTCCGACCTGCAGGGCGACGAATGGGAGATCGAGTGCGAAGGTTTCATGCTGTACGTGGATGCGGCCAGCGTGCCGTTCTTCGATTCGGCTGAAATCGACTACCTGCCCAGCGCCACCGGTGGCCAGCTCAACATCCGCGCCCCGCGCATCAAGGGCGCGCTGCCGGGCGAGGACGCCTCGCTGGTGGAACGCGTGCGCTATGTGATCGATGCCGACATCAATCCGCAGATCGCCTCGCATGGCGGGCGTGTGAGCCTGGAGCAGGTGACCGCCGAGGGCGTGGTGGTGCTGCGTTTCGGCGGTGGTTGCCACGGCTGCGGCATGGCCGATGTCACGCTCAAGGAAGGCATCGAAAAAACCCTGCTGGCCAAGGTGCCCGGCGTCACCGCAGTGCGCGATGTCACCGATCACGCCAGCGGTACCAATCCCTATTTCGCGGCACAGTAAGCCGCAGCGGCGGCAGGAGGTTTCATGGATCAGTTCATGCAGGAAGCCATCGCGCAGGCGCAGGCCGGTTTTGACGAAGGCGGCATCCCGATCGGCTCGGTGATCGTGCACCAGGACCGCATCATCGGGCGCGGCCACAACCGTCGCGTGCAGAACGGCAGCCCGATCCTGCACGGCGAGATGGATGCCTTCGAAAACGCCGGACGGCAGCCGGCCAGCGTCTATCGCGAATGCACGCTCTACACCACGCTGTCGCCGTGTTCGATGTGCTCCGGCGCGATTCTGCTGTACGGCATCCCACGCATCGTGATCGGCGAAAACCGCAGTTTCATGGGCGAGGAAGAACTGCTGCGCAGCCGCGGCGTGGAACTGACCGTGCTCGACGACCCCACTTGCATCGAACTGATGGCGCGCTTCATGCGGGAAAAACCGCAGCTGTGGAATGAGGATATCGGCGAATGACATCGCCCATGCCGGATGACGCCGCCGTCATCGCCGCCACCCGGCGCTGGCTGGAGCGCGCCGTTATCGGCCTGAACCTGTGCCCGTTCGCGCGGGCGCCGTATCTGCGCGGGCAGGTGCGCATCGTGGTCAGCCCCGCGCGCGATGAAGAAACCCTGCTGCTGGATCTGTGCGAAGAACTGCAACGGCTGGCGGTCAGCGACGAAAACGAGGTTGAAACCACGCTGCTGGTGCACCCGCAGGTGCTCGGTGATTTCCCCGGCTTCAACGATTTTCTCGATCTTGCCGATGCCGCGCTGGTGCAGATGAATCTGGAAGGCGAGTTGCAGGTCGCCAGCTTCCATCCCGATTACGAATTCGTCGATGCGCCGATCGGCGATGTGGCCAATTTCACCAACCGCTCGCCATACCCGACCCTGCACCTGCTGCGCGAAGCCTCGATCGAACGCGCGGTGGACGCGGTGCCCGATACCGACGCCATCTACGAACGCAACATCGCACGTCTGCGCGAACTGGGGCGCACCGGTTGGGATGCGCTGTGGCGCGATGACGCGGCATCGCCGCCGCCGCAGGCAAACCGGGACTGATCCGCAGCCGTAGCGGCGCCCGCCTGCCTTGCGCGAAGGTCGCGCGCCGGAGATGGGAGCGGTGCCGCTGCCCGTGCCGTTATCAGGCAACCGGTACCGCCCTCGCGCATCGACATGATCCATCGCAATACGGGCGTGTGCGGATTTCGCTACCCTTGGGTGGCAAGCCGGTGATTGGACGCCGTTTTGCCCTCCCACATCCTGTCCAAGGTTCTGCCCTCTCCACCCACATGAAAGGAGTGTGCCGTGACTGTTGATGCATCCATTCCCAAGGCGCTGTACCAGGCCAATATCGATCTTGCGCTGCGCATCGCGGCCCTATTGCAGGAAAACGGCAAACAGTGGTTCGACCTGTTTGCCGAGGAAGCCAGCACCCGTTTCGACGAAGGCGTTTCCAGCTTTGGCGCGCTGGGTAGCGAGTTCTCGCTGGAAAAGCTGGCCGCACTGCCGGCCGATGCGGCGGCGCAGTTCCTGCAACTGGACGTGGGTCGCTGGCAGGCAATGATTTCCCATGCGGTGGAAAACCAGACGCTGTTTTCGGACGGCTTGCAGGAAGCCCTGCGGGAATGGCAGGCGGCCTGTTCGGAGGCTTTCGACGCGGTCGGTTCCGGCGTGCTGCCGAACCTGGGTGGCGGCCTGTCCGCACTGCCCGGGTTTTCCGATGTGGCGATGGGTTTCCAGCGTTTCATGGCGCAGGCTGTGCCTTCGGTCAGTGCGGTCTACAGCGCATCGGTCGGCGGCAAGGCCGACAAGACGGCGGAAAAGGCGAAGCCGGCCAGCACCGCCGCAGCCCGCTCAGCAGGGAAAAAGCCGGCCGCTGAAGCACAGCCCGGCAACAAGCTCGCGCGCAAGCCGGCGGCCAAGGCAGCCAGCAAACCGGTAAAGAAGACGGCGAAGAAGGCCGCTACAAAGGCCATCGCCAAAACCGCGACCAGCGCCAAAAAGTCGGCCGCCAAGACAGCAGATTCGACCACCGGCACGGCCACATCCTCTGCCGCAACCGCAAAACCTGTGGCCAGGGCCGCCGCTGCGGCGAAGAAAACCAGCAGCGGGCCGCCACGCAAGAGCGCCGGCAGCAAGTCCGCCGCGCCGGTGCCGCCGCCCAGCCCGATGCCGGCGCTGGTCACCACGCCACGCAAGACAGCCAAGTCGCGCAGCGCCGAGACGAAATAATGTCCTCCGACCGCGCCCGGCTGCACTCGCAGCCGGCGCGGGCATTGAAGCCGGACGCCTGTGGCCACATCCTGTACGCATCCCTCTCATGCGACAGCACCCATGGCCGATTCCTGTCCCCTGCCGGGCACTACGCCCGAAACTTTCCCCGATCCGCAGTTCGATCCACCCGCCAGCGGCACGCAGGCGCAGGCGGTACTGGCCGGTGGCTGCTTCTGGTGCACCGAGGCGGTATACCGCCAGCTGGATGGCGTGCTGGCGGTGGAATCCGGTTACAGCGGCGGCGATCCGGCGCGCGCCAATTACGCAGCGGTGTGCACCGGCAGCACCGGCCATGCCGAAGCGATCCGCATCAGCTACGACCCGCAGCGCCTGAGCTACGGCCAACTGCTGAAGGTGTTCTTCTCGGTCGCGCACGATCCGACCCAGCTCAACCGCCAGGGTGGCGACATCGGCACCCAGTACCGTTCGGCGGTGTTCTACGCCGACCCGACGCAGCACGAGGTCGCCAGCCGCTACATCGCGCAGCTGGACGCCGCCGGTGTCTACCCTTCGCCCGTGGTCACCACGCTGGAAGCATTCGATGTCTTCCATCCGGCCGAGGCCCATCATCAGGACTACGCGGCGCAGAACCCGGAGCAGCCCTACATCCGCGCCGCTGCCGCGCCCAAGGTCGCCAAGGTCCGGGCCTGGTACGGCGACCAGTTGCGAAAGGAGTGAATCCCATGCGCAAGACCACCGCCACCGGTTTCGACCTCACCCCGCTGAGCCAGGACGAACGTTTCGCGCTGGCCGCCCGGCTCACGCCGCAGCAGCGCCACATCCTGCTCTCGCATGGCACCGAAGCGCCATTCTGCGGCGGCTTGCTGGACAACAAGCTCGATGGCCTCTATGCCTGTGCGCTGTGCGGGCTGCCGCTGTTTTCCTCGCAGGACAAATTCGATTCGGGCACCGGCTGGCCCAGCTACCAGCGCCCGTTCGATGCTGAGCACGTGTACCAGGTGCGCGATACCAGCCACGGCATGGTGCGCATCGAAGTGCGCTGCGCACGCTGCGACGGACATCTGGGCCATGTGTTCCCCGATGGCCCGCCGCCGACCTTCACCCGCTACTGCCTGAACTCGGACGCGCTGGAGTTTTTCGTGCAGGGCAGCCAGCCCGAGCAGCGGATTGCCGCCGGATGAGTGCAGAAAACCCCGGCGTGCGGCTCGACCTCTGGCTCTGGGCGGCACGCTTCTTCAAGACCCGCGCACTGGCCAAGGAAGCGATCACGCGCTCGCAGGTGAAGATCGCCGGCCAGACCTGCAAACCCTCGCGCACGGTACGCGAAGGTGACGGGCTTTCAATCGAACGCGCCGGTGAAACCTGGGACGTGACGGTGCTGGGCCTGAGCGACAGGCGCGGCCCGGCCAGCGTCGCGCAGACGCTGTACGAGGAAAGCGTCGAATCGCGCGAACGCCGCGAACAGCAACGCGCACTGCGCGCTGCAGAACGCGCCGGCTACCAGCCCCCCGCACACAAACCGGACAAACGCGCGCGGCGTCTGATCCAGGCGCTGGGTGATCTGGATTCGATGTAGCGCCAGCGGTCTGGTGCTGGAATCGGGAATCGGGAATCGGGAGTCGGGAGTCGAACCGCGCGGCTTTCCCGGTACTGCCGACGCGGCTCAATCCAGATGCACCGTGATCTTCGCCGCTGCGGCGCAGGCCTTGGCACGTGCTGCGTCGATGTTGTCGGCGCGCGCCAGTGTGACGCCGACGCGGCGCTGGCCTTCGACTCCTGGTTTGCCGAACAGGCGCAGCGCGGTATCGGCTTCGGCCAGCGCATTGGCCACGCTGGAAAAGCGCGGCACGCCATGGCCGTACGCCAGCAGTGCGCAGGAAGCGCTAGGGCCGTATTGGCGGATCAACGGGATCGGCAGGCCGAGGATGGAGCGCACATGCAGTGCGAACTCGGACAGTTCCTGCGAGACCAGCGTCACCAGCCCGGTATCGTGCGGGCGCGGCGAGACTTCGGAAAACAGCACTTCATCACCACGCACGAACAGCTCCACGCCGAACACGCCTCGACCGCCGAGCGCGTGCACCACGGCGCGCGCGATGTCCTGCGAGCGTTGCAGCGCGAGCGCCGACATCGGCTGCGGCTGCCAGCTTTCGCGGTAGTCGCCGTCTTCCTGGGTGTGGCCGATCGGCGCGCAGAAATCGATGCCGTCGCGGTGGCTGACGGTCAGCAGGGTGATTTCGTAATCGAAGGCGACGAAACCTTCGACGATCACGCGTCCGGCGCCGGCGCGGCCGCCACGCTGGGCGTAGTCCCAGGCGCTGTCGATACCGGCTTCGTCGCGCACCAGGCTCTGGCCCTTGCCGGACGAACTCATCACCGGCTTGACCACGCAGGGCAGGCCGATGGTGCTGATCGCCTGGCGGTATTCCTCATGCGTATCGACGAAGCGGTAGGGCGACGTCGGCAGGCCGAGTTCCTCGGCGGCGAGGCGGCGGATGCCTTCGCGGTCCATCGTCAGCTGGGTGGCGCGCGCGGTCGGCACCACGCACAGGCCGTTCTCGCGTTCCATCGCTGCCAGCGTCGCGGTGTGGATGGCCTCGATCTCCGGCACCACCAGATGCGGCTGAACCTCCGCGATCAGCGCACGCAATGTGACAGGATCGAGCATGTCCAGCACCACGGCGCGGTGTGCCACCTGCATCGCCGGGGCGTTGGCATAGCGGTCGGCGGCGATCACCTCCACGCCCAGGCGCTGCGCTTCAATCGCCACTTCCTTGCCGAGTTCGCCCGAACCCAGCAACAGCAGGCGGACCGCGCTGCTGCTCGACGGTGTGCCGAAATCCGGTGAATCCAGGTTCATTCGTGCCTCCAGCAGCATCGCACCAGCCGGCCATTGTAGTGCCTGGCCGGAAGCGCGATGCGACATGGCTGCGGTGGCAGGCGTTCATCCGGCAGACCGGACGCATGGCATCATCGGGCCTGATGAACCGGATTGCCGCCCTGTTGCTGCTGAGCCTGATCGCGCTGCCTGCCGGTGCGCGCGAGCCCGGCCGCGATGCGCAGCCCGATCCGCCGCCGCCGTTGCCCGAAGGGGTGGAGCTGGCGGCCTTGATCACCGATTCGCGCCTGTCGGAAATCAGCGGGCTGGCGCTGTCGCGCCGCCATCCGGACATCTTCTGGATGCACAACGACAGTCACGACGCCAATGCGCTGTACGGCGTCGATGTGCAGGGCCGGATCCGCGCCACGCTGCAACTGCCGGTGCCCAATATCGACTGGGAAGACATCAGCAGTTTCGAACATGCCGGCCGCAGCTGGCTGCTGGTGGCCGACACCGGCGACAACGGCGGCATACGCACCGAACTGGCGCTGCACCTGCTGCCCGAACCCGGCACCCTGGCCGACCACGATATCGCCGCCGAGGTGGTGCGCACGATCCGCTTCCGTTGGCCGGATGGCGCGCGCGACTGCGAAGCGGTGGCGGTGGATGTGCAGCATGGTGCGATCTACCTGATCGGCAAGAAGCGCACCCCGCCGGACCTGTTCCGGCTGCCACTGTGGCCGGAGGAAAACCAGCCGCCCGATACGCTGCACGAGGCCGAACGCATCGGCACCCTGGCCGGCATCGTGCAACCCACGGCCGAAGATCTGGCGCGCAGCCCGGTTTACGGGCGCTACCGCTCGCAGATCACGGCCGCCGACGTCAGCGCCGATGGGCGTTATTTCGCAGTGATGAGTTACCTGCATATCTACCTGTGGCCGCGCCATCGCGACGGCTGGGGCGCGGCGCTGGCACAGCCGCCGCAACAGCGTGATCTGCCGTGGATGGCACAGGCCGAGGCGATGGGTTTCGATGCGGAAGGCCGCGCACTGTGGCTCAGTTCCGAACGCCTGCCGGCGCCGCTGATCCGCATGGATCTTTCGGTGCAGCCCTGATCCGGCTGCGGCTTATTCCGGGCTTTCACTGCCGTTTGCATCGACAGAAAATGCGCGCAGCGCCCGCGTGCCGGGCGTAAGCTGAAAACCCGTATTCGCGCGCCGGAGGCGGCGATGAAGGACTATTGGAACAACCGCATATTCCGGATCGGCGCGATCATCGCACTGGTCGGCTGGTCGGCTGGTCGGCTGGTCGCCGCTGCTGCTGATCATCGTGCTGGCCGGCATCGGCCTGTGGCCGAACCCGAATCCGATCGGCCCGGGATTGCTGTTTTTCTTCAGTTTCTGGCCGGCCGTGGTGTGCATGGCGCTGGGCATCTTCCAGGTGTGGCGCGGGGCGGCGCTGAGAAGCGGAAACCCGGCGCTGGTCGGATTCATCTGGCGGTGGGCCGTCGGGCGGCAGCATAGGCCGCAGCACGCTGGCATCATCCTGCCGCGTTCCATCGTTCCATTGCCCCGCTGGAGGTTCTGCATGCCCAATTCCCCGACCCGTCGTCTGGCAATGAGTGCCGCGTTCGCTCTTGGCATGGCCGCAGCCTGGACCTTCGCCCATGCGGCCGAACCGCAGGCCCTGCTGGAAGGCTTCATGCGCGATGTGCAGGGCCTGTCCGGCGATTTCCGCCAGCGTGTGCTGGATCCGGATGGCCGCGTCGAGGAAGACAGTCAGGGCCGGATTGCATTGGCGGTGCCGCGCCAGTTCCGCTGGGAATACGAAACCCCGTTCCCGCAGTTGATCGTGGCCGATGGCAGCCGCGTGTGGATCTTCGATCCGGATCTGGAACAGGTGCAGGTGCGCCCGCAGGATGCCGAGGAACAGCGCAGCCCGCTCAGTGCGCTGACCGACCCGGACGAACTGGAGCGTCAGTTCATCGTCGCCGATGGTGGCCAGAGTGAAGGTCTGGACTGGGTGACGCTGGAGCCGCGTGACGCGGATGCGGGCTTCAGTTCCGGCCGCCTGGGATTCGCCGAAGGCCAGCTGTTGCGGATGGACATGACCGATTCGCTTGGGCAACGCACCCGGATCGAGTTTTCCGGCTGGAAGCGCAATTCCGCGTTCGCTCCGGACACCTTCCGCTTCGTGCCGCCGCCCGGCGTGGACGTGATCGGTGACGCCGGCGAAGTGGAAGTGGAAGCAGCGACGCAGGCCTTCCCGCTCGAGGATTGAGCCGGCTGCAGCGGCCGCGCACGCGCCGGATCGCGAACGCTGCGGGGCATCGCATGTGGCGCCGCCTGCGTTTTCCGGCGTCGTATCCGGGCTAGAATCGCCGGTCACCCGTTCCGAACCGCACGAGTCCTGCATGAGCATCAAGAGCGACATCTGGATCTGCCGCATGGCGGAGCAAGAGGGCATGATTTCCCCGTTCGAGCCCGGCCAGGTGCGGCATAACCCGTCCGGCGGGCGGATCGTGTCGTATGGCACCAGCAGCTACGGTTATGACGTGCGCTGCGCCAACGAGTTCAAGGTGTTCACCAACATCAATTCCACCGTGGTCGATCCCAAGGATTTCGACTCGGGAAATTTCGTGGACTTCACCGGCGAAGTCTGCATCATCCCGCCCAATTCGTTTGCACTGGCGCGCACCGTCGAATATTTCCGCATCCCGCGCTCGACCCTGGTGGTGTGCCTGGGGAAAAGCACCTACGCGCGCTGCGGCATCATCGTCAACGTCACGCCGCTGGAACCGGAATGGGAAGGCCATGTGACGCTGGAGTTCTCCAATACCACGCCGCTGCCGGCGAAGATCTACGCCAACGAGGGCGTGGCGCAGATGCTGTTCTTCGAATCGGACGAAATCTGCGAAACCAGCTACCGCGACCGTGGTGGAAAGTATCAGGGCCAGCGCGGTGTGACGTTGCCGCGGACCTGAGCCCGACTCTCGCCCTCGCTCTGCAGACCGGCTCAAGCCGCGCAGCGGTGAGGCGCTTTTCAACAACCGCAGGTGGGTCAGCCGACGTGGCGCTGATTGACCGCTCGAATGCCTGCAAGGCCCGAGGTCTCAAGGTTGTGCTGGTTGGTCTTGCGGTGTCGGGGTTCGCGTTGCTCACCCCGACCTATGTTGGTGACCAGTTTCGCCGGATTGTTGGAAGCGATACACGCCGGTGGTCTCCCAAGGTTTGGCGCCACAGGTAACGCCAACAAAAAAGCCCCGACGAACTCGTCGGGGCCTTTTTGTATGTTGCGCGGGTTGGTGGTTACGCGGCCAGCAGCGGCACGCCAGTGCGTTCGGCCACGGTTTCCAGGGTTTCGTCGGGGGCCAGTTCCACCACTTTGAGGCCGTCGGGGGTGATGTCGAACACGCCCAGGTCGGTGATGATGCGGTTGACCACTCCCACGCCGGTCAGCGGCAGGGTGCATTCGGGCAGGATCTTGTGCTCGCCGTTGCGGGCCACGTGCTCCATCAGCACCACGACGCGCTTGACGCCGGCCACCAGGTCCATCGCGCCGCCCATGCCCTTGACCATCTTGCCGGGCACCATCCAGTTGGCCAGATCGCCCTGGTGGGTGACCTGCATCGCGCCGAGGATGGCCAGATCGATGTGGCCGCCACGGATCATCGCGAAGCTGTCATGGCTGCCGAAATAGCTGGCGCCTTGGCGTGCGGTGACGGTCTGCTTGCCGGCGTTGATCAGGTCGGCGTCGACTTCGTCTTCGGTCGGGAACGGGCCGATGCCGAGCAGGCCGTTTTCCGATTGCAGCCATACGTCAACGCCGTCGGGGATGTGGTTGGCCACCAGCGTCGGCAGGCCGATGCCGAGGTTGACGTAGGCGCCATCGGTCAGTTCCCTGGCGGCACGCTGTGCCATTTGATCGCGGTTCCAAGCCATCAGCGGTTCTCCTCTTGGCGAACGGTGCGTTGTTCGATGCGTTTTTCCGGGCTGGCGTTGACCACGATGCGGTCGACGTAGATGCCGGGCAGGTGGATCTGGTCCGGGTCCAGCGCACCGACTTCGACCAGTTCCTCCACTTCCACCACGCAGACCTTGCCGGCCATGGCGCAGGCCGGGTTGAAGTTGCGCGCGGTCTTGCGGAACAGCAGGTTGCCCGAGGCATCCGCCTTCCACGCCTTGATCAGCGCCACGTCGGCCACCAGTGCGGTTTCCATCACGTAGTGCTTGCCGTTGAACTCGCGGGTTTCCTTGCCTTCGGCCACCACGGTGCCGTAGCCGGTGGCGGTGAAGAAGGCCGGGATACCGGCGCCGCCGGCGCGCAGGCGTTCGGCCAGGGTGCCCTGCGGGTTGAATTCCAGTTCCAGCTCGCCGGCCAGGAACTGGCGTTCGAACTCCTTGTTCTCGCCCACGTAGGACGAAATCATCTTGCTGATCTGGCGGGTTTCCAGCAGCTGGCCGAGGCCGAAGCCGTCGACACCGGCATTGTTGGAAATCGCGGTCAGGTTCTTCACGCCCGAATCGCGCAGCGCCGCGATCAGGGCCTCGGGAATGCCGCAGAGGCCGAAGCCGCCGACCGCCAGGGTCTGGCCGTCGGCAACCACGCCTTCAAGGGCGCTGGCGGCGGTGGCGAACAGTTTGTTTTGCATCGGTGGTCCTTTGCTCCGGATGGATGGATGCGGCCATGTTCGGATGTGCGGGCGCCAGCGTCGAGTGTCCTAAAGTCCCATTCCCGGCGCCTGCCTTACCGCTGCGGCCAGCACGACATTGTGGCGCAGCGCGCCCGCGCTTGCCGGTTCGTGTGGTCGAACAGGCGGATGTGGCGGCCCTGCGGCGGCACCGTAGCGCGGCGGCGAAGCCCGCTGCCGGCACGCGCCGACGCTTCGATGCGGAGCGGCGAGGCGCTAAAGTGGGCGCATCATGCACGTCGTCTACGAACCGGAAAACCTGATCGAAGCGCATCTGCTCAAGGGCCTGCTGGCACAGGCCGGCATCGCCGCGCACATTCGCGGCGAACACCTCACCGGCGCGATGGGCGAGCTGCCGGCGCTGGGGCTGCTGGCGGTGATGGTGGTCGACGAGGATGCCGACGCCGCGCGTGCGCTGATCGCCGATTGGCATGCGGCCACGCCGGAATCCGGCGGCGGTACGGGAGACGACGGTTTCCTGCGCGCCTGAGCCGTTTCCCGCCATCCCCACGGCGTGCTGGCGGCGCGCTGCTTGGCCGTATGGGGGTAGGGTTGGCACAATGGCCGTTCGTTTCCCGATTCCGGTGCCATGTCCTATCTCGTTCTTGCCCGCAAGTGGCGGCCCCGGCGGTTTTCCGAGCTGGTCGGCCAGGAACACGTCGTGCGTGCGCTGTCCAACGCGCTGGAAACCGGGCGCGTGCATCACGCCTTCCTGTTCACCGGCACGCGCGGCGTCGGCAAGACCACGATCGCGCGCATCTTCGCCAAGAGCCTGAACTGTATCCAGGGTGTCGGTGCCGAACCCTGCGGCGAGTGCGAGATCTGCCAGGCGGTGGATCAGGGCCGTTTCGTCGATCTGCTGGAAATCGACGCCGCCTCCAATACCGGCGTGGACGATGTGCGTGAGCTGATCGACAACGCCCAGTACCTGCCCACGCGCGGCCGCTACAAGGTCTATCTGGTGGACGAGGTGCACATGCTGTCGCGCAACGCCTTCAATGCGCTGCTCAAGACGCTGGAAGAGCCGCCCGAACACGTCAAATTCCTGCTCGCGACCACCGATCCGCAGAAGCTGCCGGCCACCGTGCTCAGCCGCTGCTTGCAATTCAATCTGCGGCGGCTGACCCAGGAACAGATCGGCGGGCAGATGCGCCACATCCTGGATGCCGAATCGGTGCCGGCCGATGACGAGGCCATCGCCGAGCTGGCGCGCGCCGCCGATGGCAGTCTGCGAGAT
The DNA here is from genome assembly GCF_037478135.1 of Denitratimonas organivorans. NCBI lineage: Bacteria > Pseudomonadati > Pseudomonadota > Gammaproteobacteria > Lysobacterales > Lysobacteraceae > Denitratimonas > Denitratimonas organivorans. The sequence continues at coordinate 25,433 of NZ_JBBHDV010000002.1, forward strand.
GGGCTTTCGCTGCTGGATCAGGCGCTCGCTTTCGGCGGCGGCCGGGTGCAGACCGACGATGTGCGCGGCATGCTCGGCAGCGTCGACCGCAACCAGATTTCCGGCCTGCTGGATGCGCTTTCCGCCCATGATGGCGCGCGTCTGATGCAGGTGGCCGAGGACATCGCCGGATTCGCGCCGGATTTTGCCGGGGTGCTGGATGAACTGGCGCACGCGCTGCATCGCATCCAGCTGACCCAGCTGGTGCCGGATCTGCAGGTGGAGGCCGAAGGCGTCGATGTGGCGTCGCTGGCCGCCGCGCTGCCGCCGGAAACCGTGCAGCTGTGGTACCAGATGGCGCTGCTGGGACGGCGCGATATCGATCTGGCACCGAGCCCGCGGGTCGGCTTTGAAATGACGCTGCTGCGGATGCTGGCCTTCCAGCCGGCTGCGACGCCGGGCGATGCACCGCGACCGGAAGCGCCGCGCCGTGATCCGGCGGCGGCTCCCGCCAGCCGTGGTGCAGCACCAGGCGATACGCAGGCTGCCGCCAGAAACAATCATTACCCGCCGGCGCCCGCGTCTTCGCCACCGCCGCCAGCAGCCCGGATTGCAGAAAGCGCCGCGCCGGCCGCCGCACAACCTACGCGTCCGGCAGCAGCGGCCGTGGCCGCGCCGCAATCCATCCACGACAACGAAAGCTGGTTGCAGGTGCTGTCGGCCTGCGCCATCAGCGGGCCGGCGCGCGAGCTGGGTGCGAACCTGGCCTTCGTCAGCGCCAGCGATGGCCGCGTGAAGGTGCACCTGCCTCCGGTGATGGACTACCTGCGCTCTGGCCTGATGGAGCAGCAACTGGTCGACGCGCTGGGCGCGGTGCTGGGCAGCGTGCCGAAGCTGGAATTCGTGAGCGCACCGGCGGCCGCCAATAGCGAAACCCTGGGAGACCGTACCCGGCGCGAAAACCAGGCGCGCCACGACGACGCCCGCGCTGCCTTCGCCGACGATCCGGTGGTGCGCGAACTGGTCGCAGGAGGCGCGCAGATCCGTACCGAATCGGTGCGCCCGCGCGACGACGGCTGAATCGCGCGACACTTTTACATACCCCACATCTTTCAAGGAGAGCGCAATGCGCGGACAACTTGGCAATCTGATGCAGCAGGCCCAGCGCATGCAGGAAAACCTGCAAAAGGCGCAGGAAGAGTTGGCCAATCTGGAAGTCACCGGCCAGGCCGGCGGCGGCATGGTGCAGGTCACGCTGACCGGCAAGATGGAGGCGCGCCGCGTGCGCATCGACCAGGCCGCCGTCGGCGATGACGTGGAAATGCTCGAAGACCTGATCGCCGCCGCGATCAACGACGCGGTCAACAAGGCCAACGAGGAAAGCAACAAGCGCATGGCCGGAGCCACCGCCGGCATGCCGCTGCCGCCGGGGATGAAGATTCCCGGCCTGTTCTGATGAGCTTCTTCTTTGCTCCCTCGCCCCCGCTTGCGGAGGAGAGGGAGTCCGCGATCACCCGTGCATGAGCTCCTCCCGCCTGCTCGAAGAACTGATCGAAGCCCTGCGCTGCCTGCCCGGTGTCGGCGGCAAGACCGCGCAACGCATGGCGCACCACTTGCTGGAGCGCAACCGCGATGGTGGCCGCCGCCTGGCGCAGCGCTTGAGCGAAGCGATGGACGGCATCGGCAACTGCGCGCAATGCCGCAACTTCAGCGATACCAAGGTTTGTGCACTGTGCAGCAATGCCTCGCGTGATGCCGCGGTGGTATGCGTGGTGGAAATGCCGGCCGACCAGTTTGCGATTGAACAGGCCACCGGCTTTCGCGGCCTGTACTTCGTGCTACTGGGCCGGCTGTCACCGCTTGATGGTCTGGGCCCGCACGAACTCGGGCTGGATCTGCTCGCCACACGCCTTGCCGATGGCCATGTGCGCGAGCTGATCATCGCCACCAACCCCACCGTCGAAGGTGAGGCCACCGCGCACTATCTGGCCCAGCTCGCGCGCCAGCACGGGGTGCGGCCCAGCCGTCTTGCGCACGGCGTGCCGCTGGGCGGCGAGCTGGAATACATCGACCGCGGTACGCTGGCGCACGCCTTCGGCGCCCGCATGGATATTCCCGACGAATCCCCCTGAGCCTGCCGCCATCTGCGGCGACACACGAGGTTTGCGATGAGCGACAACGAGACCATCTTCAGCAAGATCATCCGGCGCGAGATCCCGGCCGACATCGTCTACGAGGACGAGCACGTGCTTGGTTTCCGCGACATCGCGCCGCAGGCGCCCACGCATGTGTTGTTCATCCCGAAAACCCCGATCGCCACGCTCAACGATCTGCAAACCGAACATGCCGAACTGGCCGGCCGCCTGATCCTGGCCGCCGCTGCGCATGCGAAGGAGCTGGGCCTGGCCGAAGACGGCTATCGCGTGGTGATGAACTGCAACCAGCTTGGTGGCCAGACCGTCTACCACATCCACCTGCACCTGCTCGCTGGCCGTCAACTGCACTGGCCGCCAGGCTGAGGCACATATCCGGTATTGATGTTGCGGTTTCCCTGCATCACGTCCGCTGCGAGGCATCCACTGCATAGGTCGGGCTGAGCACAGCGATGCCCGACATCCGGATGCGTTGGCCATCAAGATGCTGGGGTTCGCTGCGTTCACCGCCAACCTATGCAAGCGTGTCGATACCGGCCACCGTAAATTCGGTAGGAGCGCACATCGCAGGTGGACACGAAGTTTTGATCCAAGCCCTCAATAGGTCGAGCTGAGCACAGCGATGCCCGACATCTTCAACATCCGGACACCAACCTCACAGCCGTTCGCGCATCTGCGCCAGCAGTTCCAGCGAACGGCGCCGCACGCGGTGGTCGAAGACGTGGCAGTTGACGATCAGCTCGTCGGCGCCGGTGGCTTGCAGGAACTCGCGCAACTGCGGCTCCACTTCAGCCGGTGAACCGACAAAGCTGACCGACAACGTCTTTTCCACATGCGCGCGCTCGGCCGGCGACCAGAAGCTCTCCATGTCCTCGCGCGGCGGCGGCAGCTGGCCGGGCTGGTTGCGGATCAGCTGCACGAACTGCTGTTGCTGCGAGGTCGCCGCCACGCGCGCGACATCGCCGTCGTCGGCCAGGATGACGTTCGCCGCCACCATTGCGCAGGGCTTGTCGAGGCGGGCCGAAACGCGGAACAGGCGGCGGTACGTGGCCAGCGCATCGTGCATCTGCGCAGGTGCGAAATGCGAGGCGAACGAGTAGGGCAGCCCCATCATCGCCGCAAGCTGCGCACCGTACAGACTCGATCCCAGTATCCACACCGCCACGTCCAGTCCGGCACCGGGCACGGCCTGTACTGCCTGGCCGGGACGGGCCGGGGCGAAATAGCCGATCAGTTCGTTGACATCGTCCGGGAAGCCGTCGACATCACCGACCAGATTGCGACGCAACGCGCGAGCGGTGCGCTGGTCGGTACCCGGCGCACGTCCCAGGCCCAGATCAATGCGTCCCGGATACAGCGCAGCCAGCGTGCCGAACTGTTCGGCGATCACCAATGGCGCGTGGTTGGGCAGCATCACGCCGCCGGCGCCGACGCGGATACGCGAGGTGGCCCCGGCGACATGGCCGATCAGCACCGAGGTCGCGGCGCTGGCGATGCCGGTCATGTTGTGGTGCTCGGCCAGCCAGTAGCGGTGGTAACCCAGCGATTCGGCCCATTGCGCCAGATCGCGGGTTTCAGCAAAGGAATCTGCGGCGCTGCCGCCCTGGCGGATCGGCGCCAGATCAAGGATCGAAAAAGGAATCATGCAGGCCTCGTGGCAGGGTGCGCGCGGCGGGTGAAGCCGGTGGTGCGGCGCGTTGGCGGGTGAAGGATGCGGCGAAGGCATCGTGGGTCTGGCACTTTAATCTGGTCGTAAGCCCGGCAACTCAAGCCCGGCCCGGGAAATCCCAGGCCGCGGCGCTGCGCGTATGATTGACGTTTGTTCTGCCGGAAAGCCCGATGCTGCGCGTTCACCACCTGGAAAATTCCCGTTCCCAGCGGATCCTCTGGCTGCTGGAGGAACTGGAGCTGGATTATGAGATCGTGCACTACGCGCGCGATCCTGACACCTTGCTGGCGCCGCCCGGGTTGCGTGCGGTGCACCCGCTGGGCAAGTCACCGCTGGTCGAGGACGACGGCCAGGTGCTGGCCGAATCGGCCGCGATCTGCGAGGTGCTGGTGGAACGCCACGGCGCCGGACGTCTGCGCCCGCCGCTGGGAAGCCCGGAATGGGCGCGCTACCTGTACTGGATGCATTTCGCCGAAGGATCGGCGATGCCGCCGCTGCTGATGAAGCTGGTTTTCGACCGGATCGGTTCGGCACCGGCGCCGTTTTTCCTGAAGCCGGTGCTGCGTGGTGTCGCCGACAAGGTCCGCGCACGGCTGATCACACCGCAGCTGGCGGCCCAGCGCAGCTATCTGGAAGGCGAGCTGGCGGCGCGGACCTGGTTCGCGGGAGAGGCCTTCAGCGCCGCCGACATCATGATGAGCTTTCCGCTGGAAGCGATGGCGGCGCGTTTCGGGTTCGGGGCGGAACAGCCGCATCTGGCCGGTTTCCTGCAGCGTATCCACGCGCGCCCGGCTTACCGCAGGGCGCTGCAACGGGGCGGGCCGTTTTCGATACCCGGCGCGGACTGAGGCGTGCTTGCAGGTCGCGCGGAGTGGCCTGTTGCCAGCCTCGGCGCGCCGGGAGGCGGCTTCAATCCTTGTTGACGCCTTTGTGCGATGAGGTGGCGGTTTCGCCCCGGCCGTTGGAGCGGCGCTGGTCCTGCGCGCGGATGAAGTCGCGCACCTGCGGATAGACCGTCTGCCGCCAGCGCCGGCCGCTGAAGATGCCGTAATGCCCGGCGCCTTCCACTTCGATGTGCTGGCGGCGGTCATCCGGCACGTTGCTGCACAGATCCTGTGCGGCGCGGGTCTGGCCGAGGCCGGAAATATCGTCCAGCTCGCCTTCGATGGTCAGCAGCGCGCTGTCGTGGATGTCTTCGGGCGCCACGCGCACTCCGTCCACATGCCATTCGCCGCGCGGCAGCAGATGCTTCTGGAACACGATTTCGATCGTGTCCAGGTAGAACTCGGCGTCCATGTCCAGCACCGCGTTGTATTCGTCGTAGAAGCGGCGATGCGATTCGGCGTCTTCAAGATCGCCGCGCAGCAGGTCCTGGTAGAAATCCCAGTGCGACTGGAAGTGGCGGCCCGGGTTCATCGCGATGAAGCCGGCATGCTGCAGGAAGCCCGGATACACCTTGCGCCCGTGCCCTGGATAGGGATGCGGCACTTCATGGATGACATTGTTGGAAAACCAGTGCAGCGGCTTGGTGGTGGCCAGCGAGTTGACCTGGGTGGGACTGTTGCGGGTGTCGATCGGGCCGCCCATCATCGTCATCGACAGCGGCAGATCCTCGCCTGCGCTGGCCATCAGCGAGATCGCCGCCAGCACCGGCACGGTCGGCTGGCAGACCGAGATCACGTGCAGATTGCGCGCCCCGATATGGCGGATGAACTGCTGCACGATGGCGATGTAGTCCCCCAGCCCGAAAGTGCCTTCGGACAGTGGCACCATGCGCGCATCGACCCAGTCGGTGATGAAGACCTTGTGGTCGGCCAGCAGAGTGCGCACGGTGTCGCGCAGCAGGGTGGAATGGTGGCCGGAGAGCGGCGCCACCACGAGCACGGTCGGGTCGTCCTTCAACCCGGCGATGCAGCCGGCATCGTCGCTGAAGCGCTTGAAACGCAGCAGCTTGCAGAACGGCGTATCCAGCACGGTGCGTTGCAGCACTGCGATCTCGGTGCCATGCGCCTGCACCTGGGCAAGATTGAACTCGGGCTTTTCGTAGTCCTTGCCGATGCGGTAGGCCAGTTCGAAATCAGCCGCCAGCCGCGCCGCGCCGGGCACGTAGGAATACAGGCTGCCCTTCTCGGAAAAGATCCGCGCCCCGGCCTCGGACAGATAGGTGAACGGCGACATCAGCGCGCGCTGGGCTTCATGCAGGGTGTACAGCATCGGATGTCTCCAGACGGTAAGCCGCCGATTCTACTGCGGTGCAGCATGATGTGCAGGTGAACTTTGTCGTTGCTGCGAGTGCTGTCGCATCCGGCTGCACCCGTTGGCGCGCCGATACGGGCTCAGTGGTGCCGGCCGTCGCAGTACCGCAGCGCGGGCAGGCGGAAACGAAAACGGCCTGCCGCATGCGCGACAGGCCGTTCCGGGAAAACACCTGGCCGGGAGATGTTCCGGCCAGGCAGGGGTGCAACCGGCGATCAGTCCCCGCCGGCGCCTTCGAAACCGTCCTCGAAGATGTCCGGGCCACGGATGGCGCAGTTCACGTCGATGTCGGTGATCGGGTCAAAGCCCATGACGCCGCTGCCGTTGCTGACGATGCAGTTCTGGCCTTCCGGCTGGGTGTGGACGGTGACCTCGTAGGCGGTTTCGGTTGCCAGGCCGGGGTTGAAGCTGAAGAGCCCGTTGAAGCGCCTGGTGATGGTCTGGTCGCCATTGAGCTGCAGCACGATCTCGTTGCCGGCGGACATGTTGCGAAGCTGACCACCCACCGGACTGATCACCGGCGGCAGGTCCTCACAGACCACTTCCACATCGGTCACGTGGGCAGCGGCAATCGTGCCTTCGCCATTGCTGACCTCGCAGCTTTGACCGAACGGATGCGTGCCTACGACGACGACATAGGGCGCGCCATCGGCCAGGCCCAGATCGAACTCGAACGGACCATCAGCGCTGATCGGCAGGCTGCTGGCACCGTTGAGCCACAGCACCAGCCCTTCACCGGTCAGCCCGTCAACCTCGCCACCGACGGTGTAGGCCGGAGGCGTGGTGAACGAGAACGGCTCGGAGAAGTCGCTGTCGCCGCAGACGTTGTTGGCCCCGACACGCCAGTAGTACGTGGTCTGAAGTGCCAGTTCGGTGTCCGGCGACCAGGTGTTCAGGTTCGAACTGCCGCTGGCCACAATGTTGCTGAACCCGGCATCGGTGGCGACCTGGATGGTGTATTCCGTCGCTTCCGCGTCGTCAGCCCAGGAGAAGGTCGGAATCAGCGGTACATCGGTCGCACCGTCGGCTGGAAGCGCGAGCACCGGATCACCGGGCAGGCCGGCCTTGACGGCCAGCGTGGCGGCGATGTCGTGGCTGATCGGCTCGGCGCCACTGGAGACACCGTTGATCGTCAGCGGGTAGCTGCCACTGGCCACGCTGTCAGTGCTGTGCACCGACAGTTGGCTGATGGCCGCCGGTGCCGCCGGTGTCAGCGGGTTCGGCGTGAAGCTGCTGCCGGCCGTGGCCGGCACGCCGCTGACACTCAGTGTCACCGGATCGACGAACTCGTAGCGGCTGAGCACGCCGATATCGAACTGCGCGTCGGAACCTGCACAGATCTCGACCGCACCCGGGGTGACCGACAGATTGAAATCCGGCTCGGTGCTGATGTCGAAACCACCCGCAGCGGCCAGGGCATAGGTCTGCGGCCCCATCGGCACGTTGATGCCGCGCACCTGGATTTCGTACACACCCAAGGCCGGTGCATCGAACTGGATGCGGTGCAGGTTGTTGAGGTTGTCGTAGTTGCTGGTGCTGGTGTCCTGGGTCGGGTTGGCGTTGTTCACGTTGAAACCGGCCGGCAGCTTCTGCGTCCAGACATCACCGTTGGGGGCCTTCACTTCGAGCCGCAAGCTGTTGACCGTGGCCGGGCTGGCATTGACGCTGCCGGGCTCGTCGGTCCAGGTCAGGATGAAGGTCAGGCGTTCGTCGGAGGTGGCGCTGAGCTGGTAGGTGTGTGCCTCACCGGTAGCCAGGCCGATTTCTTCATCATGGATGAACAGGCGGGTGTCATCACCGACGAAATGCAGCGAGTCGTCCAGCAGGATGCGGCCAAAGCCTTGCGCCTGTCCCGGATTGGCGCCTGCGCCACTGCCGGTCATGCGGAATGCGCCGGTGGCCATGACGGCCTTGACCAGCGCGCCGGATGCATCCGGCATGGCGTCGGCCGGCGTGCGCTGGCCGCTGGGGTAGAAGCCGCTGGCCAGATAGTCGCGCACCAGTGCCGCCAGACCTGCAGCAGTGGGCGAGGCCATCGAGGTGCCACTCATGCCGGCGACACCGGACTCGGAACGTCCGGCGGACTGCACGCTGCTGCCTTGGGCAGTCAGATCGGGCTTGGTGCGCGAGTCGAGTGCCGGGCCGCGCGAGGAGTAGCTGGCCATGTTGTTGGCTGCGGTTCCGCGGCTGGTGGCGCCGATCGACAGCACGTTCTTGGCGTTGCCGGGGCTGCCGACGTTGTTGCCGTTGGGGCACTGGGTGCCATCGTTGCCGGCGGCAAACACCATCAGCAGATCGTCGTGGTCCTGCATGATGCGGTCGGCATGACGTGAATTCGGACGGTAGGGGATGGTGCATCCTGAAACACACAGGCCAGTCTGGCTGCTGACACAGCCCGATCCCCAGGAGTTGTTGTGGATGCGGGCGCCGCTCTGATACGCCACTTCGGCCGCGTGATAGGGATTGCCGCCGTGCTGGTTCAGATAGGCCAGGTTGCTGCCGGTTTCCTGTATCACCAGCTTGGCACCGGTGGCCATGCCGTCCAGATTGGTGCCGCCGCTGGCGGTGGTGAAGTTGTCGCAGTCCACCCCCGGCTTGGAGAAGCTGTCATTGCCGGCGACCGAGCCGGCCACGTGCGTACCGTGGCCATGGTTGTCGGCCCAGGAGCCGCCGGAAAGGCCGGACCATTTGTAATAGGCCACCACCTTGCGGGCATCGTTGTTGGGCGAAATGCTGGGGCAGGAGGTGCCCGAGGTGCAGACGTCGATCGGGGTGACCTGGGTGTCATCGCGGAAGGCGCGGTTGTCCTGGTACAGGCCGGTGTCCAGCACGCCGACCGTCTGCCCGCAGCCGTAGACGCCGCGATCCCAGACCGGGGTTTGCGGTGAAGGCGAGTTCTCATTGCTCTGGTGCAGCCACTGGCCCTGCGAGTTGTAGCTGCGCGCCGGCAGATGCAGGCCAACCGACAGCACGTCGTCGCGCTGGGCCAGCTGTTCGACGATGCCGGCCAGCGCATCGCGCTCGAATCGCGCCAAGGTCAGCAGTTCGCCGCCGACATTCATTGTCTGCGCGTCCAGCAGCCCGGCCACCGAGGCGATCGCGCTGCGCGAGGCGTCGAGGCTGGCGCGGGTGTCCAGGGTGATTTCAAGCCGCTCCACGCCCAGCGCGGCGATGAGGTCATCGCCATCGAGCGTGGTGTAGATGTTCGGGTCGACCTTCAGCGCCGGCAACATCGGGCCGCTCCAGACCACGCCATCAATCGCCTGCATCGTGCTGTCCAGCGTGGCCGGCATGCGCACGATATAGGCGTAATGCGGGGCGTAGCCGATGATGCGGGCGCCGGCGGCTTCCACGGCATGACGCTGGCGCTCGCCGATCGGGCCGTCGAACTTGACGATGCGCAGGGTCGAACGGTCGACTGCGCTGTGAGACAGCAGGCTGTTCAGGGCCGAGCCGCTGGCGACGGTATTGCCGCTGCAGACATCGTGGGTGGCGCCGGAGAACGACACCAGACACCCATGGGTGTCGGCTGACGCCATCGCCGGCAATGCCAGCATGATGGCCAGTGGAAGAACTTTACGCATGGAGGCTCCCTCGAAAGATGGTGAAACCGGGCGTCTTGGCGCCGCGTCAGGTGATCAACTGTCGTACTTCGCAGCACTGATGGCGGACGGATGTGGTAGCGCAACCGGGTGTTGCCTGGGTCCGGAATGGAAGCCAGCCCCCCTGGCTGTTTTCCCGTCTGCGAAATCGAGTGTGCTGGAAAGTACCACGAAATCCATGGGTCCGTCCGGGCGCGGTGCTTTGGAAAAAGGAGCGCAGGCTGTGCGCCGTGGATACCGGCTACAAAAAAATCGGGCCTCCCGAAGGAGGCCCGATCAAGGTTTACCGCAGGCTATGGATTACGGGGTAGGGATCGTAATCGCATTGCCGGCCTTGTTATAGCCGTACTCAATGACCTGGGCTGGAAGTCCTGTGGCGCCGGAAGACACCACACGGAGGTAGCCGTAGTTCAGCTTGCCGGTTTCCTCGTTTTCGAAGGCAAAGCCGATATAGCCATCAACGTTACCGTTCCAGTTCACCAGCTTCAGCGAAGCCGCACTGATGGGGGAGGCTGGGCCGATGGTGTCACCGGGCTGCAGCACGGCAAACTCCACGCCATCGCCGTCCACGACGCCGCCGACATCCAGAGAGGCGGCGTCGCCGAACCAGTACACGGTCAGGCTGCCATCACCGTAGTCGTACAGGTTGATATCGTCGACCCGATTCGGGTCCCAGGTATCCAAAGTCTGGGTCACGAAGTCGTAGGTGATGTCTCCTCCTGCGTCGATGGTTGTGTTGATCTGGCCAACCACGATTTCCGGCTCCGGCGGCGGATCATCACCTTCGAAGCCGTCGCTGAAGATCGCCGGCGGCTGCGCGGTGACCTCCATGGTGACCGTCAGGTCGATGCGCGGGTACTCCGTGTCATTGGAGTTCACACAGATCAGGGCCTCGTAGCTGCCCGGTGCCATGCCGGTGGCATTGCCCGTAACCGTGACCGTCTGCGAATCGCCGTCCATGATCGTGCCGGAGGCCGGGGTGACGCTCAGCCAGGACACGTTGCTCGGGTTTTCGCAGCCGATGCCCGGAGGACCAGCCTGGTCTTCGATGGCACGGACGAACAGGCTCTTGTACTCCTCGAAGCCATCGATGATCGGAGTCCATTCGCCCGAGGAATACGAGTAGCCACCCGCATTCGCGCTGCTGGTTTCATCGGAGGCGATGTACAGCCCCGCGATCGACGTGGCATCCCACTCAAGGCCGATGTAGACGCTGCCTTCGGTGATTTCCAGACCCATTTCGGAGATGTCGATGGCCTGGAAGCTCTGCTCCAGTGCGGCGGTGATGTTGTTCGCCGTGGCGTTCACCCGACCCAGCTCGGTACCCGGAGCACCGCCCGGACCGTCGTCGGCAAAGACCACCACCACGACCGGTGCCGAAGTCACGCCGGCATTGGTCAGCAGCGAGACGCAGACCGTGGTGTAGGTGGCCGGGTAGCTGCTCGGGGTGAACTTGTCGACGTACTTGGGATCGGTGCCGGCGCTGGCGTTCCAGCCGTAACCGTTGTCCGGTGCGCCGTTGCCATCGTGCACCACCAGGCCGGGCGTACCAACCTGGCACGACGGATCGTTGGCGAAGACGACGTTGGAAACGGTCGCTGGAGGCGTGTGGTACGCCGCTGCATCAGACTTCAGGTCATGGTGAGCCGAGGCCTGTGCCGGTGCGGACGGATCGAACTTGGCCGCGTCATTGGTGCCGGTGTTCCGGCGCATGTCGGCCTGGGTGACAGCTGCAGGGCCGGCCAGGGCACGTCGGATCTGGTATTCCAGACGGCTGCCGGCTTCACCGACGTTGCTGATTTGCAGCGTGTCGGTGCCGGTGGTGCCGGCCATCGCGGTGATGTTCAGTGCGAACTTGTCCAGATCGATTTCAGGCTGGGGCAGAGGGTCGTCGTTGATCACGATCGTGTAGTCCTCGGCCTGACCGTAACCTGCGGTGTTGCAGGGCTCGGGCACGGAGCTGAACTTCTTGATCACGCGCATGCGGGTTTCGCCCAGCAGCGCACCTTCCGGCACCGTGATTTCGCCGGTGGACTGCTTGCCATCGGTACCGGTCGATCCGACAAGGTCGGTCAGCACGTAGCCTTCGCTCGCGTCGAACACGCCATCGCGGTTCCAGTCGATGTAGGCGCGGATGCGGGTGGTGAAGTTACCGCCGGTGTTGCCCTCGACCGCAATCGAGTACACGCCGCCCAGCGATACATCACCGCCAGTGACGGCACGGAAGTCTTCCAGCGCCGGGCTTCCGCCAACCGCCGGATCGCTTTCGTTGTCGATGCCGCTGAACACCACGCGGCTGATCGGCTCCACGTCGGACGGGAAGGTCACGTTGCAGTACGGTGCCGGGAACGGCAGCTCGACGAACTGGGCCTCGACCGTACAGTCGGCGGTGACCGGGCCGGCGATGTAGGTGTTGCCGCTCAGGGTGCCCGGGCAGGTACCGCCCATCGTGCCCACGCCATAGCCGAAGTCCGGCGTCAGGGTGAACGTGACCAGGCCGTTCTCATCAACCGTCTGCACGGTGTTCGGCGAGATCGTGCCGTTGGCGCCGTTGACCGACGGGGTCACCTCGAACGTCACGCCGCTCGGGTTGACGACCATTTCAACCGGGACGGAAACCAGCGGGTTTTCCTCGTCGTTGCTGTTGATGCACAGCTCACCTTCGTAGGTGCCCGGGGGCATGCCGGTGGCATCGAAGGTCACGTCCACGCTGTCGCTGCCGCCGGCACCGGTGGTGCCGCTGGTCGGATTCACCGACAGCCAGGGCAGATCGACCGGGCTGGCACAGGCGCTGCCACCGCTTTCCACGCTCACCACCATGGTCAGGTGGAAGTCCGGGAAGTTGATGGCGGAGGCCGGGGTTGGCTGGTCGATTGAGCAGGTGGCACTGCTGATGAAGGTCGGATGGGTTTCCGGGGTGGCGTTGGCACCCGGGAAGAACTGTCCGTCGTCACTGCCATCGGTATACCACTCGACCACCAGATCGGTAGCGACGGTGTCGCTGATCACGCCGGTCACCGGAATGGTGACCGAGGCCAATGCGCCGCTCACGGTGGTGGTTGTGGTGCCGATCAGAGTCAGTGCAGCGGTCGGGATCGTGTCCACCGTCGTGCTGCTCGGGATGGTGTACAGATTGATCGTCGTCGGCAGGCCGCCCGGGATGTCAATGGAGCCGGTCGAGATCGTCACCGAAGTGACGGTCGCGGCGCTGCCCACTTCCGGGTGCTCGTTGAAGTAGAAACGGCGCCACCAGCTGTTGTCGGCGGTGGAGGCCCCCGTCGTGCCGCAGGAAACACCCTGGTCACCCGGGGAGTTGTCTTCCATCTGCGAGATGTCGGTGGGTGCCAGGATCACCGGAGCACCGCTGCCACGCAGACCCAGGCTGGTACCGCTGGTCAGTGCCGCACCGGCAGAACTGCCGATCCGGGTGACGTTGCGGAAGCTGGGCGGGTTGGCGTTGAGTGCGCCGGCTTCGGTGATGTTCCACACCAGGTCACCGGTGCCGATGTTGGAGATGTCCAGCGACTGCGTATCGGTGGTGTTGGTGACCAGCGTGGACGACAGCGAGTCTTCGCTGACATCGATCGTCGGGAAGCCGGTGACCACCAGGGTTGCTTCGGCGCCTTCGGTGTTGCTGCCCTGGTCGGTTTGCAGGTCGCCAGCGGCGATCTCGTTGACGTAGGTGCCGGCTACATCGGGCACGATCGTCGCGCGGATCTCGCAGCTGCTGTCAGCGGCCAGCACGATGCCGGCCGGCAGGCCGAACTGGGTGGCCGAGATGGTGTTTTCACCTTCACCGCCGGTCAGGATCATGCCGCAGGTGGTGGTGGCCGAGGTGACATTCAGGCCGGTCGGCAACTGATCGACGAACGGTGCGGTCAGCGTGGCGTCGACGGTCAGCCGGTTGGTCAGCGTGATGATCGCCGTGCTTTGTTCAAGCTCGGTGATCGTGGCCGGATCGAACGACTTGGCAACGGTGACGGCAGCGGCCTTGAAGTTGGCGATGACGGTGCAGTCCTCGGTCACCGGGTCGGTGACAAAGGTGTCATCGGTCAGGGTGCCGCCGCAGGTGCCGTCGACGTTATCGATGACATTGCCGGCACCGGCCACCAGGGTGAAGGTGGCGGTGCTGCCCTGGGTCACGAGTTGGGCGGTGTCAGGGGAGATCGTGCCGTCACCGGCGCCGACGCTCGGCGTAACGGTGTATTCGGGCAGTGCGTTGACGGTGAGGGTGTAATCCTCGGCCTGGCCAAATGAGCCGGCAAGGCATGAAGTCGGGGCACTGCTGTAGTTCTTCACCACCCGCATGCGGGTCTCGCCCGGCACTGCATCAACCGGGACCTCGATATCGCCGATGGCCTGCTGGTTGTCGGTGCCGGTGGAGCCGTAAAGATCGGTCAGCTGGTAGGCCTCGGTGGTCTCCGAGAAGACGCCGTCCTGGTTCCAGTCGATATAGACCGTGACCTTGTTGGTGTAGTTGCCGCCGGTGTTGCCTTCCACCGCAGCCGGATAGCTGAAGCCCTGCATGACTTCGCCACCGGTGACCGAGAGGAAGTCTTCATGTGCGGGGCTGCCGTCGAGTACCGCGCTGCTGGTGTTGTCGATGCCGGTGAACAATACGCGGGAAATAGGCTCGACCGAGAACGAGAAAGTGACCTCGCAATACGGCTCGGGGAAAACGAAGCCCACTCCCAACGTGGCCTCTGCCGGATTGGGATTGTTGCCGTGGTTGGTCTGCAGGGCACCTGGAGCCATGCTGTTGACGTAGTCACCATCGGCCGTGGCCGCAACATCCACCGTGATGGTGCATTTGCCTTCGGCCGGTACTTCCGCGCCTGCCGCCAACGTAATGGAGCTGCTGCCCTCAACCGCGGTCAGCGTGCCACTACAGGTGGTGGCCGCATTCGAAGGGGACGCAACTTCGAGGCCGGCCGGCAGGTTGTCAACCAGATCTGCGCTGAGTACTGCGGCGGTCGGCTGGCTGGCGTTGTTCAGCGTGATCGTCAGCTCGCTGGTGCCGTCCGAGGCGATCCGGGTGGGGCTGAACGCTTTACTGAGGCCGGGAGTGGTCGGGCCGGTGGGCGGCATCGTGGCGCGAATCATCAGCGCACGGTTATCTTCGAAGTCTTCATCGTCCGCGAATGCGGTCCATGGGCCACCGTCAGTGCCGAAGTAACCGTTCGCGTACGGTGTTGCCGGTGATTCGTCGTTGGCCAGGAACACGCCCGCCGGAGCTGTGGAAGCGTCCCACTCGATCGACAAATAGACACTGCCATCGTTAATGACGATGCCCAGATCGGAGATGTCGAAATTCTGGAAAGTGGGTGTGAAGGGAATGCCTGCAATTGGCGTAGGCGTCACCGTCAGGTCTTTGCCGGCGAGCAGTGAGCCCGGGCTGCCGCCCGCACCGTCGTCGTCGTAGACGTTCAGCCTGAAATCGAAACTTGTCACGGATGCGTTCGTGATGAACGACACGCATACGGTTTCTATGTTTGCGGGGTAGAGCTCTGGCGTGAACTGATCCGCCAGACGGCCGACGTTGGCCGCAGCGTTCCACCCTAAACCGTTCTCGGCCTGGTTGTCGTCGTGGACGACGATGAAGTCAACGGTCGGCTCACAAGCCGCGTTTTTGACCACCTGGACCGGGCCGCCAGCAGCCAGGAGAGCGTAAGCCTCCTTTGTACTGTAGGCCTCGGCCAATGTTGTGGCACTGCCCGCCGCGAGGGCGGATCCGCCAAAGGCGGCTCCACCGGCGAGCAGAGACAGCGCCAACGCTGTCTTAGTTATCCTGATTTTCATCTGGTACCTCCCCAAAAAGGAATAACCCCGACAGCAGATTTCCGCCGTCAGGGTGCCTGTTACAACCTGATTGCCGCAGTGCAGTCCATTGCGTTTTCTGCGTTTCGTGTGGTGTCTCGCATTGCCCATCCTGTTGCAGTACGCCCGCCAGCAGGCCCATTCGTGGCTGTAGCTGCAAGCACGTCCGCCAGGGAAGGGAGGGACGCGTGTGGTGTCACCCTGCAGCATCTCGCGTCCAGGAAGATGGACACCCGGAGTCATCCCCCCTGTGGATGATGTTCGGGTCGAAGAACGAGTGTTGGCTCCCGGGCTTTATGCCTCATGTGAGCCGGCAAGGCAACGCCACCTGAACTGCTGCTATGCAGCATATTGCGTTGTGCCGGCGTTTTCAGGCAACTACGCGGCGAGCGGGAATTGTTCTCACACACTGCTGTGTAGGCGCTGCGCCGCAGATGGTGTTCGAGGCCATGCGAGGGCGGGCCGGCAGCAGGTCACGCTATCGCGTCGATGTGCCGGACTACGGGATCAGGCCACTGCACGCATCCGCTATGATGGCGTGTTTTCCGGAGGTGTTACTGGCCATGCGGGTACTGGTGAGCAACGACGATGGTGTGGATGCGCCGGGCATCAGGATCCTGGCGCAGGGCCTGCGCGATGCCGGGCACGAGGTGGTGACGGTGGCGCCGGACCGTGACCGTTCCGGTGCGTCGAATTCGCTGACGCTGGATCGCCCATTGCGCGCCCGGCAGATCGATGCGTCCACCTGGTCGGTGGCCGGTACGCCGACCGATTGCGTGCATCTGGCGCTGGCCGGCCTGCTGGATTTCGAGCCGGACATCGTGGTGTCGGGCATCAACACCCACGCCAACCTCGGCGATGACGTGATCTATTCGGGCACCGTAGCCGCGGCGATGGAAGGGCGCTTCCTCGGCCTGCCGGCGATCGCGATGTCGCTGGCCTACCTGGGCACCGGCCAGCGTCACTACGACACCGCCGCGCGCGTGGCCACGCAATTGACCGCGCGCCTGCTGGTGGATCCGCTGCCGGCCAACACCATTCTCAATGTGAATGTTCCGGACGTGCCGTGGGCCGAACTGGAAGGCTTCGAGGTGACGCGGCTGGGTCATCGCCACCGGGCCGAGCCGTGCGTGGCGCAGGTCGACCCGTGTGGCCGGCCGATCTGGTGGATCGGCATGGCCGGTCCGGAGCAGGATGCCGGCCCGGGCACCGATTTCCACGCGGTGCGTTCGCGCTGCGTATCGATCACGCCGATCCATGTCGACCTGACCCGCTACCAGGCGCTGGACAAGGTCGCTGGCTGGGTCGATGGCCTGAGTCGTGCGGTGGAGACACCGTGATTCCGGGTTCGCGTCTGACACCGGAAGCGGCCGGGCTGGGCATGACCTCGCCCCGCGCCCGCGCCCGGCTGGTGGAAAGCCTGCGCCGCAACGGTATCCGCGACGAGCGTGTGCTGGCGGTGATGGGCAGCGTGCCGCGCCATCTTTTCATCGACGAAGCGCTGGCCTCGCGCGCCTATGAGGACACCGCATTGCCGATTGGCCGTGCGCAGACGATTTCCCAGCCCTGGGTGGTGGCGCGCATGACCGAGGCGCTGCTGGAAGGCGGGCCGCGCAGCAAGGTGCTGGAGATCGGCACCGGCTCGGGTTATCAGGCCGCGGTGCTGGCGCATCTGGTGGAGCATGTCTACACGGTGGAACGCATCGACGAGCTGCAACGCGCCGCGCGCCGCCGCTTCCTCCGCCTGGGTTACCGCAATGTGCATTGCCGTTACGACGATGGCCGCATCGGCTGGGCCGAACATGCGCCGTATGACGCGATCATGGTCACCGCCGCCGCTTCGGCGCTGGATCCGGAACTGTTGCGCCAGTTGTCGCCGCAGGGCGTGCTGGTGGCGCCGGTCGGCGAGCCGGGTGCGCAGCAACTGATGCGCTGGAGTGGTGGCAGCAACGGTTGGCAGCCGGAGGTGCTGGGCGCGGTCTCGTTCGTGCCCTTGCTGGGGGGCACCGCGTGAAGATCTTCGCGCCGTTGTACGAGCGCATGCTGTCCTGGTCGCGGCACCGGCACGCGCCGGCGTTGTTGGGCGGGGTCAGCTTCTTCGAGGCCATCGTGTTCCCGATTCCACCCGAGGTGATGCTGGCGCCGATGTCGCTGGCGCAGCCCAAGCGGGCGTACTGGTTCGCCACGATCAGCCTGGTGGCCTCGATGCTGGGCATGTTCGTGGGTTACGCGATCGGGCATTTCGCGATCGAGCTGGCGATGCCGCTGCTGGAGCGCTTTGGTTATGCCGAACAGTTCGAACAGATCAAGCAGCAGGCCGCCGACAACGGTTTCTGGTTGTTGCTGCTGGCCGGCTTTACGCCGGTGCCGTTCAAGGTGTTCACGCTGGCATCGGGTGCCATCGGGATGCCGCTGCTGCCGTTCTTCTTTGGTGCGCTGATCGGGCGCGGCAAGCGCGTCTTTCTGGTGGCCTGGGCGATCCGGCTGGGCGGCGCCAAGGCCGAGATGATGCTGCGCCGGCATATCGAACCGATTGGCTGGATCGCGCTGGCGTTGCTGGCTGCGGCCATTGGCTGGCTGGTGTTTTCCGGAGGGCGGGGATGAACACGATCAGGATGATGGCGGTGCTGGTGTGCGTGCTGCTGGCGGGGTGCAGCGTGCGCCCGCGTGCGGTGGTCACGGAAGTTCCTTCGGCGCCGGATCGTGCCACGGTGCCCGCCCGGCAGGAGACGCCCACAGCAGTCACGACGCGCGAACACACCGTGGTACGCGGCGATACGCTGTATGGCATCGCCTTCCGCAATGGGCTGGATCATCGTGATCTGGCGCGCTGGAATGGTATCCGCGAGCCGTTCACGATCTATCCCGGCCAGCGCCTGCGTTTGAATGCACCGGTAGCGGGCACGGCACAGGCCACACGCCCGGTCACGGCGGCGACACCGGTGGTTTCGGCGTCGCCTGCTGCGGCAACATCGTCACCCGCAGCCACGGCGCCGGCGGCAACGCGCGTGCCTTCGAGTGCGCCGACCACAGCTTCAGCCTCAACGCCGGTGGTTGCGTCCACGCCGACACCGCCGACCGGTTCTGCAAGCCCGACACCGCCGGCTCCAGTGGTATCGAATACACCGGCCACAACGCCCGCCACCGGCCCGGCCACCACACCGGTGATCACCACCGGCGGCAGCCGCAGCGTGGACGGCATCACCTGGCGCTGGCCCAGTGCCGGGCAGGTGATCGGGCGTTTCGTCGCCGGCGATCCGACCAACCAGGGCATCAATATTGCCGGCAGCAGCGGACAGCCGGTGCTGGCGGCGGCCGATGGTGAAGTGGTGTATTCGGGTTCGGGCCTGATCGGCTATGGCGAATTGGTGATCATCCGGCATTCGGACGTGTACCTGTCGGCCTATGGCCACAACCGCAAACGCCTGGTGGCCGAAGGCCAGAAGGTCAAGGCCGGGCAGCAGATCGCCGAAATGGGCCGCAGCGGCGCCACCCGCGACATGCTGCATTTCGAAATCCGCAAGAGCGGCAAGCCGGTCGATCCACGCCCCTTCCTGCCAGCGCGTTGAGGCGCAGGCTTATTGGATGGTGAGTAGCCCGGGTAAGACGAAGCCGCACCCGGGACCAGCATCATCAGGAAGTCCGCAGCCGTTCCTGCATCATCGTGAAAGCCACACCCGGGTGCGCCCCGGATGAAGCCCGGGGCTTGCCCGGGCTATGTGGTCCGGCACGTCGCAGGGAAGAAGCACATCCTCGCAAGTGCCAATCAGGCGATCAGAAAAACCGCGACCACCTGGCGGCCTTCGCTGGCCAGAAGATTGAAGGTTCGCGCGCAGGCGGCGCTGTCCATGGCTTCCACCCCGACGCCGCGGGTCAGGAAGCCGCCCATCAATGCCGGTGACGCCAGGTGCTGGCGGGCGCCGGTGCCGATCAGCACCAGCGCCGGTTGCAGGTCCAGTACCTGCTGGATCGCGGCGGCGTCGAAGCCGGCGATGTCGCGCACCGGGAAATCCTCGTGGCATTGCGAAGGGGTCAGCAGGAAGCTGCGCGTCAGTTCGCGATCGTCGACCGTCACGCTGGCCGGGCCGACACGCCGCACCAGATGGTGGCCTTCGCTCAGATCCTGGACCAGATGCATCGCCGCAGCCTCAGCGCGGCAGCGCGATCTGGGAGGCTTCCGGGTTGCGCCGGAACAGGCAGGCGACATTGCCGATGCGCTGCACCAGTTGCGCGCCGCTGCGCTCCACCAGATCGGCCACGGCCGCATCGCGGCTGTCGCGGTCTTCGGCGGCGATGCGCACCTTGACCAGTTCATGGTGCTCCAGCACCAGGTCCAGCTCTGCGAGCAGGGCGTCGGTGATGCCCTTGTTGCCGACCTGGATCAAGGGTTTGAGCGGGTGCGCGAGTCCGCGCAGATAACGTTTCTGGTTGGCGGACAATGCGCTGGACATGAACGGAAAACAGCAGGTCTGGGGGCCGCACAGGGTAACATGCGCGGTTTGAGCCACGGACCGATTTTTCCGATGTCACGCAGCAAGAGCAGCCAGCGCTGGTTGCGCGAGCACTTCTCCGACCGTTTCGTGAAGAAGGCCCAGGCCGAGGGCCTGCGCTCGCGTGCGGCCTACAAGCTGGAGGAGATCCTGGCGCGCGACAAGTTGCTCAAGCCCGGCATGACCGTGGTCGATCTGGGTGCCGCGCCGGGCGGCTGGTCGCAGCTGGTGCGGCGCGAACTGGGCGACAGCGGGCGCGTGGTGGCGCTGGACATCCTGGAGATGCCGCCGCTGGCCGGGGTCGAGTTCATCCACGGCGATTTCCGCGAGGCCGGACCGCTGGCGCAGCTTGAGGCGCTGCTGGACGGGAAGCCGGTCGACCTTGTGCTTTCCGACATGGCGCCCAATATGTCCGGCATGGATGCGGTCGACCAGCCGCGCGCGATGTACCTGGCCGAACTGGCGCGCGATTTCGCGCAGGCGCATCTGCGGCCCGGTGGCAGTTTTCTGATCAAGCTGTTCCAGGGCACGGGTTTTGATGATTACATCCGCGACTTGCGCCGCCTGTACCGACAGGTCAGGGTGCGCAAGCCGGAAGCGTCACGCAGCCGATCTTCCGAGGTCTATGCGCTGGCAACCGACAAACGACAGGCCCCGGATGCGGGCAAGGTATAGAGAATGAACGATCTGGCGAAGAATCTGGTGTTGTGGGTGGTCATCGCCGTGGTGTTGATGGCGGTGTTCCAGAGCTTCACGCCGCGCACCACGACGGCGCAGGGGCTGTCCTATTCCGAGTTCCTCACCCAGGTGCGCGATGCGCGCGTGAGCGAGGTGGTGTTTTCGGAAAACGGCCGCGAGCTCACCGGCACCACCAAGGATGGCGGCAAGTTCAGCGTGTCGTTGCCGCCCAACGATCCCAAGCTGATCGATGACCTGGTGACGCGCAACGTCAAGATCGTGCAGAGCCCGATCTCCACCGGGCCGTCGCTGACCTACATCCTGCTGAACCTGCTGCCGTACATCATCTTCATCGGCATCTTCATCTTCTTCATGCGGCAGTTGCAGTCCGGCGGTGGCGGGCGCGGTGCGATGAGCTTCGGCAAATCGCGCGCCAAGATGCAGAGCGAGGACCAGGTGAAGGTGACCTTCGCCGATGTCGCCGGCTGCGACGAGGCCAAGGAGGAAGTCGGCGAGCTGGTCGAATTCCTGCGCGATCCTTCCAGGTTCCAGAAGCTGGGCGGCAAGATTCCGCGCGGTGTGCTGATGGTCGGCCCGCCGGGCACCGGCAAGACCTTGCTGGCGCGTGCCATCGCGGGCGAGGCCAAGGTGCCGTTCTTCAGCATTTCCGGTTCGGATTTCGTCGAAATGTTCGTCGGCGTCGGCGCCAGCCGCGTGCGCGACATGTTCGAGCAGGCCAAGAAGCACGCGCCGTGCATCATCTTCATCGACGAAATCGACGCCGTCGGCCGGCATCGCGGTGCCGGTCTGGGCGGTGGCCATGACGAGCGCGAGCAGACGCTGAATCAGCTGCTGGTCGAAATGGACGGCTTCGAGGGTGGCGAGGGCGTGATCGTGATCGCCGCGACCAACCGCCCCGACGTGCTCGATCCGGCGCTGCTGCGCCCGGGCCGTTTCGACCGCCAGGTTGTCGTGGGGCTGCCAGACGTCAAGGGCCGCGAACAGATTCTCAAGGTGCATATGCGCAAGGTGCCGCTGCACGACGATGTCGAGCCGATGGTGGTGGCGCGTGGTACGCCGGGCTTTTCCGGTGCCGATCTGGCCAATCTGGTCAACGAGGCGGCGCTGTTCGCCGCGCGCGAGAATGCGCGCGAGGTGCGGATGGAGCACTTCGACAAGGCCCGCGACAAGATCCTGATGGGTGCCGAGCGCCGCTCGATGGCGATGAGCGAGGACGAGAAGAAGCTCACCGCCTACCACGAAGCCGGCCACGCCATCGTCGGCCGCCTAGTGCCCGAGCACGACCCGGTCTACAAGGTCACGATCATTCCGCGCGGCCGTGCGCTGGGCGTGACGATGTATCTGCCCGAAGGCGACAAGTACAGCTACAACAAGGTCGCGATCCAGTCGCAGCTGTGCTCGCTGTACGGCGGGCGCGTGGCCGAGGAACTGATTTTCGGTGCCGACAAGGTTACCACTGGTGCCTCCAACGACATCGAACGTGCGACCAAGATGGCGCGCAACATGGTCACCAAGTGGGGCCTGTCCGATGAAATGGGCCCGATCTCCTATGGCGAGGAAGAAGACGAAGTGTTCCTCGGCCGTTCGGTGACCCAGACCAAGAACGTCTCGGACGAAACCGCGCGCAGGATCGACGAAGTGGTGCGCGGCATCCTCGACCGCGCCTACGCCCGCACCACCGAGATCCTGACCGAGAACCTCGACAAGCTGCACGTGATGGCCAATACGCTGCTGCTGTACGAAACCATCGACGCCAGCCAGATCGACGACATCATGGCCGGGCGCGAGCCCGGGCCACCGGCCGACTGGGCCAAGAGTGGCCGTACGCCGCCGCCGGGTCGCGGTGATTCCGGTCCTGCCGCCGGCGGTGCTCCGCTGGGCGGTCCGGCGCCGCAGGTCTAAGGCGCCGGGAAGGGCGATCCGGGCGGGATCAACGCGGCATAATTGCGCAGCGGGCATGGCCCGCGCCCTCCCGGATTGCGACCACCCATGTTCGATATCACGCCTACCCTGGATTGCGCCGGCCGCCCGCTCAAGCTGGACCGGCCGCGCATCCTGGGCATCGTCAATGTCACCCCTGATTCGTTTTCCGACGGCGGCGCGTACGACAGCACACAGGCCGCGATCGAACACGGGCTGAAACTGGTCGAAGCCGGCGCCGACGCGCTCGACATCGGCGGCGAATCCACCCGCCCCGGTGCCGATGCGGTGCCGCTTGAAACCGAACTGGCGCGTGTGCTGCCGGTGATCGAAGGCCTGGCCCGCGCCACCCAGGTGCCAATCAGCATCGATACCTTCAAGCCAGAGGTGATGCGTGCCGCAGTCGCAGCCGGCGCCGGCCTGATCAACGACATCTGCGCGCTGACGCAGGATGGCGCGCTGGAGGCCGCCGCCGAACTGGGCGTGCCGGTGATCCTGATGCATATGCAGGGCGAGCCGCGGACGATGCAGGATGCGCCGCAGTACGACGATGTGGTCGGGCAGGTGCGGCGTTTCCTCGCGGACCGGCTGTTCGCCTGCGAACTGGCCGGTATCCCGAAATCACGTCTGGTGATCGATCCGGGTTTCGGTTTCGGCAAGAACCTGGACCACAATCTGCACCTGCTGGCACGGCTGGAGGCTTTCGCCGATCTGGGCGTGCCGCTGCTGGCTGGCCTGTCGCGCAAGCGCATGCTCGGCGAGATTACTGGGCGCGAAGTGGGTGAGCGCGCGGCCGCATCGGTCGCGGCCCATCTGATCGCCGCCCAGCGTGGCGCGATGCTGCTGCGCGTGCACGACGTGGCGCCGCTGCGCGATGCGCTGGCACTGTGGCAGGCCCTGCAACCCCATCTTCCGACACCCGC
Source organism: Denitratimonas organivorans (assembly GCF_037478135.1). Lineage (NCBI taxonomy): Bacteria > Pseudomonadati > Pseudomonadota > Gammaproteobacteria > Lysobacterales > Lysobacteraceae > Denitratimonas > Denitratimonas organivorans. The sequence goes on from NZ_JBBHDV010000002.1 coordinate 48,941, forward strand.
GCGCAACGCCCCGGCGATGCCGCGCTGGCCGGATGAGGAGTGAGCGCACTTCCGTTCGTCACCAGGCCCAACAAGCAGGCTGCAACGATGACCACATCCGAACATTCCGGCTCCGTGCCCAGCGATACCCAGCTGCTGGCCCAGGCAAAAGCCCTCGGCGAAAGGCTTGCCCACCAGCGCCACACCCTGGCCACGGCGGAGAGCTGCACCGGCGGCTGGATCGCCAAGACCATCACCGATGTGGCCGGCTGTTCGGACTGGTTCGAAGCCGGGCTGGTGGCCTATAGCTACGAGGCCAAGCAGGCGCTGCTCGGCGTGCGCGCCGAAACCCTGCTGCGCGAGGGCGCGGTGAGTGAGGAAACCGCGCTGGAAATGGTCAACGGCGCGCTGATCCATTCCGGCGCCACCGTCGCGGTGGCCGTCACCGGCATTGCTGGGCCGGGTGGCGGCACCGCCGACAAGCCGGTCGGCAGTGTCTGGATCGCGTGGAAAAAGCGTGGCGGATATCCGAGCGCGCGCCTGTTCCTGTTCGATGGCGACAGCCGCGATGCAATCCGCCGCCAGACCGTGGCCGCTGCACTGGAAGGGGTCGACGGCCTGCTGGGCTGAGATTGCGGCTGCGCGTCGGCGCGGATTCCAGGACTTGCTTCGGGGTGACAGAAACACTCCCTCTCCCCCGCGAGCGGGGGAGAGGGCTGGGGTGAGGGGGAGCTTTCCGCAATAACTGCAAGCAAAAGCACTCGCCGCTCCGGTGCCCACCTTCTCACCCTGACAACAGCCTCGTGTCGCACCGCGCCGGCACTTGCAAGCCAGCCTGTTAGTAGTAATACTGCTAATCATGGATATCACCGATACCCAGCAGGCCATCCTGGCGATGATCGCCGAGCGCATCGAGGCCGACGGCTTGCCGCCGTCGCAGACCGAAATCGCGCGTGCGTTCGGCTTCAAGGGGGTGCGTGCGGCGCAATACCACCTGGAAGCACTGGAAGCGGCCGGTGCCATTGAGCGTCTTCCCGGGCGCGCGCGCGGCATCCGTATCAAGCAGCATCCGCAGCCGCCGCAGGGTCAGCTGGCGCTGGACGAAACCATTACCGAGGTGCTGCGTCTGCCGGTGCTGGGGCGGGTCGCGGCCGGTGAGCCGATTGGCGCCGATGCCGGCGTCGAACACGAACTCACGCTCGATCCCGCGCTGTTCTCGCCCGTGCCTGACTATCTGCTGCGGGTCGAGGGTGAATCCATGCGCGAGGAAGGCATCCTGGATGGCGATCTGGTCGGCGTGCATCGCAGCACGCTGGCGCGCAACGGCCAGATTGTCGTGGCGCGGCTGGATGAGGAGCTGACGATCAAGGTGTTCGAGCAGACCGCCAGCGGCATCCGGCTGCTGCCGTGCAACGCCGGTTTTGCCCCGATCCAGGTGCCGGCTGACGCCGAATTCGCGCTCGAAGGCCTGTATTGCGGCCTGATCCGGCCCAATCGCAGCGTGCGCCGATGACCGGGTTTCGCAATCTTTCTTCCGGAATTTTCCTAGCCGATGGCCGGGCAAGTACCGATGGCCGGCCTTGTCGCCACTGCGCGAAGCTGGTCCCGGCGCCAATCTCAGCCTGTGAGACAGGCGCCCCCTAAGCTTGCATCCAACATCGCAACACCCCGTTTCCCCGATCAATCCTCCGCTTACCCGACCAAGGACACAGACATGGACGACAACAAGAAGCGCGCTCTTTCCGCCGCCCTTTCCCAGATTGAAAAGCAGTTCGGCAAGGGCGCCGTGATGCGCATGGGCGACAAGGCCGCCGAGGCGGTTGAAGTCATCGGCACCGGCTCGCTGATGCTGGACATCGCGCTGGGCATCGGCGGCTTGCCGAAGGGCCGTGTGGTGGAGGTCTACGGCCCGGAGTCCTCCGGCAAGACCACCCTCGCGCTGCAGGCCATCGCGCAGTGCCAGAAGGCCGGCGGCACCGCCGCCTTTGTTGATGCCGAGCACGCACTGGATCCGAGCTACGCGCAGAAGCTGGGCGTCAATCTGGAAGATCTGCTGATCTCCCAGCCCGACACCGGCGAGCAGGCGCTGGAAATCGCCGACATGCTGGTGCGCTCCAACTCGGTGGACATGGTGGTGATCGACTCGGTCGCCGCGCTCACGCCCAAGGCCGAGATCGAGGGCGACATGGGCGACCAGCTGCCCGGCCTGCAGGCACGCCTGATGAGCCAGGCGCTGCGCAAGCTGACCGGCAACATCAAGCGCTCCAACTGCCTGGTGCTGTTCATCAACCAGTTGCGCCACAAGATCGGCATCATGATGCCGGGCCAGAGCCCGGAAACCACCACCGGCGGCAACGCGTTGAAGTTCTACGCCTCGGTGCGCCTGGATATCCGCCGCATCGGCTCGATCAAGCGCGGCGACGAGATCATCGGCAACCAGACCCGCATCAAAGTGGTCAAGAACAAGATGGCGCCGCCGTTCAAGCAGATCGTCACCGAGATCCTCTACGGCGAGGGCATCAGCCGCGAAGGTGAACTGATCGACATGGGCGTGGACGCCAAGATCGTGGACAAGGCCGGCGCCTGGTACAGCTACGGTGACGAGCGCATCGGTCAGGGCAAGGACAACGCCCGCCAGTACCTGCGCGAGCGTCCGGCGCTGGCGGCCGAACTGGAAAGCCGCCTGCGCGAGAAGTTTGCGCCCGCGATCTTCGCCGGAGAAGAAGGCGAAGACGCCGAGGCGGCCGAAGAGGCATGAGGGGGTTGCGGCGCGGTCGGGGAAGTTTCCCGGCCGCGCGCCAGCGAGACGAGGGCGCGTCCGGTTCCGTTGATCTGGACGCGGCTTCCCGTCTTGCCGATGCCCGGGCCGGGTTCGATGTCGAACCGGATGTGGCAGGGCAGGATGGACAGGAGCAGCCCGGATCACGCGCCGCGCGCGAAACTCCACCGCCACCTGATCCACGCCGCAAGGCATTGGAATTGCTGACCCGGCGCGAACACTCCCGTCAGGAACTGTTGCGCAAGCTGGTACAGCGCGGCATCGACGAAGAATCCGCCGAGACCGCCGTGGACGACATGGCCGAACGCGGTTGGCAGGATGACGAACGTTTCGCCCAATCGCTGGCCCGCAGCCGTGCCAACTCCGGTCAGGGGCCGCTGCGCATCCGTGCCGAACTGCGTATGCACGGCATTGACGATGCGGCCATCGAGGCTGCTCTGGAAGCCTGTGAAACCGACTGGACTCAGCGAGCGGTGGAACTGCTGCGCCGCCGCCATCCGGGGCCGCCGCGCGATCGCAACGACAAGGCCAAGCGTGGCAATTTCCTGCAACGCCGTGGTTTTGATCTGGACGCGATCCACGCCGCGCTGCGTGCGGTAGAAAATGATGTGGATTCCGGGGATATCTGACCGGGCCATCCTTTGGGGAGTGTCCGGTCAAGCCTCACAGCGTCATCTTGGCGAATTCCAACAGCGAAGCTGGTCACACCGGAATCACGCTTTTTCAATAACCAGCCTTTTCAATGACGTGCCGGATACCGGGTGTTCGCCGTAATGACGCCCTGTTCAGATGTTCCCCGGGCGCGTGATGGCGCCTGATCGTGGAGCCGGACCGGCCAAGGCCCACCCGCGCCGCGCCAGGGCTTGCAACAGCGCAGGAGCGCCACAAACTGATACTCTTGCCGGTCCTGGTGCAGCGCCGCATCGGTTGGGCAGGGTCCGTGAAGGAGCCGTCCGGCCGCCTTGCTGCTGCCGCAGCACCGTCCCTTCCGCCCAATCGTCAGTCCATGAAAACCAGCAGCCAGATCCGCAACGACTTCCTCGACTTCTTCCGCCGCAAGGAGCATCGCATCGTGCCGTCCGCGCCGCTGGTGCCGGCCAACGACCCGACCCTGCTGTTCACCAACTCGGGCATGGTGCAATTCAAGAACGCCTTCCTCGGCAGCGAAAAGCCCATCGCGCCGCGCGTGGCCGACGTGCAGCGCTGTCTGCGCGCCGGCGGCAAGCACAACGATCTGGATTCGGTCGGCTACACCGCGCGCCACCACACCTTCTTTGAAATGCTGGGCAACTGGTCGTTCGGCGACTACTTCAAGCGCGATGCGATCGCCTGGTCGTGGGAACTGCTGACGCAGGTCTGGAACATCCCGGCGCAGCGCCTGCTGGTCACCGTCTACCACACCGATGACGAAGCCTACGAACTGTGGCGTGACATGATCGGCGTGCCGGAAGACCGCATCGTGCGTATCGGCGACAACAAGGGCGCGCCGTACGCTTCGGACAACTTCTGGCAGATGGCCGACACCGGCCCCTGCGGCCCCTGCACCGAGATTTTCTACGACCACGGCGAGCACATTGCCGGCGGTCCGCCCGGCTCGCCGGACGAGGATGGCGACCGTTTCATCGAAATCTGGAATCTGGTGTTCATGCAGTTCGACCGCCAGCCCGACGGCAGCCTGGTGCCGCTGCCGGCGCCGTGTGTGGATACCGGCATGGGCCTGGAGCGCCTGGCCGCGATCCTGCAGGGTGTGCATTCCAATTACGAAATCGACCTGTTCCAGGCGCTGATCCGCAAGGCCGCGGAGCTGACCGGCACCGCCGATCTTGGAAACAACTCGCTGCGCGTGATCGCCGACCACATCCGCGCCTGCGCCTTCCTGATCGCCGACCGCGTGCTGCCCTCCAATGAGGGGCGCGGCTACGTGCTGCGCCGGATCATCCGCCGTGCGCTGCGCCACGGCTGGATGCTGGGCACGCGCGAAGCGTTTTTCCACCGCATGGTCGGCACCCTGATCGAACAGATGGGCGATGCCTATCCGGTGCTGATCGAACAGCGCGCCACGATCGAAAACGCGCTCAAGAACGAAGAAGAGCGCTTCGCTGAAACCCTCGAACACGGCATGAAGCTGCTGGATTCGGTGCTGCGCGACGAAGGCTCGCTGGCGGCAAAGCAGCGCCAGGTGCCGGGCAAGACCGCGTTCACGCTGTACGACACCTACGGTTTCCCGGTCGATCTCACCGCCGATGTCGCGCGTGAGCACGGCTGGAGCGTGGATATGGACGGTTTCGAGGCGGAAATGGAACGCCAGCGCGAACAGGCACGCGCCGCCAGCAAGTTTGCCGGCAGCGGCATGTTGCCGGCCGATCTGGTCGCCACCCTCGCGCCGACCCGTTTTGTCGGCTATGAACAGAGCCGGCTGGATGCCAGCAAGGTGCTCGCGATCCTGCGCGAGGGCAGCCCGGTGCAGGCGCTGGCGGCCGGCGAAATCGGCACCGTGATCCTGGACACCACGCCGTTCTACGCCGAATCCGGCGGACAGGTCGGTGATACCGGTGAGCTGACCGCCGGCGATGCCCTGTTCACCGTATCCGATACGCAGAAGCTGTCCGGCAGCTACCACGGCCACGTCGGCACGCTGAAGGCCGGCACGCTGAAGGTTGGCGACAGCGTGAAGGCGAACATCGACGCCCAGCGCCGTCAGGCCATCGTGCTCAACCATTCCGCCACCCACCTGCTGCACGCGGTGCTGCGCGAAGTGCTGGGCACGCACGTCACGCAGAAGGGCTCGCTGGTGGCGCCGGATCGGCTGCGCTTCGACTTCTCCCATTTCCAGGCCATCGACAGCGCCCAGTTGGCGCAGATCGAAGCCATGGTCAACGCCCGCATCCGTGGCAATGCCCAGGCGGAAATCCGCCACATGGCGATGGACGAGGCGCTGGAGTTCGGCGCGATGGCGCTGTTCGGCGAAAAATACGGCGACGAAGTCCGCGTGCTGCGCATGGGCGAATTTTCGACCGAACTGTGCGGTGGCACCCACGTGCAGGCCACCGGCGACATCGGCCTGTTCAAGATCATCTCCGAAGGCGGGGTGGCCGCCGGCATCCGCCGCATCGAGGCGGTGACCGGGCAGGGCGCGCTGGATTACATCGCAGAGGAAGAGCGCCGTCTGGAACAGGTCGCCGACCTGCTCGGCGGCAGCCGTGGCGATGTGGTCGACAAGCTGCGCCAGTTGTTTGAACGCCAGAAGAAGGCGGAAAAGGAACTGGAATCGCTGAAGGCCAAGGCCGCCGCCGGTGCCGCCAGCGACCTGGCCGCGAACGCGCAGGATATCGACGGCATCAAGGTTGTCGCCGCGCGTCTGGACAACCTGGACGCCAAGTCGCTGCGCGACAGCGTCGACCAGCTCAAGCAGAAGCTGCCCGACGCGGTGATCCTGCTGGCATCCGGCGATGGCGCAAAAGCATCGCTGGTGGCCGGCGTGCAGGGCAGGGCGCTGCAGAAGATCAAGGCCGGCGAGATCGTGGCCCATGTCGCCGGCCAGATTGGCGGCAAGGGCGGTGGCCGCCCGGACATGGCCCAGGGCGGCGGTGAAGACGATGCGCGTCTACCGGCCGCGCTGGAACAGGTGGGCAGCTTCGTGCGCGAACGGCTCGGCTGAGCAGGGCCGGCGCGCAGCACCCGGCCGGAAATGGCCGGGCGTTGCGGACAGTCCGGCGCCAGGATGGTGTAACCGTCGTGACTTCAGTGTGTCGGGTCCGTTTCCTCAGGCCGTGCCTTCGACCATCTTGCGGTTTGCAGGCTTTTGCTGCGTTGCGATAGTATCTGGACAGTTTTCACGCACCGTTCAGGTGTGTGCCAAGGATCGGCAGTACCCCGCGCACGCGAGGTACCGCCCGGACAGGGGATCCGCGCGGATGCGGATCGGGCGACAAGGAGAGTGTGAAATGTTGATTCTTACCCGCCGAGTTGGGGAAACCCTGATGATCGGCGAGCAGGTCACGGTGACCGTCCTCGGGGTCAAGGGCAACCAGGTGCGCGTGGGTATCAGCGCGCCCAAGGATGTGTCCGTGCATCGCGAGGAGATCTTCCAGCGCATCCTGCGCGTGGACGCCGAACAGCCGGAATCCGCCGAGGTCAGCAAGGTCGACTGAGGCCTTGCCGGCATATGTGATGGACACGGTTCGGAACAGATCGATGCCGAATGGTCTTTACCAGGCCGCCCGGAACGGTTAAGATTTCCAGTCTGTCGCGCCGCAACCCGATTCGGCGGCGGCAGAAGAAAACGGAGTGATGCCCGAGAGGCTGAAGGGGCTCCCCTGCTAAGGGAGTATAGGGTCAAAAGCTCTATCGAGGGTTCGAATCCCTCTCACTCCGCCAGTCTCCCCCGCAACCTGACCCGCAGCACGCGGCTGGATGCGGAAAACGGGAAAAGTGGAATTCAGGTATTGACGGCAACGCCAGAACCGCACATAATTCCGCTTCTCACGCGCCCGTAGCTCAGCTGGATAGAGCACCAGGCTACGAACTTGGGGGTCGGAGGTTCGAATCCTTCCGGGCGCGCCATTTTATGAAAGACCGGCCTTGGGCCGGTTTTTTTTGTGCGCCCGTCGGATTTCCGGCCCGCCGCAGCGCGGCGGGCGTTCGCCGTTGCGCGAAGCGGTGCTTCGCAAGCCGCAACGGCCCACCCTTCCGGGCGCGCCATATAAAAGCCAAAAGGGCCAACAAGTTAGCGCTTGTTGGCCCTTTTGCTTTTTGGGACTCAGGAGTTCTTTGACGCTTTCTGTGACAGGTTCTGTGGCACTGGCACTTTTTTTCATCTCGCAAAAGTGCCAAAAACGACCACCAAGTTTGTGACACTTTTGGCCACGGATTGGCGAGGCGGTGCCTGGTTCATTTCCACCTGGGCAGTCGAGTCCAGATGAGTCCGTTGCGGCACCCGCAAGCTGCATGGAGACGACCCACGCTGTATGGGTTCGGCTGCGGTCGCTGTCCAGAACACACTGCTTCTTGCGCAAGGCCCGAGCCGCGAAGGATCCTGACCGCCTGTTCCAACCGTCCACAACGAGGCTTCCATGCGCCGAACAGCTGCACTCCTTGCCAGCCTGCCATGGTGCGCCATCGCTTTTGCGCAGCAGGCGGTAGTCTCCGGCCCCGGCAACGACTACCAGGCCAGCGTCGCCGTGCCGTGGCAACAGCCGCAGCAGCGGGTGCTGGTGTTCGAGCGCCTCGATGCTTCGTTCAGCGGCGATCTGTGGTTGACCCGCTCGGACGATGGCGGCGACAGTTGGAGCATACTGGTGTCAGTCGTCGCCACTTCCGGCAACGAGCACCATGCCGCGCTGGTGCAGACGGGCGAGAAAGCCTGGTCCCTGTTCCACCTCAGCAACGCCAGCGGCGGCTACCGCATCCACCGCGCCACGTCTGCCGACGGCGAAACCTTTTCGCCTTCCTCGCCGATCGACCTGGGCTGGGTCAACAGCGGCGAAATCAATCCCTACATGATCCGCCAGCCCGACGACAGCCTGCTGCTGACCTATCATCGGCTGGGCGGTGCGTCTTCCAGCGCCGTGTCCTCAAGCGCATCGATGCGAAGGCCGCTGCTGCTGGCGAGACGCGCTCGAGCTTCATTGCCCACATGGCGGTTGGCTGGGCCGGGAGTTCGCGCTCTGCAGTCAAGGAGCCCCGCGCTAGCGGCTCTTTGTTGTGTCCGTCGCATGATGAACGTTGCTGGCGACCAGTAGTGATTACAGCTCCAGCGAGGGCGGCGATGACAGCCAACTGGATCTTTGTGCTTGGGCCAGGCAACAGTGAGACGAAGGAAAATTGTCGTTCGGCATCCAGCCTGTGGCACAAAGTTCTTGAAGCAAGCTTGCCACCGCCCTGCCGCCCGCCTGAAGCTGCATGATGGTGAATTCGTGCACACCCAGAAACAACAATGAGTCCGGAACAATTCCCTCACCGCGTATTGATTGCCGTCAGCGGCAAGTCCGCGCAGATCCTCACCGAAACCCTGTACGCGTTGATCCATCAGGAGCCGGCCTTCGTGCCCACCGAAGTCCATCTGATCAGCACGGCGGAAGGGGCACGCCATGCCAGCCTCAATCTGCTGGGTGACAACGGCTGGTTTTTGCGCTTATGTCGCGACTACCAGCTTGATCCGGAGATCTTTGATGCCTCGCGTATCCATGTCATCAGCGATTCGGAAGGCCAGGCTCTGACCGATATCCGCAGTCCGGCTGACAACGAGGCTGCCGCAGATTTCATCACCGGCTTCATACGCGAGCGCACGGATCAGCCCGATGCCGCGCTGCATGTCTCGATGGCGGGTGGGCGAAAGACCATGGGTTACTACGCCGGATACGCACTGTCGCTTTACGGCCGCGACCAGGATCGCTTGTCGCATGTGCTGGTATCGGAAGGGTTCGAGAACCATCCCGCGTTTTATTACCCCACGCCCACCCGTGCACGGATCGAAGGCAGGAACGGTTTCGATCTGGACGCCAGCCAGGCGCGGGTGGACCTTGCCAACATCCCGTTCGTGCGCCTGCGCGATGAACTGCCGGAAGCGGTACGTCGCAAGAGCAATCTTCTCGCCGGCCGTCAATCCTTCAGTGCGGCGGTGAACGCCGCAGAAGCGGGCCGCAAGACCCACAGGCTCACACTCGATCTGCAACAACTGGTGTTCCAGCTTGATGACCAGCCGCTGGAAGGCCTGGGTGCCGCGGATTTGTCCCTGCTGTGCTGGATGGCCTGGCGACAACATCAGGGCAAGGACAACCTGCGTCGGGCGGAACTGGAGGAGTCCGGCCGCCAATTGGGCATGGAATATGGCAGGTTCTGTGAGTATCTGCAGAGCCGGGATGAGTCGCTGATGCGCACAGCCCAAAAACAAGGCGCGGCTGTCGAGCGCAAGTTTCCCGAGCTGGCCAAATCGATCAATGCCATGCAGGTGGGTGACTTTTCCGGCAGTGGTGATTTCGAGTACCGCCGCAGCAATCTGGGGAAACGCCTCAAGGCCATTTTCGGAGAGCGTACAGCCAGTCAGTTCATTCCCCAGAACTTTGGGCCATATGGCAAGGCTGAATACGGCTTTGCCAACTTCGAGGATCACTTCACCGTGATCGCGCCGGATCAACTCCAGGCGGATCATGCCTAAGCCTGGCCCTGCTTGTTGGGGCGTGCCACGATGCCGCTGCAAGGCGCTCATCAAGGCCGAAGCCGGGCTTCAGGCAGGGGCTGGCGTCCGAGTGATGGCTGGCGTAGACTGAGGCCGGCTCATGTACAGGGTGGTCAAATTTTAGCCAACGAAGTGGTCAAAAAACGATCATCCGGAAGTGGGTTGCAAGCTGTTGATGTGGAAAGAATGTTTCCGGGCTTGGAGTTCCGGAACTGCCCAGCAAATAATGGGATTAAGACCGTATGCAGGCGACGTGCGGTGGAAGCGGCCACAGTTCCGGAACTGCCCAGCAAATAATGGGATTAAGACCCGTGATGGCGATGATCTTCAACACCGGGATGGGTTCCGGAACTGCCCAGCAAATAATGGGATTAAGACAGGACGATGTAGCCCTCAAGCTGCTGGCCGTTGTTCCGGAACTGCCCAGCAAATAATGGGATTAAGACCTACGGGATCGGGCAGGCTTCCCAGCTCTTCCGCGTTCCGGAACTGCCCAGCAAATAATGGGATTAAGACTTCTTCCTCGAAGGCCCAGAGGACTTCATCAACGTTCCGGAACTGCCCAGCAAATAATGGGATTAAGACGTTGCCCATGCCGCGGGTGTCGATCCACCGAGCGTTCCGGAACTGCCCAGCAAATAATGGGATTAAGACTTCTTTTCGGAGAGGATGATGTACCCCTCCAGTGTTCCGGAACTGCCCAGCAAATAATGGGATTAAGACCGCCCATTCCGGGATTTCTTCCATCGCGGCGGAAGTTCCGGAACTGCCCAGCAAATAATGGGATTAAGACTATTCAGCAGGGATTTCCCGCAGCTTGCTTGCGTTCCGGAACTGCCCAGCAAATAATGGGATTAAGGCACCTCATATTCACCGTCAGGCAGGGTCGCCCCGGAGATCGCGGATCACGTCTCACTGCCAATCGTTTTGACGGTTCAGGCCATATGCGCTGGCACGATTCAGCACAATCTTCAGTGGCCATCCTCGTTATCGCACGCCGACCATGCGCTCATGCTCGGCAATCCGAATTCATGTATGCCGGCGGTTGGTCGTGCCGTGCCGGCCAGGTGGATTGGCTGACTTGGCCGCAGGCGGTAGGCGACCACATCGGAGGCGGAAGGGCCGGCAAGATGACGCAACCGTGCCAGGCGCTGGTTCAACTCCTGCCCGGTGCCGTGGCACAGATAGAGTGATTCCAGCAGCATCGTGCCGTGTTTGCGGATTTCCCGGTATACACGCTGGCCGCGACGTGGCTGGTGGATGTCATAGGCCACCAGATACCAGAACGGGGTCATGCTGCCTGTTCCACGGGTGATTGCGGTGGCAGGCTGTCAAGGTGGCGTGCCAGTACGCCAGCGTGGCGGCGCAGGTGACGGCCCCATTGTTGCTGCATCGGATACCACTGCTGGTAGTAGAGTTCACGCCCGGCCTTGCCCAGCAGGCACTGCCCGCTGGCGTTGGAAAAATGCCGGTTGTCCAGCAGTTTTTCGCGGCACAGGTTCACAACCCACAGCTCGATCCGGGGACGCAGTGGTTCCATCAGGTCGCATGCCAATGAGTGACGGCCATGCGCAAGGCGATGATAGAAACCCAGCCAGGAGTCGAGCCCGAAGACCAGGCATTGTCGGATGGCCTCGTGGTACACCAAGGTGTAGGTGAGTGAGAGCAGGGCATTGACCGGATCCGGCGGTGGCCGGCGACGGCGTTGCTCAAAACCCAGAGATTCGGGCAACAGGCGACGCCAGTGTGCGAACAGGATGCGCTGCGCGCTGCCTTCCAGCCCGCGCAAGCTGTCGGCATCAGGGCTGCGACGCACGCGTTGTAGTAGTTGGCCCAGCATGTCGATATGCAAGCTGTCGGCATCGCGCCGCAGCAGCCGCAGCCCGTTGGCCAGCTTCAGGTGTACCAGGCGGCGGGCGATGGGCAGGGCGTGTTCGGGCTGGGCATTCAATTCGTATTGCACCAGCCGCCGCCTGGCCTGTTGCTGATGCGAGGCGTGGATTGCAAAGCTGCTGTCGCTGTGGCGCGCGTTCAGTGTGATGAAGTCGATGCCGCGGCTTTGGCACTGGCCCAGTACCCGGGTGTGCAGATCCACGCCGTGCATGCACACGACTTTCTGCAGGCGATTGATGGGGATGCTGCGCGTAGGCAGTTCAGGGTGCCGGACGATCAGGCACTGGCCTTCGTAATCCAGGCTGACATTGCGTCGGTCGATCAGGAGGGTGGACATCGTCTGTGCTCCTCAGCCGAAAAGGAAGATGCCGCTTCCGGCAGGTGCGGCCGTCACGCTCAGGCCGTGCCGGGGCCGGGGTGATGCGATGGCGACTAACGCCAGGCCATCGTGGTCCTCGTCAAGATGCGGGAGCAACTCGCGCCAGAGCGCAAGGGCATCGTGCCGACTTTGGTCCAGCACAAAGAAGGGTTTCTGCCAGAGCGGTGTTGCCTGACGCAGCACGGAGCGTATCCGCGTGCGGCGCGATGAATTGGCGATGTCATATCCCACGGCGTACATGAAGCGTCCCCTGCTTTTTGTCCAATTGCAGGGTGCGTCGGATTCGCAAGGCGCTCGCGGTTACAAGCTTGCAACCGACCCCTGACTGGGCTGTCCGCAGACACTGGCGCTCGGCAATTGGCCGGACGGGTGCAGGAGAGTGTGGTGCAGGGATTGGAGCTCTACCGCAAGGCGTATCACATCACGCATGCGCGGAACTTGCGGTCGATCGCAAGCCATGGGCTGCTGTCGCACAGCCGTGTGCGCTCGCACGACATCAATATTGAGGATATCTCCAATCCCGAGGTTCAGGCGCGGCGCGCAGGCATGGCTGATCCTTTCCATGGGCGCTGCGTGCACGATTACGTGCCGTTCTACCTCAATCCGCGGAATCCGATGATGTATTGCAAGCGCTATCACAGCCAGGACTTCGCGCTTCTGGTGCTGGATATCGAGCAGGCCAGTGACCTCGAGCCGCTTTTTACCGATGGCAATGCTGCCAGTGGCGGCACCCTCTTTGGCAAGACCATTGCCACGTCCTATCGTGCTGATGAAGTGCTGCGCGCCGACAGGTGGAACTGGCTGCCTGACGGCAAGCGTCAGCGTTGCGCCGAAGTCCTGCTGCCTGCCACGATCCCGGTCGAGATGATCGAGATGGTGGTCAGCAAGAATCAACACGTGCAGGCGTATGCGGACGAGGTGCTGGGCCTGCCAACCGTGGTCAATCCTGGCCTCTTCTTCTGAGGATGAGCGTGATCAAAATTCTTACTGGAAACATCTTCACCAGTACTTGCCAGACCTTGGTGAATACGGTCAATTGCGTTGGCGTCATGGGCGCTGGGATGGCTCTGGAATGCCGTTTGCGCTGGCCCCGGATGTTCGAGCGTTATGTGCAGTTGTGCGCCGACGGCAGTTTGCAGGTTGGCCGCTTGTGGCTGTACCGCGGGGAAGATCGCTGGGTGCTCAACTTCCCCACGAAGCAGCACTGGCGCCATCCCTCGCGCGCAAGCTACCTGCGCGAGGGGCTGGAGAGGTTTCTGGACACCTATGAGGAAAGGGGCATCGAATCGGTGGCCTTCCCGCTGCTTGGTGCCCAGCACGGTGGGCTGGATCGACAGCATGTACTGGATGTGATGACCAGGCATCTGGAGCAGTGTCGTATCCCGGTGGAAATCCACCACTACGACCCGAAGGCCCCGGACGATCTGTATGGGCGTTTCCGCCAGCGCCTGCTGGAAAGCGACGAGCAGGGCATCAAGGATGCCACTGGGCTGGATTCCCGCCGCATTGGCTTGCTTCGAGCCGCCGTGGCGAGCCCGCATATCCATCAACTCAACCAGTTGGCGGCAACTCCCGGAATCGGCGACAAGACCCTTGAGCGTGCGTTCGTGCTGGCGCGTGCGGATACGATGCCTGTGCAGCAAGGGTTGTGGTGAAGTCCTGATTGCTCAGGGAGGGGCATGTCCGGGCGAAGGGGCGGATAGTGCAACTGTCGATGTGGTTGCAACCGCTGCATGACCAATGTCGATCAGCCGATCATGTTCAATATGTGGAAGTGACGGGCCTGGCTACGGATCGTGTGCTCATGATGTGCCCGGTTCGTTGCCGGTTTCACCTTATCCCGGATGGGGCGGTGAGGGACTGGGCTGATCGGCAAAAGTGACGCTGTGCCAGGGTGCTCGCCGCTGGCCCGCACCTATGCCGTAACCGGCGTGAACGTCTTGTCGCGCCGCAGTTCCACGTCCAGCGCCGGAATCACCAGCGTGGTGAATTCCTTGTAGTGCGCGTTGGGCAGGTCGCTCAGGCGCAGGGTTTCGGCGCGGAAGGTGTCGATTGGCAGTTGCGCGGCTTCGTACAGGATCACTTCGTGGTCGGCCGGGTACCAGCGCAGCAGTTTGGTCACCAGCGCCTGCAGGCCGTCGCGTTCGGCATGCAGCCGGGTGCAGGTCCAGTCGCCGGCCAGCGCCACCTGCCAAAGCAGCACCAGTCCCTGCGGATCCAGGTGGCGGTCGTAATACAGGAAGTGGGTGGCTTCCAGTGATTGCACGCCGCGTTGGCCCGGGTCGATGCCCAGATCGGCGTAGAGGCAGGCTTCGGCCGAGATGCCGGGCTCCATGCGCGCCTTGAGTCCGGCGGCGCGGGTTTTGCGGACCACCCGGTGCGGGACGTCGGCGAAGACACCAGGATGGCCATAGAACACCGCGCAGACGGATTTGCCGGACAGTACTTCGCGCATGATCGCGGTGTCGATGTCGCGGTAGGTTTCGCGCCTGTCCTTGCCAGGTGCGTAATGGGCGCCGAGGTTGATCGCATCCGGGCGCAGATTGCTGATCATCGCCAGCGCGAAAGGATCGGCCAGGCAGAACACCACCTGCGCTATCTGGATCTCCGACAGCGTGCGTTCGCTGACGTGGCGCCCGAACTGGATGCCGCTGCCCACCACCACCAGGCTGCCCACCGAATCGGTTTCGTCCGGCACCAGCTCATGCCAGTTGACCGAGCGGTCACGGCCTTGCTGTTTGGCGCGGTACAGCGCCTGATCGGCCTGATGCAGCAGCTTGGCCAGCGACGAGGTGCTTTCCTCGGCCTGACACAGGCCGGCGCTGACGGTGATGCGGAAGGTCTGGTCGTGCGCGGTGATCGGGGCGATCCGCTCGCGCAAGCGCTGCAGCATGGTTCTGGCTTGCCGGATGTCGCCGTTGAGCAGGATCATGAATTCATCGCCGCCGCGCCGGGCTGCGATGCCGCGGCTTCCGACCGCACTGCTGATCCAGCCGCCCAGGGCCTGCAGAGCGCTGTCGCCGGCGGCATGGCCATGGCTGTCGTTGATCTGTTTGAACAGGTCGATATCCAGCGCCACGGCAGTGAAGGGCGTCGCCTGACGGCGCGATTTCTCGAAAGCCTCGTTGCCCAGTTTGTAAAGGTGCTGCTGGTTGACCAGGCCGGTGAGGCCGTCGTGTTCGGATTCCCAGCGGTAGCGCTGGCGCTCGCGCAGGGTGTGGCGCAGCAGCAGCGACAGCAGGATCGCGGTGATCAGTAGACCTGCAGCGCTGATGCCCAGCAGCAGCTGGCGTCGATGGGCCGCCATCGACGTGGCTTCAGCCAGCGCCTTTTCGGCTTCCAGCAGGGAAATCTGCTGCTCCTTGAGCTGGGTATTGAACTGGATCTGGAAGTAGGCCAGCTGCCGCGCGCGCATCGCGCGTTCGGCTTCCCGATCGAACCGCATCGCCTCGCGCAGATGCTTTGCGCTGGTGGCGAGGTCGCCATGCAGTTCGGCCAGGTCGGCTGACATCAGCTCGACATTGGCCAGGCTGCGGATGAAACGGTTTTCGCGGTAGACGATCGCCAAGCTGGCCAGTATGGCTTCAGCCCGTGGCAGGTCCCTTCGCAATGCGATCAGGCACTGGGCGATGATTTCCCGGGTGTTGTTGGCACCGGCTTCGTAGCCATGGGCAAGATGGCCGGCCAGGGCTTTCTCGCCCCATTCCAGTGCCTGTGCGTACTGCCCTTGCATGGCGAGGGTCTTGGCCAGGCCGAACTGGCCGTTGGCGACGAACAGGCCATCGTCGGCGCGGGTGCAGTAATCGACCTGGCGCTCGCGCCATTGCTTGCCCAGCGTCGGGGCTTCGGTGGTTTCATGCGCGAAGGCCAGGGCCGAGGCGGCACGGCACATCTGGAAGTCGTTATTGCTTTCCTCTGCTGCACGCATCGCGCTGCGCGCCAGTTCGACCGCACGTTCCATATCGTCGACCTGGGTGTGCAGATGGCTGGCCGCGGCCAGCAGCCAGGCGGTGTGGTCCGGTGCCGCAGGCAGGTATTCCAGCGCATCGTTGAGCAACGTGAAGGCGCTGTGCCAGTCCTCGAGATTGGTGGACACGCTGATGGCGGTGACATAGGTGCGCAGGCGGAGCTGTACCGGCAGCTCCAGTTCAAGCAAATCCACCAGACCGCGCAACGCGCCGACCTGGTCACCGGCGATGGCCAGATCGCGCAGGCGTGAATACTGGTCCTCGAGGTGGGCTTCGTCGAGGGAAGTTTCCGCCTGCTCGACGGGCGGCTGCCCGGAGGTGGGGGGCAGCGGCGGATTCAGCCCTTGCTCAGTGTGATGGATGGGCACGCTGCCGGCCAGAAGTGTTGCACACGCCTGGGTGCTGGCTGCAACCGCGGCGGCTGCCAGCAATACCGCGCCCACGGCATGTGGAAGACGTGCCATGCGAAAGCCCGCGCGGGGGACGACTACTCGTCGTAGGCCAGGACGACCTGGTTGGTGGCGAACTGGCCGTCGCTCAACCCGGTCAGGCGCTTGATCGCGTCGTAGTCCTTCTCGCGCAGCGCGCGTGCTTCTTCGTCCGAGAGGCTCGCGTTCTGCATCACGACATCCGGATTGGCCTTGTATTCTTCTGCAAGCGCGGCGTTGCGCCCGAGTTCGCGCATCAGCTCCAACAGTTTCGACATGCTTGAGTCCCCTGATTTGATGGTGGTGGCGTGCGTTCGGAACCCGCTGGCAGGCAGTGCGTCAGCGACGCTCGCGCGCGGATCGTACCGGCGCTCCCCCTAGGCTTGCAGTACGGTGGGGAACGGTAGCATGGAACGCGCGGGAGTTGGCGATGCGCGGCGGGAACTGCGTGGCCTGGAACATCGGTGTGATCATGGCGGATCCTGCGACGGGGCGGGAGCCTTCTGGCAGGGTTCATCGGTTGCGGCGTGGGCAAGCAGGATCCAGAACGGCACATCGGCGCGGGCGTGGCTTCGGCGTGCCTCGTCAAGGATCTCCAGCAGAGTGGTGAAGTCCCGTGGTGCGATTTCGCGCAGGGTGTCGGCGTGCTCCATCAGCAGCATGTAGCCCGGCGCCGGCCGCCAGGAAAGATCGCCCAGGCTGTCGGCCAGCGCGTCCCAGTTGTGGCCGAAATCGTGCGGGAATTCGAGTGCGGTCGCGATGGCGTCCAGCAGCGTGGACTTGCCCCGCACCGGGGCCAGATCCAGCGTGATGATGGCGAAATCCAGTGTGGTGGCGGCTTCGATCATCGCCGTGCGTTCATGTGCCTGGACGTGGCAGGTTCCGGCGCGACGTGCATCGGCCAGCAGGGCGGCAAGTTCGATATCGGTCATGGCTGTTCCTGGCGCTGGAAGGCGCGGAAACTGCGGTAGTGGTCGTCGGTGTAATACCACTCGCGCGGCGGGTCGCCACCGGTGACGATGCGGCGTGCGCCACGGTGGTTCAGGCCCGGTGTTGCGACGGTGTACTCGCGGTAATGGCCACGGGCGCGCTGCGGCAGCAGGCGCTCCCGGTTCTGGAACACGGTGCCGTCCTGGCGATGCGGGAAAGGCCCGCCCCGGTCGATCAGCGCCAGCGTGGCGTGGGCTTCGCGCGGCAGGAAGGCCAATGCTGGATCACTGCGTGGGGCGTGTTGCCGGGCCGCCGGAGTGTTGTCGGGTGCAGGTATCGGGGCCGGATCGTTGCCGCGTTCCAGCAGCTGCAGGGCGATCAGCAGCAACAGGCCGGCGATCAGCCAGATCCAGCGCTGCGGTGTCCCGGTGCGTTTGCGGGGAAGATTCATGCCCGCGATCATAGCGATCCATCGCCAGCCCGGGCGGGTTCAAGACTGTTGCCTGCGTATCTTCGGGCGTGGCAGTGGTCGGCAGGCGCGGGCGATTGCGCCGTAACGGCCGGCTGCTGCTGATCTTCCGACGCAATCCAATTGACGTGCGTATCGGTTCTGGCTATGATTCTGCGCTTATGTCGAAAGACCTGCCCGAAGTGGTTGATGCGTGGCGGATGGTCTCGTCCCGGCGCATCTTCGAAGGCACCCTGCAACTGGCGGAGCTCCCGCGATTGCAGGGCTATCTGGCCGATACGGCCGGCAAGTGCGACTACACGCTGGAGTTCGGAAACGATGCCCTGGGCATCGCCTTTTTGGATATCAACGTCCGCGCGCATCTGCCGCTGATTTGCCAGAGAACGCTGGAACGCTTCGAGTTGCCGGTGGAGCTGTACCAGCGGCTGGGCCTGATCCGCGATGAGCGCGATGAGGCTGGCCTGCCGGAAGGCTACGAGGCGATCCTGTTGCCGGATGACGGCGCGCTGGCACTGGCCGAAGCGATCGAGGATGAACTCATCCTGGCCGTTCCGGTGGTGCCGGTGAGCGATGTTGCGGTAGCGATGCCCGATGGCATGGTGCAGGCAACAGACGCCGGGCAGGCGGCTGGCGACAATGAAACACGGGTCAATCCGTTCTCGGTATTGGCCGGTTTGAAGCAGCGTCCGGAGCAGTGACCGCTCCGCGCGCGTAGATGTTGATCCCGAGGATTCTCCAATGGCTGTCCAGAAAAGTCGCAAAACCCCTTCCCGCCGCGGCATGCGCCGTTCCCACGACGCACTGACGGCCAAGCAGCTCGCCACCGATCCGACCACCGGTGAAACCCATCTGCGCCACCACATCACGCGCGATGGCTACTACCGGGGCCGCAAGGTCATCGACGTCAAGAGCGACGTCGCCGCCGAAGACTGACGCGACAGCGGCCTGAAGGCCGCGCGCGATCAATCCGCCGAACCGCACCCGCGCGGTCCCGGCAGCAAGGCGAATATGACGCGACGTGCCCCGGGGTACGTCGCGTTTTCGTCTTTCGATCACTCATCACACAGGGAGCGGGCGATGGCGCAGGTTTACGCACGCATTGCCGGTACCGGCAGTTATCTGCCGGAAAATATCGTCACCAATGCCGATCTGGAGAAGCGGGTCGATACCAGCGACCAGTGGATCCGCGAGCGTACCGGCATCCGCCAGCGCCACATCGCCCTGCCGGGCCAGACCACCAGTGATCTGGCTTTCGAAGCCGCCACCCGCGCGTTGGAAGCTGCCGGTGTCGAGGCCTCCGAGATCGATCTGCTGATCGTCGGCACCACCACGCCCGATATCATTTTCCCGTCCACCGCCTGCCTGCTGCAGCATCGGCTGGGCGCCAACGGCTGCCCGGCGTTCGACGTCAATGCGGCCTGCTCGGGCTTTGTCTACGCGCTTGGCGTGGCCGACAAGTTCATCCGTTCCGGTGCGGCAAAAACCGCGCTGGTGGTGGGTGCTGAAACCCTGTCGCGGATCATCGACTGGGAAGATCGCGGCACCTGCGTGCTGTTCGGTGACGGTGCCGGCGCGGTGGTGCTGAAGGCCGATGAACAGGCCGGCATCCTGTCCACCCATCTGCATGCCGATGGCGGCTACGAGCATCTGCTGCACAATCCGGTGGGGCCTTCGCGCGGATTCATCGAGGGTGCGCCCAACCATGGCATCAAGGTCCACATGACCGGCAACGAGGTGTTCAAGGTCGCGGTCAAGACCCTGGACGCGGTGGTCGATGAAACCCTGGACGCCAACAATCTGACACGTGCCGATCTGGACTGGCTGATTCCGCATCAGGCCAATCTGCGCATCATCACCGCCACCGCCAAGCGCCTGCAGATGCCGATGGACCGCGTCGTGGTGACCGTCGACCGGCATGGCAACACCTCGGCCGCCTCGGTGCCGCTGGCATTGGATGAAGCGGTGCGCTCGGGCAAGGTGCAGCGCGGTGAGCTGCTGTTGCTGGAAGCCTTCGGTGGCGGCTTCACCTGGGGCTCGGCGCTGATCCGCTACTGAGTCCGGGTTCACGGATGGCGTGGCGGCGGCAACGGCCGCCCGGAGCCGACAAGCAAACCGATACTTTCTTCCCGTCAGCGCTCGCTGATCGCGCGCCGCTGCGCGTTGCCGGAGTTTTCCGCGCTGGCCAAGGCCACGCGGTTGCGGCCTTCATGCTTGGCGGCGTACATCGCGGCATCGGCGCGTGCGATCAGACGCTCGTAATCCGGATCGCCATCGTGGATCGCGACCCCGATGCTGGCGGTGATCGTCAGCGATTCGCCATTGGCCAGGGTCAGCGGTGATGCGGCGATGCGCTCGCGCAGGCTTTCGGCCAGATCCACCGCCTGGCGGTCGCCGATCGAGACGGCAACGATCAGGAATTCTTCGCCGCCCAGGCGGAACAGGTAATCACTGCCGCGGGTGTTCTGGCCCAGCAGCGTGGCCACGTGCTGTAGCGCGCGGTCGCCGGCGTCGTGGCCGTGGCTGTCGTTGATCTGCTTGAAGTGGTCCAGATCCAGCAGCAACAGCGCGAACGGGCGCCGGGTACGGCTCGACAGTTCGATTTCGCGGCGCAGCACCGGCGGCAGGAAACGGCGGTTGAGCAGGTTGGTCAGCGCATCCGAGCCGGCATCCAGTTCGCCCACGCGCTCGAACAGCATGCCCAGCAGGTGACGGATCGAGGCCAGGTCGGTACGGATGTCGCGCAGCACGGCGGCCTGTGCGGCGGCGTCGCCGGGCCCGGCGCTGATCTGGTCCAGGCCATGGTCGACCTGTGCGATCAGCTGCACGATGCGCGCGGTTTCGGTGTTGTCACCGAAGCTCGGCAGGCCCTTGTGCACGAACCACAGGCCGAACTCCGAGGCCGCCAGATGCGGGTTCTCGCCGTTGGTGCCGCCGTGACCGGCGATGGTGTAGAGCAGGGTGTTTTCCCAGTCCAGCAGCAGGGCGCGCTGGCGTTCGCGTTCGGCGCCGACGTTCTGCACCAGCGAGAACAGGCGGAAAGCTGCATCGGTGCGCGAGGTGCGCTCGTTCGCGTCGGCATAGGCCAGTGACATGCTCTCGATCGCGATGTCCATCGAGGTGTTGAGCACGGCGATCGCGTCCATGCGCGTGCGGGCGTCGGCATCGGTTGCAGCGATAGTCTGCGACAGGCGCAGGCGCAGCACGCGGATGCCGCGCGCCACCAGGTCCACCGGCACATTGATCCGTGCGTGCACCCGGCCCACGTGCTGGTTGCTGAGTACCAACTCCTGGATGCTGCCCTCGGTGGCTTCCAGCAGGCTGCGGATCCAGCGTTGCATCGAGGGTTTCAGGCGCTGGCTGACCTGGCTGTGGGTCAGGAAGCGCGCCGCCCGCGCATCGCCCAGCATCACCTCGTAGAACAGATCCGCCAGCGGTGTCAGTGAGGCACTGGCCAGCCCCGCCAGCAGTTCACGTGCCGCCGGACAGCTGGCACGCAGACTGGCGCGCCAGTCGTCCACGAGGATCCGGCTCTCGTCGTCGCCGGGCATGGGGGTGGCGCTGGATGCTTGGGGGGACATGGCTCTGGCAGGTGGGCTGGGCAACCGGATATGTTAATCGATGGCGGTGCCGCGAGCGTGTACGCTGCACAACGGCTGCACGGTTGATGCGCTGTTTTCAAGGTGCTTCGGGCACCTGTCGCAGCGGGTTCCGGCCACCGTCAGGATGCATGTTCCGGGCTGTACCCTACGCCGCAGTACAGACGTTCGTGCGCGGTCTGCCTTATCATCGCCGCCCTTTGGCAACGGGGTCGTCATGTCTGATTCGCTGGCATTCGTGTTTCCAGGCCAGGGCTCGCAGTCGCTGGGCATGCTGTCGGGCTTTGCCGACCTGTACCCGGTGATCCGCGAGACCTTCGCCGAAGCGTCCGAAGGCGCCGGCGTGGACCTGTGGGCGCTGTCGCAGCAGGGGCCGGAAGCGCAGTTGAACCGAACTGAATACACCCAGCCGGCGCTGCTCGCGGCCAGCATCGCGCTGTGGCGTGTGTGGCTGGCCTGCGGTGGAGAGCGTCCGGCGCGTCTTGCCGGGCATAGCCTGGGCGAATACAGCGCGCTGGTGGCCGCGGGCGCGTTGTCGCTCGGCCAGGGTGCGCATCTGGTACGCCTGCGCGGCCAGCTGATGCAGGGCGCCACGCCGGATGGCAGTGGCGCGATGGCGGCGGTGATCGGTGCCGAAGAGGAACTGGTGCGCGAAGTCTGCGAAGCCGCCGCTCAGTCCCAGGTGGTGGTACCGGCCAATTTCAACTCGCCCGGACAGATCGTCATTGGCGGCCATGTCGAAGCGGTCGACCGCGCGCTGGCCCTGCTGGCCGAGCGCGGCGTGCGCAAGACCGTCAAACTGGCGGTCAGCGTGCCTTCGCATACGCCGCTGATGCGCGACGAGGCCAACCGCCTGATGGAAGCGATGCGCGGGCTGTCCTGGCAAACGCCGAACATCCCGGTGGTGCAGAATGTCGATGCCCGGGTGCATGACGGCATCGGGTCGATCCTGGACGCATTGGTGCGGCAGCTGTACCAGCCGGTGCAATGGACTGCCTGCGTCCAGGCGCTGGCCGCCGCCGGTACCACCCGTATCGCCGAATGCGGTCCGGGCAAGGTGCTGACCGGCCTGGCACGACGCATCGACAAGCAGATCGAGGTACGGGCGCTGGGCGAACCGGCCGATTTTGATGCAGCTTTGGAGGCGTGGGTGCAATGAGTGATGTACTGAAAGGCGAGATCGCACTGGTCACCGGTGCCAGCCGCGGCATTGGTGCGGCGATCGCCGACACGCTGGCGGCGCAAGGCGCGCGCGTGATCGGCACCGCCACGTCCGAAGCCGGGGCGCAGGCCATTTCCGCACGTCTGGCGGCGCATGACGGCGCCGGCCGTGTGCTGGATGTCAACGACGCGGCCGCCGTGGAGGCGCTGCTGGCCGACATCGGCAAGGAGTTCGGCACGCTGTCAATCCTGGTCAACAACGCCGGCATCACCCGCGACAATCTGCTGATGCGGATGAAGGACGAGGACTGGCAGGCGATCATCGACACCAACCTGACCAGCGTCTACCGCACGTCCAAGGCGGTGATGCGCGGCATGATGAAGGCGCGCCATGGCCGTATCGTCAACATCGCCTCGGTGATCGGTGTGACCGGCAATGCCGGCCAGGCCAATTACGCTGCGGCCAAGGCCGGCATCATCGGCTTCTCCAAGTCGCTGGCCAAGGAAATCGGCAGCCGTGGCGTCACCGTCAACGTGGTGGCGCCGGGCTTCATCGAAACCGACATGACCCGCGACCTGCCCGAGGACGCGCGCCAGGCGATGCTGGGCCAGATCGCGCTGGGCCGTCTGGGTGCGCCGCAGGACGTGGCCAATGCGGTGTTGTTCCTGGTATCCCCGGCGGCAGCGTATGTCACCGGTGAAACCCTGCACGTCAATGGCGGCATGTACATGCCCTGATTTACCGGCGCGGGCGCACCCCGTGCGCCCGGCCACAGTTCCAATGCGCCGGCGGCTGGCTCGCCTCGTCGGCGTCCACTACAATGCGCGGGCTTTTTCCCGGAGGTTTAGAACCAATGAGCAGCATCGAAGAGCGTGTCAAGAAGATTGTCGTGGACCAGCTGGGCGTGAAGGAGGAAGACGTCACCGCCAACGCCTCGTTCGTCGACGATCTGGGCGCGGATTCCCTCGACACGGTCGAACTCGTGATGGCGCTGGAAGAAGAGTTCGAGTGCGAGATTCCGGATGAGGAAGCGGAGAAGATCACCAGCGTGCAGCAGGCGATCGACTACGTGACGGCCCACGTCAAGTCCTGATCCAGCAAGCCAGTCCGGGGCCGCTTGTACCGGCCCCGTGCCGGCCGTGGCGGCCCCGGAAAGCCGGCATCCCAGCCCTATTGAGGAGAGCCCCATGACCCAGCGTCGTGTCGTCGTCACCGGCCTTGGCATCGTTTCACCCGTCGGCAACACCGTCGCCGCCGCCTGGGAGTCCATCACCCAGGGCCGCTCCGGCATCGGGCCGGTTACCGGTTTCGACGCATCCAGCTTCGCCACGCGCATTGCCGGCGAAGTGCGGGATTTCGATATCAGCGCCTTCGTTTCACCGAAGGACGCGAAAAAGATGGACCCGTTCATCCACTACGGTGTGGCCGCCTCCGCGATGGCGCTGGCCGATTCGGGTCTGGAGATCACCGAAGCCAACGCCGAACGCATCGGCGCGATTGTCGGCTCGGGCATCGGCGGCATCCTCGGCATCGAGGAAACCTCGATCAAATATCACGAAGGGGGTGTCCGCAAGATTTCCCCGTTCTATGTGCCCAGCACCATCATCAACATGCTGCCGGGCCAGATCAGCATCCTGAATGGCATCAAGGGGCCGAATTTTTCGGCGGTGTCGGCCTGTGCCACGTCCAATCATTCCATCGGCACCGCGATGCGCCTGATCCAGCACGGCGATGCCGATGTCATGGTCGCCGGCGGCGCCGAGCGCGGCTCCTCGCCGACCTCGATGGGCGGCTTCTGCGCGATGAAGGCGATGTCCACGCGCAACGATGAGCCGACGCGCGCTTCGCGCCCGTGGGACCGCGAGCGCGACGGCTTCGTGCTGGGCGATGGCGCCGGCATCCTGATCCTTGAAGAATACGAACACGCCAAGGCGCGTGGCGCGCGCATCTACTGCGAACTGGCCGGCTTCGGCGCCAGTTCCGACGCTTACCACATGACCGCGCCGGCCGAGAGCGGCGAGGGCGCGGCGCGCTGCATGGTGTTGGCGCTGCGCGATGCCGGTCTGGCGCCCGAGGCCATCGGTTACCTCAACGCGCACGGCACCTCCACGCCGCTGGGCGATCTGGGTGAAACCCTGGCGATCAAGAGCGCCTTCGGCGATCACGCGCAGCGCTTGATGGTGTCCTCGACCAAGTCGATGACCGGCCATCTGCTGGGTGCCGCCGGCGGCGTGGAAGCGATCTTCACCGTGCTGGCACTGCACCACGGGCTGATCCCGCCGACCATCAATCTGGACGAGCCGGGCGAAGGTTGCGATCTGGACTACGTGCCGAACCAGGCACGCGAAGCAAAGGTCGAGGCGGCGATGTCCAACGGCTTCGGTTTTGGTGGCACCAACGGATCGCTGGTGTTCCGGCGGATCTGAGGATTCCCTGCTCTCCCGCTGTGGTGCGGCTCTTCAATGGCACCCGCATGATGTGCTCCCTCTCCCCCGTGCACGGGGGAGAGGACTTTCGCCGCATGCAGCCCGAAGGCACAGGTATCCGTGGCGTTACTTTGTGAGGTTCAGATCGGATGAGACTCCTGCTCTGGCTCCAGGGGCTTTGGTGTCTGTGCTGGCTTGTGTTTGCGATGTTCGGGGCAGGGCGGATGCCTGTGGGCGCTGCGCTTTCCTTCTGGGTGATCACCTTGTTGTACTGCGCGGCGACGCTGGGCGTGGCGATGAAATCACGAGTCAGTTGGCTGCTTTCCTTTATTCCGCCACTGGCGGTGCTCGGTTTCATGGGGCCGCGCATCCTTGCCAATCTGATCGCGTTCGTGGTGGATGACCCGATATATGTCGATTCTCCGGGCACCATCATGATCGTGGTGGTCATGACGCTGATCTGGTTGGTCCCTGCGATTGCATTGATCCTTGCACTGCTGCGGATACGCCTGCAGATATGGAGCCGGGGAATAGCATCGTGTTGAGTGTCCGGCTCCCACGTCCCATCGATCCGCTCGCCTTGCAGCGTCGCAATCCAGGCCGCTATCCATTGCTGATGGAAAGCGCCGCGTTCGAGCCGGTGCGTGGGCGATACGACCTGTTGCTGGCGTTCCCGCAATCCGGGTTGCGCCTGGATCGCGATGGCGTGGTCCGTGATCTGGAAGGTGAAGCGCAGGTTGGTGATTTTGCCGAAGTGCTGGATGCCGCCTGGCGTGCGGGCCGCAATGCGGCAGCGGATGAAGCTGCTGACCTGCCGTTCACCGGGGGCTGGGCGCTGTATTTTTCCTACGAATTCGCTGCCGTGGTCGAACCGGTGCTGGAATTGCCGCCGGCGCCTGACCGTTTGCCGCTGGCGCTGGCGTTGCGTTGCCCTGCGGCGCTGATCGTGGACCGGCGTGAAGGCGCGGCGTGGCTGGTGGCCGAGGCCGGGCAGCAGGCGCTGCTGGAGCAGATGCAGGCCGATATCGTGGCGCTTGATGCAGATTGCGACACGGCCGCATCGGCCAGCGATGCCACGCAGCCGGTGGTGCTGGCCGTGCATGAGGCGCCGGATACGGAGTTTCTCGGTGCGGTGCGCCACGCGCTGGATTACATCGCCGCCGGCGACGTCTTCCAGGTCAACCTGTCGCGTCGCTGGGAACTGCAACTGGCCCCGCAGTGCAGCGCGGCCGATGTCTATGCGGCGCTGCGCCGCGCCAATCCGGCACCGTTTGCCGGCCTGCTGGTCTGGGATGACTGGGCCATCGCCAGCTCCTCGCCCGAACGGCTGGCGGCGGTGCAGGGCGGATACGTGGAAACCCGCCCGATTGCCGGCACCCGGCCGCGCCTGTCCGGCGATGACGAGGACGCACGCATCCGCGAGTTGGTCGAGCACCCGAAGGAGCGTGCCGAGCACATCATGCTGATCGATCTGGAACGCAACGATCTGGGCCGCATCTGCCAGCCCGGCAGCGTTGAAGTCGATGAGCTGATGGCGGTGGAAAGCTACACCCACGTGCATCACATCGTGTCCAATGTGCGCGGCCGGCTGCGGCCGGAGGTGACGCCGGGCCAGGTGCTGCGCGCGGTATTCCCCGGCGGCACCATCACCGGCTGCCCCAAGGTGCGCTGCATGCAGATCATTGCCGAGCTGGAAGGCCAGGGCCGTGGCGCCTATACCGGATCATTCGGCTGGCTGGGCCATGACGGCAGGATGGATCTGAACATCCTGATCCGCACCCTCACGCTGCAGGATGGGCACGCGACGTTCCGCGCCGGCGCCGGCATCGTGGCCGATTCGCAGCCGGAAGAAGAACTGGCCGAAACCCGGGCCAAGGCGCGCGGATTGATGCGTGCCTTCGGGCTGCAAGGCTGAGCCTCGGGTATCCTTGCATCATGCCTTTCCCCGTCTTTTTGCTGTTGCCGGCGTTTGCGCCCGCGCCTGATCGGAGCCGCCGATGAGTTCCGCGTCCTCCACCGGAGGCCGCCGCATCTGGCGCCTGCTGCTGCTGTTCCTGCTGCTCGCGCTGCTTGCTGCAGCGGCGGCCGGCGCCTGGCTGTACCAGGATTACCAGCGCTTCACCCATGCCCCGCTGGCCACTGACGGGCAGGTGCGCATCATCGACATCCCGCGTGGGCAGGGCTTCCGCGGCGTGGTCGGGCAATTGCAGCAGCAGGGCGTCGACGGTGGCGTGCACGAGCTCTACTGGCGGGCGCTGGCATGGCAGCACAAGGCCACGATCCAGGCTGGCGAATACGAAGTCGGGCCGCGACTGACGCCGCTGACATTGCTGGAAAAACTCGCGCGCGGGCAGGTCATCCAGCATCGCTTCACCCTGGTCGAAGGCTGGACCGTTCACGAATTGCGCCTGGCGCTGGCGCAGGACCCGGTGCTGGTGCAGACCCTGGCCGGCGTATCCGAAAACGAACTGCTGGCCCAGGCTGGCATCGACAGCATGATTGAAGGTGCCAGCGGACAGGTGTCGCCGGAAGGGCTTTTCCTGCCCGAGACCTACCACTTCACCCGCGGCACCACCGATGCGCAACTGCTACGGCGCGCCCACGATGCCCTGCGCAAGGCGCTGGGAGATGCCTGGGATGCGCGCCAGGCCGGCCTGCCGCTGGCGTCGCCCTACGAGGCGCTGGTGCTGGCTTCGATCATCGAAAAGGAAACCGGCCTGCCGGAGGAACGTGGCGAAGTTGCCGGTGTGTTCGTGCGCCGGCTCAAGCTGGGTATGCGGCTGCAGACCGACCCCACCGTGATCTATGGCCTGGGCCCGGATTTCTCCGGTCCGCTGCTGCGCCGTCATCTGGATGCAGACACGCCGCACAACACCTATACCCGCGCCGGCCTGCCGCCGACGCCGATCGCGCTGCCGGGGCGGGCCTCGATCAAGGCCGCGCTGGATCCGGCGCCGGGCGACACGCTGTATTTCGTCGCGCGCGGCACCGGCGGGCACGTGTTTTCGCGCACATTGCAGGAGCACAACCGTGCAGTGGCCGAATACCGCCGCAGGATGCGCGGGCAATGACGGGCCGGCTGATCACGCTGGAAGGCGGCGAGGGTGCGGGCAAGTCGACCGCGATGGCGCATCTGGCCGCGCGTATCGCGGCGCGTGGCGTGGAACTGGTGCAGGTGCGTGAACCCGGCGGTACCGCGACCGGTGAAGCGATCCGCAAGGTACTGCTGGACCCGGCCCATGCCGGCCTGTGCGCCGAAACCGAGCTGCTGCTGATGTTCGCCTCGCGCGCGCAACTGGTGCGTGAAACCATCCGGCCGGCGCTGGCGCGCGGCGCGGTGGTGCTGAGCGACCGTTTCACCGATGCCAGCTTCGCCTATCAGGGCGGCGGGCGTGGCATCGATGCCGGCCGCATCGCCGAACTTGAACGCTGGGCCTGCGGCATCAAGCCGGATCTGAGCCTGCTGCTGGATCTGCCGATCGACCAGGGTCTGGCGCGCGCACGGGGGCGCGGCCCGGCGGACCGGATCGAGAATGAAAGTGATGGATTCTTCGAACGCGTGCGCAGTGCTTATCGCCGTCGCGTCGCGGAAGAACCGGCGCGCTGGCGCGTGATCGATGCCTCGCAGCCGGTCGAGCAGGTGCGCGCGGCGCTGGATGCGGCGCTGGATGGCTGGTTCGGAGCAGGGGCATGAGTGCCGACATGCCGACGCCCTGGCAGCAGCGCGCCTACGCCCAGGCCATCGTTGCGCTGGATGCAGGACGGCTGCCGCATGCGCTGCTGGTGGGCGGTCCGGCCGGGCTGGGGAAGCTGGCACTGGCACGTCGTCTTGCCCATCGGCTGATGTGCAGCACGCCGGCTGGCGGCGATGCCTGCGGCCAGTGCCGAAATTGCACGCTGATCGCCGCGGGTACGCACCCGGACCTGATCGAAGAAACTTTCGAGATCAACGAAAAAACCAAGGAACTGCGCAAGGAAATCCTGATCACGCAGGTACGGCGGCTGGGTGAAAAACTGGTGCTGACGCCGCAGATCGCCGCTGGCCAGGTGGCGCTGGTGTATCCGGCCGAGGCGATGAACCGCAATGCCTTCAATGCATTGCTGAAAACCCTGGAAGAACCGCCTGCCGGCCGCACCCTGATCCTGATCGCGGATCGGCCGCAGCGCCTTCCGGCCACGATCCGCAGCCGTTGCCAATGGCTGCGGCTGGAAATTCCGCCTGTGGCTGAAGCGCTGGCTTGGTTGCAGGCGCAGGGTCATGCGCCCGTCGTGGCGCAGCAGGCGCTGGAAGCAGCGCAGGGAAATCCCGGCCTGGCCGAACAGTATCTGGCCGAAGACGGCATCAGGCTGCGCCAGGCCGTGGCTGCGGATCTGGCGGCCTTGGCGCAGCAGCGCGCCGGTGTGGCCGAGCTGGCCGCCGCCTGGATGGAGGATCGGCCGGCGCTGCGCCTGCGTTTTTCCGGCGAACTGGTGCGCGACCATCTGGCGCAACGCGCCGGTGCGCCGCGCCCGGATGCACTGGCGGCGGCTGGTCTTTCCGTGCTGCCGCCGGTTGAAGCGCTGGGCGACTGGTTCGATGCCTGCGCCCGCACCCTGCGCGGCCTGGACAGCCCGTTGCGGCAGGATCTGCAACTGGCCGAATTGCTGATCGGCTGGCAACGTCTGGCGGACTGATCGCGCAGCATATCGCTGGACCGATGCCGCCGCTCCGCTCTAAGATGCCGCACTCACGCGTTCAGGGGACCTTGCCATGTTGCCAGGCGCCGGCTCTGCCCGACAGGGTGTCCTGTCGTTGGCGATCAAGGAAAAAAGCCAGCTTTACGGAGCCTATATGCCGTTCCTGAAAGGCGGCGGCATTTTCGTGCCCACGCCCAAGCGCTACAGCTTGGGCGATGAAATCTTCGTGATGCTGACCCTGCTGGACGACAAGGAACGCCTGCCGGTGGCCGGGCGCGTGGTCTGGGTCACGCCTGCCGGCGCGCAGGGCAACCGCACCGCCGGCATCGGGGTGCAGTTCAACGATTCGCCTGAAGGCGAAATGGTACGCGGCAAGATCGAGACGCATCTGGCCGGCATGCTCAGCGGCGAAAAACCCACCTTCACAATGTGAGCGGCGTAACCGCCCGCAGCGGCGGTGCAGCCCGGCTGACGAACACGCATGACCGCCTGCGATCACAGCGCATATTGCTGAAAGAGCGGCTGCCGCACGGACTGGAATGCCGGTATTCCACATGATCCGCTCGTCCGCACCGCCGATCCGTTTCCTGTTGCCGCCTTCATCGGTTCTGACGGTGGTCTTGCTGTTGCTGGTACTGGCAGCAGGGGTGGCGCTGTGGCTTTCTGCCCTGCCGCGCTGGGTTTTGATGCTGCTGCCACTGTTTGCCGTGCTGGGCTGGCGCGGGCTGCGTCGTGGCCTGCCGCTGGAGCTGGTATTGCGCGGTGATGGCACTGCGGTGCAGCAGGATGTGAACGGAAATTCGCGGCCGGTCGAGCTGCTGGCGCTGCACGAGCGTGGTCCGCTCGGGGTGCTGGTTCTGGAAAGCGATGGCCGCCGAATACACCTGCCCTGGGCCGGCGACAGCCTGCCGCGAGCGCTGCGGCGTGATATCCGGCTCTGGTTGCGGCGACATGCCGCTACACTGCGCGACCCGGCAGGGCGCCGCCCTGCCGCTTCCTCCACTGGCATGACGGGTTCTGGATGATCAGACCGCTGGAACTGGCGATCGGGCTGCGCTACACCCGCGCCAAACGACGCAACCGCTTTATTTCCTTCATCTCGCTGGTGTCGATGCTGGGTATCGCGCTGGGTGTGGTGGCGCTGGTCGCGACGATCTCGGTGATGAACGGCTTCGAGACCGAATTGCGCAGCCGCATCCTGGGCATGGTGGCGCACGCCACGATCAGCGGCGCCGGCGAAGATCTGCGCGACTGGCCACGCGCGCTGGAGCTGGCGCAGTCCGATCCGCGCGTGCTGGGTGCAGCGCCCTATATCGAACGCGAATCGCTGATCACCGGCCTGCGCAGCCAGGGCGCGCTGTTGCGCGGCGTCGAGCCGGCGCTGGAACCGACGGTGTCCGAGCTGGGCGAAAAGATGAAGGCCGGCGCGCTGGATGACCTGACCCCCGGCGGTTTCGGCATCGTCATCGGCACCGAACTTGCGATGGTGCTGGGTGCGGACATCGGGGACGCGGTGACGGTGCTGGTGCCCGAGGCGCGCAGCACGCCGGTTGGCGTGGTACCGCAGATGAAACGCTTCACCGTGGTCGGCATTTTCGAAGCCGGCATGCAGGAATACGACATGCAGATGGCGATCATCCATCTGTCCGACGCGCAACGCCTGCTGCGCATGGGCGAGGGCGTGACCGGCGTGCGCCTGAAACTCACCGACATGTTCCAGGCCTGGCATGTGGCGCGCGATCTGGCCGACCGCATGGGCGATTTCTACCGGGTGCGCGACTGGGCGCGTGACCACACCAATTTCTTCCGCGCGATCCAGATGGAAAAGAGCGTGATGTTCGTGATCCTGTCGCTGATCGTCGCGGTGGCCGCGTTCAACCTGGTGTCCTCGCTGATCATGCTGGTGACCGACAAGCAGGCCGATATTGCGATCCTGCGCACGCTCGGCCTGTCGCCGGGTTCGGTGATGGCGGTGTTCGTGGTGCAGGGGGCGCTGATCGGCGTCATCGGCATCGTCGCCGGCGTCATCGGTGGCATCGTGCTGACGAAGAACCTCAACCACGTGATGCACTTCATCGAACGCATCCTCGGCTTCGAGCTGATGCCGGCCGATGTCTACTACATCAGCGGCGGGGTGCCGACCGAACTGCGCAGCGACAACCTGCTGGCGATCACCGCGATTGCGTTCGTGATGTGCATGCTGGCCACGCTGTACCCGGCCTGGCGTGCCTCGCGCACCGATCCTGCCGCGGCGCTGCGCTATGAATAAGAACCGGGAATCGGGAATGGGGAATCGGGAACCGGATCAGGCTGGGATCGTGCTCGCGTGCCACGGGCTTTCCAAGATCTATGCCGAAGGCGATCTGCGCACGCCGGTGTTCGATGGGCTGGAATTGCAGGTGGCGCGTGGCGAAACCGTCGCCATCGTCGGTGCCTCGGGTGCCGGCAAGAGCACGCTGCTGCATATCCTCGGCGGGCTGGACACGCCCAGCAGCGGCGATGTGTTCGTGCAGGGCGAGGAAATGAGCCGGCTGTCCAATGCCGCACGCGGCCGGCTGCGCAACCGCGCGCTGGGTTTCATCTACCAGTTCCATCACCTGCTGCCTGAGTTCACCGCGCTGGAAAACGTGATGATGCCGCTGCTGATCCGGCGCACTCCGCAGCATGAAGCCGCAGAAGCCGCCCGCGTGTTGCTGGAGCGCGTCGGCCTGGGCGCGCGGCTGGGGCACAAGCCGGGCGAGCTTTCCGGTGGCGAACGCCAGCGCTGCGCGGTGGCCCGCGCCCTGGTCACACGCCCGGCCTGCGTGCTCGGCGACGAACCGACCGGCAATCTCGACGAAAAGACCGCCGCGCAGGTCTACGCGCTGATGCTGGAACTGAACCGCGAAGCCGGCACCAGCTTCGTGCTCGTCACCCACGACCGCCGCCTGGCACGCACCATGGACCGCGCGCTGGAACTGGCCAACGGCCGCCTGAGAGAGTTGGCAGCCGACGAGGTGTAATGCGCCAGCCGGGATTCCGGTGTCGGACATCGCTTCGCTCAGCCCGACTTATGGGAAGCTGGGTGGTTTCCGGGCGAATTGTGAATAGGTCGGGGTGAGCGCAGCGAACCCCAACGCCACAAGGGTGTTTGCGTGAGAGCGTGATTGCCGGTGCCGGGATTCCGCTATCGGGCATTGCTTTGCTCAGCCCGACCTATAGCAAGTCGGGACGTTCTGGGTGAAACGGATTGCCCGCATCGGCAAGGTGTCCGACGATGCAGGCATGACCCCACGTCTTGATCTCATCTTCGGCATCGGTCTGTGTGCCGGTGCTGTGGCCGCGATGGCGCTGCCGCAGGCGTTGCCGGGATGGCTGTGCTGGTGCGCTGTGGCGCTGGGCATCGTGCTGCTACTGTGGCGTCCGCGCTGGCGCTTGCCGGCCGGCGTGGGCATCGGCTTGGGCTGGGCGGTGCTGGTAGCAGTCGGGGTGATGGATGCGCGCCTGCCGCCGGAGCTGGAGGGCGAGGATCTGGTTATCGAGGGCCGGGTGCGCGATCTGCCGGAAGCCGCGCCGGGGCAGCTGCGTTTCCAGTTCGTGGTCACGCGCGGCGAGGGTGCCGCGCAGGTGCTGGAAGGGGCACGCCTGCGGTTGGGTTGGTATCGCAGCGAAATCGTTCCGGCACCGGGCAGCCACTGGCGGCTGGCGGTGCGGCTCAAGCGTCCGCGTGGCAGCCTGAATCCGGGCGGTTTCGATTACGAGCGTTATGCGCTGGATTACCGCATCGCGGCGATCGGCTATGTGCGCGATGGCGATGACAACCGCGAACTTTCGCCCGGCGGCGGTATTGACCTACTGCGCTTGCGTATTTCCGATGCAATTGCGCAAGCGGTCGATGCGCCACGCGCGCGCTTCGTGCAGGCGCTGGCGGTGGGTGATGTGCGCGGGCTGGATGGCGATGACTGGCATGTGCTGCGTGCCACCGGCATCGCCCATCTGATCGCGATTTCCGGTCTGCATGTGGGCATGGTGGCCGGCTTTGGCGCGTTGCTGATACGGCTTGCGTACCGGCTGTTTCCTTCACTTGGCCTGCGCCTGCCATTGCCGCAGGCGGCGGCTTTCGCGGCGTTGCTGGCGGCGACTGGCTACACCGCGCTGGCCGGCTTCGCCTTGCCGACGGTGCGCACCCTGCTGATGATCGGCGCGGCGTTGCTGGCGGTGTTGTGGCGGCGTCGTTTCGATCCGGTGCAGGCCTTTGCGCTGGCCTGGATCGTGGTGCTGCTGGTCGATCCGCTGGCGGTGCTCAATGCCGGATTCTGGCTGTCGTTCCTCGGCGTGGCCTGGCTGTTGTGGTGCCTGCCGCGCGCATTGGTCGAAGTCAGGTGGTGGCGCAGTCTGGTGTCGGCGCAGGGCGTGATGACGCTGGGGCTGTTGCCGCTGACGGTGTGGTTCTTCGGTCAGGCGTCGGTGGCAGGGCCGCTCTGCAATCTGCTGGCGGTGCCGGGGGTGAGCCTGGGGGTGGTGCCGGTGGCGCTGGCCGGGACACTGCTGGAACTGGTGCATGCGGGTGCCGGTGCCTGGCTGTTCCAGCTGTCGGCCTGGCTGATGCAGGCGGTGTGGGCGCTGTTGGATCCGGTCGCGGGCCTGCATGGCTCGCTGGTCTACCTGCCCGAACCCGGCCCGCTGGCGTTTGCGCTGGCTTTGGCCGGTGCGTTCTGGCTGCTGCTGCCACGCGGCATGCCGGGCAAGCTGCTGGCGTTGCTGCTGTTCGCGCCCTTGCTGTTCCCCGCGCTGCCACGTCCGGCGCCGGGGCAGGTGATGGTCAGCGTGCTGGATGTCGGGCAGGGGCTCTCGGTGTTGTTGCGCACCGCCGATCACACGGTGCTGTACGACGCCGGCCCGGCCTTTCCCGGCGGCCTGGACATGGGCGAAGCGGCGGTGGTGCCGGCCCTGCGCGCGCTGGGCGTGACGCGGCTGAATCTGTTGATCGTCAGTCACGATGACAACGACCACAGCGGTGGTGTGGATGCGGTCAAGCGGGCCTATGCGCCGGAACAGGTGGTGGTGATGCGCGGCCAGCCGCAGCAAGGTGAGCGCTCGTGCGAGGCCGGCATGGCGTGGGAGCTGGATGGCCTGCAACTGCGGATACTGCATCCGCCCGAGCACTTCCCGTATCTGGGCAACGACAGTTCCTGCGTGCTGCGGCTGGAGGCCGATGGGCGCGGCCTGCTGTTGCTGCCCGGCGATATCGGCCAGCTGATCGAGCAGCGCCTGGTGCGCGAACAACCATCCGCGCTGCCGGCGCAGGTGCTGGTGATGCCGCACCACGGCAGCCGGACCTCGTCATCGGAAGCTTTCATCGATGCGGTGGCACCGCAGCGCGCGCTGATCGGTGTCGGTCACCGCAACCGCTTCGGCCTGCCGCGCGAGGACGTGCTGGCGCGCTATGTCGAACGCGGCATCGCGCTCGACGACACCGCACGGCACGGTGCCATTCACCTGCTGCTCGATGCCGATGCCGATGTCGATGTTCCGGCGGTGCCGCGCTACGAGCGTCTGGCGCGGCCGCGGTTGTGGCGTGAACTCAGCCCGTCAACGACGCCAGCGGGCCGAAATAAATGAGATGCCAATAGGCGTCGGTTTCGGCCAGAACCGTCAGGTTGCTGGAATCGGGCGCGTCGATCCGCAGTTCGCAGCGCCAGCCGCAGTTGGCGAAATCCGGTCGCCCGAAGGCTTCGGCCACGTCCGGCCGGGGAATGCCGGTGCTGATCTGGAATTCATTGCCGCCCAGCGCGATCCGGACATGGTTCAACGGATGGCTCTCATCGAAGGACACGGCCCAGCCTTCCAGCGTGAGTTTGCCGTGCGTATCGGCCTTGCGGACATCCAGCCAGCCCCATGCCCCGCGCACGAGCTTGTTCTTGATTGATGGCAGATCGAGGGACGCATCGCCGCTCACCAGATAAAGATCCTGTTCGTGCGCAAGGCAGCGTTCCAGCCGCACACAGGTCAGATCCTGGCGGTAACGCCGCACCAGCTGTTCGACGTAATTGCCGCTGACATGCGTGGTGCCGTAGCTGTCCGCATCCAGTGGCGTGACCTCGCTTTCACCCACGAACTGGAGTCCGTCGGCGTCCGGCACGGCATCGCCCATCGGCTTGGTGCTGAAACACAGCACGCCGGTGGGCGTCAGCATCGACAGCAGTTTCTCCAGCCACGGTGCGAACAGTTCGGCCGGCAGATGCGAGAACAGCGACGCGGCCCAGATCAGGTCGAAATCGCCTTCATGCTTGAAGTCGGACGGGTGCGTGGTGGAGGCGATGGTGTCGATGCCGAGTTCACGCTCGATGAAGTCCAGCGCATCGAGCTGGATTTCCGAGGCATGAAGTTCGATGTTTTTCAGGCCCGCCGTCATGAAACGCAGGCCACGGCCATGGCCGCAGGCGAAATCAAGGACGCGCAGGGTGTCCTGCCCTTTGCGCGTCAGCCGGATGATCTGGCTCAACAGCGCATGCTGCTGGATGCCGATCGAATGGTATTGCGCCAGCGCGGCCCCGGCATCCCGGTGTCCGGCCACCGAATGCAGCAGCATCTGGTCGTTGGGATCGATGGTGGTGACCACGGGCGCGTCCGGCGGCTCGGCCATGCCGGCGCAATGGTGGGCGATGCGTGAAACCAGTTCGGAAAACCCGCTGCTTTCAGACAGCAGGCGGGTCTGGTTGAAGAACTCGTTTACGTGTGTGTCATCCATGTACGAATCGATCCTTCAGGAGTTGAAACCGTGGTGGCCACCGTTCCTGTACGGGGGTGACCGGGACGTGCGGCTGTTGTCGGGCGGCGACATTCCGGTGTCGCGTACGGGGCCGGGACGAGCTTACAACGAGCGCCGCACCTGCCTGCCCCAGTCTTCCAGCGCATCGAGGATGCGGTGCGCGTCGGGGCCGGCATCGGGTGTGGTGCGCAGCTGAGCGATTTCGGCGAAATAGGTGTCGAAATCGTATTCGGACAGTTCGCTGCCGCTGGCAAGACGTTCGCGGCGATGCTGCTGCCAGCGGGCGTGGTCGTCGGCCGGCAGGGCGTCGGGCCAGTTGCGGGCGCGGAAGCGGAAAGCCAGCTCTTCGTAGCGCGGATCGTTGAAGCCGAATTGCCCGCCGGCGGGCGCCTGTTCCCGCTGCCGTCGCACCTGGCCGAACAGGCGTTTGTCGTGGTGATCGGGGAAGCCGGTGTAGATCGCCAGATCCGGGTCCAGTTCGATATCGTCCGGGCGCGATTGGCCGAAGACCTGACGCACTTTTTCCGCCAGCCGGGGGGTGTCGCGCAGGCGCTGGGCGTGGGCCAGTTCGCGTTCCAGATCGATGCCGAACACGGTTTGCTGTTCCGGGCTCAGGTGGCGCAGTTCGATCAGGATCGGTGCGCGGTTCAGATGCACCTGTTTCAGGCCGATGCGGGCCACGCCTTCGGGCAGATCGGCGCGCGGGGTGTAGAGACGGCCGAGGATGTCTTCGGCCGGCAGTTCGATCAGCGGCGTGGGGTCGTCGGCCAGGTCGCAGACGATGATCTGGTTGGAAATCTGCGGGTGCGGGCACAGCGGCAGCACCAGTCTTCCGCAGCCCTGCGCGGCCGGATAGCGCTGCGAGATATGCAGCACCGGGGTCATGTTGGCGTAGTCGAGCAGGGCGGCGGCGCGGCGTTTGTCGCGCAGATCCAGCGCGTAGTCGAACAGCTTGGGCTGGGTCTGGCGCAGCAGGCGTGCCAGCGCGATCGTGGCTTCCACATCGGACAGCGCATCGTGCGCGCGGCTGTGGACCAGACCGTTGGCGCCGGCCAGCTGTTCGAGCTTGAAGCCGGGCGCGCCGTCGTCGCGCAGTGGCCAGACGATGCCGCCCGGACGCAGCGCGCGCGCCATGCGCACCGCATCGATCAGATCCCAGCGCGAGTTGCCGTTGCGCCATTCGCGTTCGTAGGGATCGAGGAAGTTGCGGTAGAACAGGTTGCGGATGAATTCGTCGTCGAAGCGGTAGCTGTTGTAGCCCGCCACGCAGGTGTCCGGGCGGCACATTTCATCAAAGATGCGGGCGGCGAATTCGGCTTCCGGCAGCCCTTCGGCCTGCGCCTGCTGCGGGGTGATGCCGGTGATCAGGCAGGCGCCGGGCGAGGGCAGCAGATCGTCGGCGGGACGGCAGAAGAACATCTGCGCTTCTTCCACCGGTTCCAGGTTTTCATCGGTGCGCTGCGCGCCGAATTGCGCGATGCGGCTGCGGCGCGCGTCGCGGCCGAAGGTTTCCAGGTCGTACCAGAGGAAGTGCCGGGACATCGGGCAGCAGACTCAGCCGCCGCGCGCGGCATCGAGCCGGATCACGTTGTCGGTCACGGGAAGATCGACGCTGTCGGGTCCGGCTTGAGCCGCCACCGCAGGCGTGCCTGCCGGGCGCGCGGTGGGTGCTGCCGGAACCGCCGGCAGCTGGCCAGTGATGCGCGCGGTGGCCGGACCCTGGGCCAGCAGTTGCAGGCGCGGATAGCCGATGGCGAAGCCCTGGGCGAAATCCACGCCGCATTCGTGCAGCACGTGCAGCGTTTCCAGATTCTCGACCCATTCGGCCACGGTGCGCTTGCCGGTGGTCTCGGCAATGCTGGCCAGCGCCGCGATCACGGTGCGGTCGAGCGGATCATCCGGCAGGCCCTGCACGATGCTGCCGTCGATCTTGAGGAAATCGGCATCCAGCTGGCGCAGGTAGGCGAAGGTGGAGAAACCGGTGCCGAAGTCGTCGATCGCGATATGGCAGCCGAGCATGCGCAGGCGCTTGAGCAGCGCGCGTACGCCGACGATGTCATCCAGCGTGCGCGACTCGGTGATCTCGAAGATCAGTGCGGCCGGATCGACGTTGTGCAGCACCAGGCAATCGGTGACGAAATCCACCAGCGAATCGTCGGCCAGGCTGTCGGCCGACAGGTTGATCGTCAGCGACAGCATGCGGTGGTAGTTGCGCACCTCGTGCAATGCGCCGATCGCGCGGCGGATCACCCAGCGGTCGATGTCGGCCATCAGGCCGAAGCGTTCGGCCGCCGGCAGGAACACCGATGGCAGGATCAGATCGCCGTCGGTGCCGTGCAGGCGCAGCAGCGCCTCGAAGATCATCGGCTCGTCCGGATTGCGCAGGAACTGGCGCTGCCACAGCTCGGAAGGCGGGTGCTGGCCGGTTTCATTCTCGATGCCGCGCAACGGCACGATGGGCTGGAACACCAGTTCGAAACGGTCCTGCAGCAGCGCGTCCTGCAGGCGCGTGGACCAGCCCAGTTCCTCGGTCATCGTGGCCAGGTCGTCGCGCTCGGGGTTGTAGACATGGCAACGCGCGCGGCCGGCGTTCTTGGACTGGTAGCAGGCCAGATCGGCCTGCGCCATCGCCGTCTCGGGCGAGGTGGTGAGGCGGTCGAGTGAGGTGGCGCCGATCGACAGCGTGATGCGGTAGGCCTTGCCGGCGTGGGTGAAGGGCGCATTGCTGATCGCGGTGCGGATGCTGTCGGCCAGCGGCGCGATGTCCTCGGCCGGCACGTTGCGCAGCAGGATCGCGTATTCGTCGCCGCCCATGCGCGCGATCTGATCGCCGGGGCGCAGCTGCGAGCGGATGCGCTTGCTGACTTCGATCAGCAGTTCGTCGCCGGCGCCATGGCCGGCGGTGTCGTTGATGTATTTGAAGCGGTCCAGATCGACGAACAGCAGCGCCGCGGTTTCATTGTTCTGGCGCAGGCGTTGCAGTTCCAGATCGAGCTGGCGCTCGAACCAGGCGCGGTTGTGCAGCTGCGTCAGGCTGTCGTGCTCGGCCTGCCAGCGCAGCTGCTCCTCCAGTTTGCGCTGCGCGGAGACATCGCGGAAGGCCACGACCGAGCCGCGCCGGGTGCCGTCCACATGCAACGGATAGACTGTGCCTTCCACCGGAATCGGCAGGCGCGAGGCGGTCCAGAACACCGATTGCCAGTGCGGCAGGATTTCGCCGTTGCGGTAGGACAGCGACAGCTCGCCGGGCAGCTCCGGATTCCATTCGCCGCTGGCGCCTGGATGGATGGCTTCGGCGGCCTGTTTACCGATCAGCAGGCTGGCATCGGGATAGCCCAGGATCTGCACCGCCGCCGGATTCATGAACAGAATCGTGCCATCGGCCTCGACCCCGAATACGCCGTCGCCCACCGCCGCCAGGATGCCTTCCAGGCGGCGGCGTTCGGCATCGATGGCCTTGCGGTCGTGCACGGTGCGCGCCAGCGAGGCCAGGCGCGCCAGGAACAGATCCCTGGTTTCGCTCTTGAACAGGCACTCCACCGCGCCTGATGCCAGCGATTCGACGATGACCTCGTCCGAATAGGTGCCGGTGATGATCGCCGCCAGGATGTGCCGGGTCTGCGGATGGCGACGCAGCGCGGCGATCAGCGCGGTGCCGTTGCGGCCGGGCATGAAGTAATCAACGATGGCGATGTCGAATGGTCGCGACAACGCCAGTTTCAGTCCTTCCTCGGCGCTGGACGCGGTTTCCACCTGATAGCCGTGGCGCTGCATCAGGCGGGTGAAGGCGGTCAGCACGGTGGGCGAGTCGTCCACCAGCAATACGCGCTGCGGGCCGCGCGGCGGCTCGGGCGGTACCGCCGGCAGGAGCTGCTGGGTGCCGGCGTGTTCGATCTGCTGCCCGACCTGGGTGTATTCGCTCCACATCAGCAGCGAGGTGCGCAGGCGCGACATGCGCCATTGCGCGATGGCGTCGCTGCCGACATCGGTCAGCAGCACCACCGGTACGTGCTGCCAGCGCTCTTCGTGCAGCAGTTGGCGCAGGTCGCGGTCGGCGGCTTCGAGTTTTTCCGGCCAGCCCAGCACCACGGCCTCGATCGGCACGGCACGGTTCTGCGCCTGCGACAGCACCCGATGGCTGTCCTGCGCCGATGCCGGTGCGATCACGTCCCAGCCGCGCTGGCCCAGCAGCATCGCCAGCGCGCGCCGCCGTGTGGGCGAGGCTTCCGCCACCAGTACCGATTTCATGTCGTTGCCATCGCTGGATGTCCCCCGTTCCCCGTGCTGTCCGGCATCGACATTCCCTGACATTCCTCGTGCCGGGGAAGGTGTGGATGCGGGGTTACAGCAGGCGCTTGAGCATACCCCAGCCGGCCAGATAGACGCCGGCGACCGTGCCCAGGTTGGTCAGGAAGAAGTTGACGAACACGCGCGCCACGCGATTCTTCCACCAGCCCGACAGGCTGCCGACATCATCGCGCAAACGCGAAAAGTCCGCGACCGTCGGGCGCCGCAGCCAGGCTTCCGTCCAGGCGCTGGCCATGCCCGAGGACAGGGCCGGATGGAAGGGCGTGAGCGGCGAGACCACGAAGGCGGTGATCAGGCTGAACGGGTGGCCGCCGGCCAGCAGGCAGCCGATCAGGCCGCCGATGCCGGTGAAAAGCACCCAGCGCAATACGAATTCGGTGCCGACATCGGCGCCCTGCCAGAAACCCCAGGCGAATCCGCCCAGCAAAAAGATCGTCAGCGCCGCGCCGAACCACGCGCCCCAGGGCTTGGGCGGCGGCACCACGCTGAGCGCGGCGGTTTCGGCATCAGGCGGGGTGCTGTCTTCGGCCAGATAGCGCGCCAGTCCGGCCAGATGGCCGGCACCGACAACGGCCAGCACGCGCAGGCCCGGGCGCGCGTCTGATTCGGCCCGCAGGCGCGCGGCCATGTAGCGGTCGCGTTCGTCGATCAGGGCTTTGAACAGGGTTTCATCGCGGCTGGCGAACTCGTGGAAGCTGCTTTCCAGAATGTCGCCGTGCTTGAGCCGCTCGATTTCGGCCTCGTCCACGTCGTCCTTGATGATCAGGCTCATCGCCAGCCCACTCATCAGCGTCATCCGGCGCCAGAAGCCGACTGCGGCCGAGGTGCGGCGCAGGGTGACGCCGACATCGCGGTCGATGCGCCAGACCGGCAGTTCCCGGCCCCGTGCCTGTTCGATCGCGGCGCGCATTTCCGCACCTGGTTCCACGCCCAATTGTTCGGCCAGACGGCGCTGATAGGCCGACAGCGCCAGGTTCGCCGCGACCAGACCGATCTTGCCCTGTCGGATGACTTGGAAGACATCCAGCTGCGCCATCGATTCGGGCGCGGTCATGGCCTGGTAGCGCGGTTCGCACAGCTCGACTGCAACCGCGTCGAACTCGCGCTGCTGGATCAACGCGATCACCGCCTCGATGCTGGCGCGCGAGACATGCGCGGTGCCCAGCAGGGTGTAGTGCACGCCATCGCGTTCCAGTTCGATGATCGGCTGACCGTCGAGCGGGTCCAGTGCCGCCGATGAATCCATGCCGGAACGGGTGGCTGCGGTGGTGTCGGAGGTGTTGTCGTCAGGAGCGTCGGGCAGGGAAGTCATCAACAATCTCAATCGCGGTAGCGGCGCAGCAGGTCGCCGTAGGCATCGATGCGGCGGTCACGCAGGAACGGCCACCAGCGGCGCACGTTTTCACTGCGGGCAAGATCCACATCGCAGACCAGCAGTTCGGCGCCGGTGCCGGCCTGCGCGAGGA
Organism: Denitratimonas organivorans; assembly: GCF_037478135.1. Taxonomy (NCBI): domain Bacteria; kingdom Pseudomonadati; phylum Pseudomonadota; class Gammaproteobacteria; order Lysobacterales; family Lysobacteraceae; genus Denitratimonas; species Denitratimonas organivorans. Next base: position 91,329 of record NZ_JBBHDV010000002.1, read on the forward strand.
ATTCACCTTGCGGCCCAAGCACATGGCTGTGACCCCAGAAGTCGATGCCCGCCGCGCCGAGGGGCGAGGGTTCGTGCCCGATGCGGTTGCAGCTGAGCACCGGCAGGCCATTGGCTACGGCGTGGCCGCGATGGCTGAGGATCCAGGCATCACGCTGGCGGTCTTTTTCGGCCTGGTCGTCGTTCGGGTCCCAGCCGATGGCGGTCGGGTACAGCAGCAGTTCCGCGCCGGCCAGCGCCATCAGGCGCGCGGCTTCCGGATACCACTGGTCCCAGCACACCAGCAGGCCGAGGCGGCCGACGCTGGTGTCGATGGGTTCAAAACCCAGATCGCCGGGGGTGAAATAGAACTTTTCGTAGAAGCCCGGATCGTCCGGGATATGCATCTTGCGGTACTTGCCGGCCAGCGTACCGTCGCTTTCCAGCACCACGGCGGTGTTGTGGTAAAGGCCGGCGGCGCGGCGCTCGAACAGCGAGGCCACGATCACCACGCCATGCTTTTTCGCCAGCGCACCAAGACGCTCGGTGCTGGGGCCGGGGATCGGTTCGGCCAAGTCGAATTCATCGACCGATTCGTGCTGACAGAAATACGGTCCGTTGTGCAGTTCCTGCAACAGCACCAGTTTGGCGCCGGCCTGCGCCGCCTGTGCGACACGGGATTCGACCAGGGTCAGGTTGGCGTTGGCGTCGCCCTGGTTGCTTTCCTGCACCAGGGCCACGCGCAGTGTGCGGGAATCAGACATCGGCAAGGGCTCCTTCCGGGATTTGCATGGTCAGACAATGGAGGCTGCCGTTCTGCCAGATCAACGGCCGGCACGGCACCTGGATGATCTGGCGATCGGAAAAGGCGTTCGCAAGTACCGCTGCGGCGCGCTCGTCGGCCGGATCACCGTAGGCCGGCATCAGTACCGCGCCATTGATGATCAGGAAGTTGGCATACGAAGCGGCGAGGCGACGGCCTTCGTCCAGCACCGGTTGCGGCCACGGCAGCGGGAACAGCCGGTAGGGCTGGCCTTCATCCGTGCGCAGCGCGGCGATTTCGTCGGCCATCGCGCCCAGTTCGGCGTAGTGCGAATCGGCCGGATCGTCGCAGCTCTGGAACACGATGGCGTCATCCGGTGCCAGTCGCGCCAGGGTGTCGATATGGGCGTCGGTGTCGTCGCCTTCCAGATAACCGTGTTCCAGCCACAGCACGCGTTGCTGGCGCAGCGAATCGCGCAGCACGGTGGTGACGTGCTCACGCGCATCCTCGCCGTGGCGTTCGGCCAGGCAGCGCCAGGTGCTGAGCAGGGTGCCGCGGCCGTCGGTTTCGATCGCGCCGCCTTCCAGCGCGAAGTCGACGCGCTGCACCGCGTCGGCGCGCAGCACGCCGCGTTCGGCCAGACCGGCGATCAGCGCATCGTCACGGCCAGCTTCGAACTTGCCGCCCCAGCCGGTGAAGCGGAAATCCAGGAAGCGCGGCGCACCGGAGTCATCGAGCAGCGTGATCGGGCCGGAATCGCGCAGCCAGGTGTCGTCGTAGTCGATCCGGATGAAGCGGATCGCAGTGATGTCGGCGTCGGCCTGGGTCAGCAATTCGCGCGCGCGCTGTTCGACCTGTTCCCCGGCCACGCACAGCAATACCGGCTGGAAGCGGGTGATCGCGCCGACCAGCGCCAAGTACGTGGTTTCGACCTGCGCCAGACGCTGCGCCCAGTCGGTGCCAGCGTGCGGCCAGGCCAGCAGGATCGCGGCCTGCGGTTCCCATTCGGCAGGAAAACGCCAATGCGGCATAAAATGCTCCAGATGAAAACGAAACAGCCACGGATGCACAGGCATCCGTGGCCGGAAAGGGTCCGCGCTGGGCGGGTCCGGCAAGCGCTCGGCGCCAGCCGGACATGATACTTATTCGACCGGCTTGGGTCCGATCTCGCGCGGCGAGGCCTGGCGCGCGACCACGTCGATCACGTGCGAACGCTCGAAGTAGACGGTGTAGTCCGGGTAGACCCAGCGGTGGATCACCGGCCACTGCGGCTGCTGGCCGCCGCGCGGCTCCAGCTTCTGCGTCGGTGCACCGAAGCGGGCTTCGACCTGCGCCATCGTGGTGCCGCGTACCGGCGCGTTGTCCAGGGACTTGCTGGCTTTGGCCCGGTCCACCAGCAAGGTGTCGGCACGTTGTGCCTGTGCCGGTAGCGCCAGACAGGTTGCAAGCAGGGCAAGGGCGGGGAGAAGAGGCAGCGCGAGTTTCATGGGAGAACTCCGGTTCGCAGGTCGGGATGATGCGTCGCTGTCACATTATGTCGCAATTCGCGCCGGGTGAAAGCCGCCACTGTTCTTCCGTTCTGGCGCAGCAATGAAAAAGGCCGCAATCTGCGGCCCTTTCAGAGCGACCCGCCTTGCGGCGGACGCGTGCGATCTCAGCGCTGACGCGCCTTGAAGCGCGGATTGCTCTTGCAGATCACAAAGACCTTGCCGCGGCGACGGACGACCTTGCAGTCGCGGTGCCGGGACTTGGCCGACTTCAGCGAAGACAGCACTTTCATGACGAAACCCTCGGAGACAAGCAACAAAGACCGCCAATTGTAGCGGCATCTGGCGCCGCCGGCAATGGGATACACTGCCTCCCTTTGCCCGGAGGCCGACGCCATGACCCTGTACCTGTGGATCAAGACCTTTCATCTGGTGTTCGTGATCGCGTTCATGGCGGCGGTGTTCTACCTGCCACGCATCCTGGTCAACCTCGGCGAGGCCGGCAACCAGGCGCCGGTGCGCGAGCGTCTGGTGCTGATGGGGCGGCGGCTGTACCGCTTCGGGCATGTGATGTTCGGCTTGTCCCTCATCCTTGGGCTGGTGCTGTGGTTCGGCTACCGGGTGCTGCCGGATTTCCCGACGATGGTGGCGATGGGCACGGGCTGGATGCACGCCAAGCTGGCGCTGGTGGTGGCGGTCTTCGTCTACTACATCGTCTGCGGCCGGCGCCTGAAGTCCATTGGTGCCGGTGGCGCATTGCCGCGCCCGGGCGCGATGCGGATCATCAACGAACTGCCGGTGCTGGCGCTGGTGGCCATCGTCTGGCTGGTGCTGGCCAAGCCGTTCTGAGCCGGCAGCATCACGGCATGGGCCGGGGCGTGCACGTCGGCGTGCCCCGGTCCGCCCTGTCTGGCAGCCTGTTGGTTTGACCGGCTATTTCGCACTATCGGCCCGCAACCTGACCGGCAGCGGCACATTGCACAGTTCGATCCGCCCGACCGGATCCACGAACCATTCCTCATGCCGCTCGCGCCGTGCCTGCACCAGGCGCTGGAAGGCGGGCGTGTCGGTGCGGAAGACTTCGATCGGCAGGCGCTCGGCGGCCGGGATTTCCGAGGCCAGGGTGATGGCAGTGATCGGCACGTGGTGCGCCGCATCGGCGTGGAAGCCCATCGGCGCCGGGCCGCGCGGCAATGCGGAAAGCAGTTCCATGCCGGAAAGTACGCGCCCGACCGGCGTGATGTTGCGGTCCAGATGGCGCGGGGCGTGGCCGATCACCACATACAGTTCCGCGCCGCTGCTGCTGTCGGCGGCATTGTCGCGGCCGGCGCCGACGATGCCGTAGCAATGCGCAAGCCAGGTCGCGCCGCGCTGCGGATCGTGTCCGACCGGAAAGCCTTCGACGAAGCCGACCCGTTCGGCGTAGGCATCGCGGCTGTCGATCAGCGCAAGACCGGGCAGAGTGCCGGTGTGTTCGAATTCGGCCGGAAGGCGGGCTTTGGCGGTGCCCAGCGGCTTGCGTGTGGTGGCATCGCCGGCGCCCGGATCGGCCCATTGCACAACGTAGTTGTCCTGCACCCGCACGATGGCCAGCCCGTTCCAGTAGCCCTCGCGCGCCAGGGTGCGGATATTGGCCGTGTGTTCGGGCGCGAAGCGCGGCGCCAGTTCGATCACCACGCGCCCGCCGGGCAGGTCCATATACAAGGTGTCTTCCGCCTTCGGCTGGCGCCAGTCGAAGGTGGTGGATTCGGCCAGCACCTGGGCCAGCACCGGTGCGGCGGGCGGGGTGTCGTCGGCACGGGCGGCGCTGGCGGTGACGAGCAGCAGCGCGGGCAGGATTATGGAAAGGCGCATCGGTGGGGCTCTCCTTGTTGCTGTCTTTGATGGGGTGCGTGGGCGGCGACTCATTCGAACATCGGCTCACGCATCGCGGCCAGTTGTTCCTGCATCTGCACCAGCACATCCTCCCAGTGGCGCGCTTCGGCAAACCACGGGAATGCGCGCGGGAAGGCCGGATCGCTCCAGCGCCGTGCGATCCAGGCGTGGTAATGCAGCAGGCGCAGGCTGCGCAAAGCTTCGATCAGGTGGCGCTCGTGCCAGGGCGCGTCGCGGAACTCGTCGTAGCCTTCCAGCAGCCGTTCCAGTTGCCATCGCTGCTCGGCGGCGCCGCCGGACAGGAACATCCAGAGATCCTGGATCGCCGGGCCGCCCATGCAGTCGTCCAAATCGACGAAATGCGCCACCCCGTCGCGCCACAGGATGTTGCCCGGGTGGCAGTCGCCGTGCAGGCGCAGGGGTGTGATCGGGCCGTGGCGTCCTAACACCGCGTCGATTTCGGCCAGCAGTGCGCGGCCCACGCACAGGAAATTGTCGCGCACGCTGTCCTGCAGCCAGCCTGAAGCGGCCAGGAAACGCAGCGGCTCGTGGCCGAAACGTTCGCTGTCCAGTTGCGGGCGATGGTGGAAGCGCTGGCGCGCGCCGACCACATGCAGGCGCGCCAGAGTGCGGCCCAGTTGCCGCAGGGTGTCATCGCTGGACAGCTCCGGTGCGCGGCCGCCCTGGCAGGGGAACAGCGCGAAGCCGAAGCCCTGCCAATGGAACAGGCTTTGTCCGTCATGCAGCAATGGCGCCACCACGGAAAGATCCGCGCCGGCCAGTTCCTGCGTGAAATGGTGTTCCTCTTGAATGGCTGCATCGCTCCAGCGGCCCGGGCGATAGAACTTGGCCACCAGCGGTGCCGCATCCTCGATGCCGACCCGGTAAACCCGGTTTTCGTAACTGTTCAGCGGCAGGATGTGGCCATCGCAGTCATGGCCGAGCGACTGCACCGCATCGATGACCGTGTCCGGACCCAGCTGTGCATAAGGGATTTCAGGGCTTTCGGACATGCATGCGCGCTCGTCGGGGTGGTCAAGCAAAGCTGAAACGGTATCCGCTTACAAGCACGACGGTATCCGGCCCATGTCTAAGCCGGCAGACTCTCCATCTTCGCATGGCTTGCAATCGCGGTGATGTCAGCCTAGAATGCCTGTCTCGCTGCTGCGGGGTGGAGCAGTCTGGCAGCTCGTCGGGCTCATAACCCGAAGGTCGCAGGTTCAAATCCTGCCCCCGCTACCAGTTCGGTAATGTGATGAGCCTCTGCGGAGGCTCTTCACATTTTCTGGACCCAGGAAAGCCCGTTCACGGGTTTTCACAGAAGTCCGCGGCAACGCGGCTTCCATGAATCCGGACTGGAATCAAAATGGGGCCTTGTGCCCCTTTTTTTTGTTCGGCACCCAGGTGCCGGGTCTTTGAGTGCATTGCATGTCGCAGATCGAAAACCAGATCGAAGCCCTGCTGGCCCCGGTCGTGAATGCGCTGGAGCTGGAACTGCTGGGTATCGAATTCAATGCCGGCAGCGGCAATGCCGTGCTGCGCCTGTATATCGATGTGGACGGCCGCGCGGTGACGCTGGAAGACTGTGAGGCGGTCAGCCGCGAGGTCAGCGCGCTGCTGGATGTGAACGACCCGATCGACAGCCATTACACGCTGGAAGTCTCCTCACCCGGTCTTGACCGGCCGCTGTTCAAGCCGGAGCATTTCGCCCGTTTCATCGGCGAGCAGGCCAAGGTCACGCTGGAGTTTCCGCAGGACGGGCGGCGCCGTTTCCAAGGGCGTATCCTTGCCGTGGCCGATGCCCGCGTGACGCTGGAACAGGACGGTCAGCCGGTTGAGCTGGCCTGCGAGGCGATCCAGAAAGCACGACTGGTACCGGTCTTCGAAAAGCCGGCCAAGCCCGGGCGCGCTGCGGCCGCTGCCGGTTCAAACAAACGCGGTGCCTGATCGGCCGCCCCGAATTTTCCGTCAACTCTACGGGGCCGCAGTCGGCCCGCCGGAGCGATGCAGATGAGCAAGGAATTGTTGAACGTCATTGAGGCCGTGGCGCACGAGAAAGGCGTTGCGCGCCAGGTCATCGTCGAGGCGATGGAGGCCGCGCTCGCGTCCGCCGCCAAGAAGCGCTATCCGGACGAAGAAGTGACGATGCGGGTCAAGATCGATCCGCGCAGTGGCGAATACGAAACCTTCCGTCGCTGGGAAATCGTGGCCGACGATGTGGTGATGGAATCGCCCTCGCGCCAGATCCGCCTGATGGATGCGCTCGATGTGCGCGCCGATGCGCAGGTCGAGGAATTCATCGAAGAACAGGTCGAAAACGCCGAGTTCGGCCGCATCGCCGCACAGGCCGCCAAGCAGGTGATCGTGCAGCGCGTGCGCGAGGCCGAGCGCGCCCAGGTGGTGGAAGCCTATGCCGACCGCGTCGGTGAGCTGCTGACCGGCGTGGTCAAGCGGGTCGAGCGCGGCAGCGTGTTCATCGACCTGGGCGACAACGCCGAGGCCTATATCAGCAAGGACAAGGCGATCCCGCGCGACACCATGCGCGCCGGTGACCGGGTTCGCGGCTATCTGGCCGAGGTGCGTTCGGAAGTGCGCGGCCCGCAGCTGTTCATGTCGCGCACCGCGCCGGAATTCATGATCGAACTGTTCAAGCTCGAAGTGCCGGAAGTGGGCCAGGGCCTGGTCGAGATCAAGGCGGCTGCACGTGATCCGGGCGACCGCGCCAAGATCGCGGTGCTGGCGCACGACAGCCGCACCGATCCGATCGGCGCCTGCATCGGCATGCGCGGATCGCGCGTGCAGGCGGTCAGCAACGAACTCAACGGTGAGCGCATCGACATCGTGCTGTGGTCCGACAACCCGGCCCAGTTCGTCATCAATGCGATGGCGCCGGCCGAAGTGCAGTCGATCATCGTCGACGAGGAAAAGCACTCGATGGACATCGCCGTGGCCGAGGACAAGCTCGCCCAGGCCATCGGGCGCGGTGGCCAGAACGTGCGTCTGGCCAGCAAGCTGACCGGCTGGCAGCTCAACGTGATGACCCAGGACCAGGTCACCGCCAAGAGCGAGGCCGAACAGGCCGTGGCGCGTCAGGTCTTCATCGACAAGCTGGAAGTGGATCAGGAAATCGCCGGGATTCTGGTGGTGGAAGGCTTCTCCACGATCGAGGAGATCGCCTACGTTCCGGCCGCCGAATTGCTGGCGATCGAGGGTTTCGACGAGGACATCGTCGAGGAACTGCGCGCCCGGGCCCGCGATGCGCTGCTGCATGAAGCGCTGGCGGTCGAGGAGGAACTGGCCGGCAACCAACCGGCCGAGGATCTGCTCGCACTGGAGGGCATCACCGAAGAGCTCGCCTATGAACTGGCACGTCGCGGCATCGTCACGCGCGATGATCTGGCCGACATGGCCGTTGATGAAATCCTCGATGTCGAAGGCCTCGACGAAGAGTCCGCCGCCGCGCTGATCATGCAGGCACGCAAGCACTGGTTCGAGTGAACGCGCGCAGATCGCGCCGCTCACCGATAATTCACGCGCCCGCAGCGCTGCTGCGCGGGCCAAAGCCATAGGAAGTCGCATGTCTGAAGTCACCGTACGATCCCTCGCCAAGTTGGTCGGCACCCCGGTCGACAGGCTGCTGGAGCAGCTGGCGGAGGCCGGCATGAGCTTCAACAGCCCCGATCAGGTGGTCACCCCCACCGAGAAGATGAAGCTGCTCGGCTTTCTGCGCCGCGCCCAGGGCAAGGCCGATCCGGCCACCGACGCGGCCGCACCGCGCCAGATCACGCTCAAGCGCCGCAAGATCGAGGAGCTGACCGTGCCCGCCGGCAAGGGCAAGGCCACGGTCAACGTCGAGGTCCGGCAGAAGCGCACCTACGTCAAGCGCGCCGAAATCGAAGCGCCGGTCGACGAGGAGCGTGAAGAGGCGCAGCGCAAGCTGGCCGAGTCCCAGGCCCGCAACGAGGCCGAGAAGGCCGCGCTGGAAGATGCCGACCAGAAGCGCAAGGACGAAGCCGCCGCCCGCGAACGCGAGGAGGCCGAGGCCGCCGAGCGCGCCCGCCAGGAAGCCGAGGAAGCCGCACGTCAGGCGGCCGAGCCGGTCGTGGTGGAAGAAGTTGTGGCCGAGCCCGTGGCTGAGGTCGAGGACGAGGTGCCGGCGGCGCCGAAGCGCGAACGCATCATCGAAACCCTGGATCCGCCCAAGCGCAAGCGCATCGTCGAAACCCTGACCCCGAAGCGCGAGCCGCGTGTCGAAACGCCGCCTCCGCCGCCTCCGCCGCGCACTGACAAGCCGGGCGCGCGGCCGGCCCGGCCGGCGCGTGGCGCTGGTGCGGCACGCGATTCGGAAGGCGGGCGTTTCTCGCGCGGCGAGCTGCATCTGTCCGATACCGGCAGCGCACGCCGTGGCGCACGCAACCGCAAGCCGACCCGGCGTGAAGCAGGACGTGGCGCCGCCAGTGGCCAGCACAGCTTCTCGCGCCCCAGCGCACCGGTGGTGCGTGAAGTGGCGATCGGCGATTCCATCGTGGTGGCTGAACTGGCCAACAAGCTCGCGCTCAAGGGCGGCGAGGTGGTCAAGGCGCTGTTCAAGATGGGCGTGATGGCCACGATCAACCAGACCATCGACCACGACACCGCAGTGCTGGTGGTCGAGGAACTGGGCCATACGGCCGTGCGCGCCAGCGACAACGATGCCGAATCGGCACTGACCGCGCTGGTCGAGGAAATCCAGGGCGAAGGCGAAGTGCGTCCGCCGGTGGTCACCATCATGGGCCACGTCGACCACGGCAAGACCTCGCTGCTGGACTACCTGCGCCGCACCAAGATCGCCACTGGCGAGGCTGGCGGCATCACCCAGCACATCGGCGCCTACCATGTAGACACCCCGAAGGGCGTGATCAGCTTCCTGGACACCCCGGGCCACGCCGCGTTCTCCGCGATGCGTGCCCGCGGTGCCAAGCTGACCGACGTGATCGTGCTGGTGGTTGCCGCCGATGACGGCGTCAAGCCGCAGACGGTGGAAGCGATCCAGCACGCGCGCTCGTCCGGCGTGCCGCTGGTGGTGGCGATCAACAAGATCGACAAGTCCGACGCCAATCCCGACAAGGTCAAGCAGGAACTGATCCAGCACGACGTGCTGGCCGAAGAATTCGGCGGCGATGTGCAGATGGTGCCGGTTTCTGCCAAGCAGGGCACCGGCATCGACGATCTGCTCGACGCCATCCTGCTGCAGGCCGAAGTGCTGGAACTGCGCGCGGTGCGCGATGCACGCGCCAGCGGTGTCGTCATCGAATCCGCGCTCGACAAGGGTCGCGGCCCGGTCGCCACGGTGCTGGTGCAACAGGGCACGCTCAAGAAGGGCGACTACCTGGTCTGCGGCATCCAGTACGGTCGCGTGCGCGCACTGTTCGACGAAACCGGCAGTCAGGTGCCCGAGGCCACACCATCGATTCCGGTGGTGGTGCTGGGCCTGTCCGGCGTGCCGGGCGCGGGCGATGATTTCGTCGTGGTCGAGGACGAGCGCCTGGCCAAGGATGTCGCGCAGCAGCGTGAAACCAAGCAGCGTGAATCGCGCCTGGTCAAACAGGCCGGCAACCGCATGGAAGACGTGCTGGCGCAGATGGGCCAGAGCGAAGGCCAGCCGCAGCAGCTGAACCTGGTGATCAAGGCTGATGTGCAGGGTTCGGTGGAAGCGCTGCGCCAATCGCTGACGGCTCTGTCCAACGACCTGATCCGGATCAATGTCATCATCGCCGGCGTGGGCGGCATCACCGAGTCCGACGCCAATTCGGCCGCCACCTCCAAGGCCACGATCATCGGCTTCAACGTGCGTGCCGACGCATCGGCGCGCAAGGTGATCGAGGCCAACAATCTGGATCTGCGCTACTTCTCGATCATCTACGACGTGATCGACCAGGTGAAGCAGGTGGCATCCGGCCTGCTGGGCATGGAAGTGCGCGAGGAGATCATCGGCATCGCCGAGGTGCGCGAGGTGTTCCGCAGCTCCAAGTTCGGCGCCGTAGCCGGTTCGATGGTCACCGAGGGTGTGGTCAAGCGCAACAAGCCGATCCGCGTGCTGCGCGACAACACCGTGATCTTCGAGGGCGAACTGGAATCGCTGCGCCGCTTCAAGGATATCGTGGACGAAGTGCGTTCCGGCACCGAGTGCGGCATCGCGGTCAAGCAGTACAACGACGTGCAGCCGGGTGACCAGATCGAGTGCTTCGAACGCATCGAGGTGGCAAGGACGCTGTGAGGCCGGGATTGGGGGTTCGGGATTGGGGATTGGAAAGAGCATTTCCGCCCCAGATCCCGCCCCGCTTTCCCGAATCCCCAATTCCAAATCCCGATCTCTCCCAATGACCAAATCCTTCCTGCGCACCGATCGTGTTTCCGCCCAGCTCCGCCGTGATGTGGGTGAGCTGGTGCACGCCGCCGTGCGCGAGCATGGGTTGCCGTCGGTCAGCGTGTCCGATGTCGAGGTCACGCGCGATCTGGCGCATGCCAAGGTCTTCGTCACCGCGCTGGATCCGGCACGGGCGGCCGAAGCGTTGGCGGCACTGAAGGAACTGGGGCGCGAACTGCGTTTCGAACTGGGCCGTCGCGTGCGCATGCGTGCCGTGCCGGAGCTGCATTTCCACTACGACGACTCGGTCGACCGGGGCGAGCGCATCGAGCAACTGCTGCGCGAGGACCGCTGAGCCGCCTGTCGCAACGTACAGGTTCCCCATGGCTCGCCGTCCCCCGCAATACCGCCGTCCGCCTGCGCGCGACATCCATGGCATCGTGCTGCTGGACAAGCCGCTGGGCCTGAGCTCCAACCAGGCGCTGCAGCAGGTGCGCACGCTGTTCGAAGCGGAGAAGGCCGGTCATACCGGCGCCCTCGATCCACTGGCCACCGGCCTGCTGCCGATCTGCCTGGGCGAGGCCACCAAGATCGCCGGCCTGCTGCTCTCGGAAGCCAAGGCCTATCACACTCGTGTGCAGCTCGGCATCGAGACAGATACCGATGATGCCGAAGGCCACGTCACCCGCGAGCGCCCGGTGCCGCCGCTCAGTGACGAAATCATCGAGCAGGTGCTGGCCCAGTTCCGTGGCCGTATCCGTCAGGTGCCTCCGCGCTATTCGGCGCTCAAGCGCGATGGCGAGCCGCTGTATCTGCGTGCCCGCCGCGGCGAGGAATTCGAAGTGCCGGCGCGCGAGGTCGAGGTGTTCTCGCTGACGCTGACAGACACCGGCCCGGACTGGCTGGAACTGGAAGTCGAATGCGGTTCGGGCACCTATGTCCGCAGCCTGGCGCGCGATATCGGCGATGCACTGGGCTGCGGCGGCCATGTGACGGTGCTGCGCCGGCTCTGGGTCGAACCGTTCCGCCAGCCGCAGATGCAAACCCTGGAGGAACTGAAATCCCTGGCCGGACAGGGGCGGGAAGCGCTGGATGCGGTGCTGTTGCCGGTTGAAGCCGGCTTGGCCGGCTATCCGACTCTGAAGCTGGATGCCGCCGATGTACGCCGTTTCGGTCAGGGTCAGGTTCTGCGCGCGCCGCAATTGCCACCCGACCAGCTCGTGGTGGTCTGCGATACGCACGCCCGCGCGCTGGGGCTGGCATCCGCCGATGCCGCCGGCAAGCTGCGCATCCAGCGTCTGTTCCGCTGGGCGGTGGTCCACGGCGATGGCGGCAGCGGTGGCGTGAAGCCAGGCAGCCAGTTATAATTCTCAGGCTTTACCATTTCATTTCGTCCCTTTCCAGGGCGTTTCCCAGCGGCGATCCACGCGGTGCACATGGCTATGGGGCCCTGTGTTCCTGCCGGTCTCGCATCAACACAAGGTGGTTTACCCCATGGCAATCGACACCCAGAAGATCATTGAAGATTTCAAGCGCGGCCCGAACGACACCGGCTCTCCGGAAGTCCAGGTCGCCTTGCTCTCGGCGCGCATCGAACAGCTCACCGAGCACTTCAAGACCCACAAGCAGGATCATCACAGCCGCCGCGGACTCCTGATGCTGGTCAACCAGCGTCGCAGCCTGCTGGCTTACCTCAAGGGCAAGGACGTGGACCGTTACAAGACGCTGATCGAGCGCCTTGGCCTCCGTCGTTAAGCGCGCAAGGATATAGAAACGTGGCGAAAGTAACCAAGACATTCCAGTACGGGAATCATCAGGTCACGCTGGAAACGGGTGAAATTGCCCGTCAGGCCGGCGGTGCGGTCATCGTCAAGATGTCCGACACCGTGGTGCTGGTTTCCGTGGTGGGCAGCAAGACGGCACGCGAAGGCGTCGACTTCTTCCCGCTCACCGTGGACTACCAGGAAAAGTTCTACGCGGGCGGCCGCATCCCCGGCGGCTTCTTCAAGCGCGAGGCGCGTCCCTCCGAGCGTGAAACCCTGAACTCGCGCCTGATCGACCGTCCGATCCGCCCGCTGTTCCCGGAAGGCTTCCGCAACGAAGTCCAGGTGGTCGCCACCGTGGTTTCGCTGAATCCGGAAGTGGAGGGCGACATCCCGGCCCTGATCGGCACCTCGGCCGCGCTGGCGCTGTCGGGCATCCCGTTCAACGGCCCGATCGGTGCCGCCAAGGTCGGTTACGCCAACGGCCAGTACCTGCTGAACCCGACCAGAACCGAACTGGAATCGTCCGATCTGGAACTGGTCGTGGCCGGTACCGCCAAGGCGGTGTTGATGGTCGAATCCGAAGCCAAGCTGCTGAGCGAAGACGTCATGCTCGGCGCGGTGACCTTCGGCCACGAGCAGATGCAGACCGTGATCAACGCGATCAACGAGTTCGCAGCCGAAGCCGGCAAGCCGCGTTGGGAATGGCAGGCACCGGCCCGTAACCAGGGCGTGATCGATGCGCTCAAGGGCGCCATCGGTGATCGCCTGACGCAGGCCTTTGCGATCCGCGACAAGCTTGCGCGCCGCGACGCGATTTCCGCGCTGAAGAAGACGGTGCTGGAAGAGCTGACCCCGCAGATCGAGGCCAACGCCTGGAATGCGGCCGAGCTTTCCGCCGAATTCGGCGAGCTGGAATACCAGACCATGCGCCAGTCGGTGCTCAGCACCAAGGTGCGCATCGACGGCCGAGCGCTGGACACCGTGCGCCCGATCGCGGTGCGCGTCAGCACGCTGCCGCGTACCCACGGCTCGGCCCTGTTCACCCGTGGCGAAACCCAGGCGCTGGTCATCACCACGCTGGGCACCGCGCGCGATGGTCAGATCATCGACGCGGTGGAAGGCGAGTCCAAGGACAACTTCCTGTTTCACTACAACTTCCCGCCATATTCGGTCGGTGAAGTCGGCCGCATGATGGGTCCCAAGCGCCGCGAAATCGGCCACGGCCGTCTGGCCAAGCGTGGCGTGCTGGCGGTGATGCCGTCGCTGGAAGAGTTCCCGTACACCATCCGCATCGTCTCGGAAATCACCGAGTCCAACGGCTCCTCCTCGATGGCCTCGGTCTGCGGCAGCTCGCTGGCGCTGATGGATGCCGGCGTGCCGATCAAGGCCCCGGTGGCCGGTATCGCGATGGGTCTGGTCAAGGAGGGCGGCGACTACGTCGTGCTGTCCGACATCCTGGGTGATGAAGATCACCTCGGCGACATGGACTTCAAGGTGGCCGGCACCTCCGAGGGCATCTCGGCGCTGCAGATGGATATCAAGATCGAAGGCATCACCAGCGAAATCATGCAGGTGGCGCTGAACCAGGCCAAGGCCGGTCGTCTGCACATCCTGGATGAAATGGCCAAGGGCCTGACCGCACCGCGCCAGGAGCTGTCCGACTACGCCCCGCGCCTGCTGACGATCAAGATCCACCCGGACAAGATCCGCGAAGTGATCGGCAAGGGCGGCGCCACGATCCAGGGCATCACCAAGGAAACCGGCACCCAGATCGACATCCAGGACGATGGCACCATCGTCATCGCCTCGGTCAACGCCGCCGCCGCGCAGGCCGCCAAGGCCCGCATCGAGCAGATCACCTCCGATGTCGAGCCCGGCCGCGTCTACGAAGGCAAGGTTGCCAAGATCATGGACTTCGGCGCCTTCGTCACCATCGCCCCCGGCAAGGACGGCCTGGTGCACGTTTCGCAGATCTCCGACGAGCGCGTGGAAAAGGTCAGCGACGTGCTCAAGGAAGGCGACGTGGTCAAGGTCAAGGTGCTGGAAGTGGACAAGCAGGGCCGCATCCGCCTGTCCATGAAGGCCGTGAACGAAGACGGCGGCGAAGGCTGAGTTCCACACTTCGCAGGCTGTTGAAGAAAAAGCGGGCTTCGGCCCGCTTTTTTGTTGCCGGAGTTTCTCAACGTGGTGTCCGCGCCATTACCGGTGCGAATACAGCAATCGGGTCACGGATTCGCCGCAGGAATCAAGCCCCGTGGCAGTTTTCGGGCGGGCCGGAATGCATGCCGCGCATGCAGGCATTCAGCCTGCACCTCGCCCCGGTCATCGCTACCCGGTAGAATTGCGCTTTCCGGCTGCATCCATACCCCATGACTCCCCTCATATTTGTTACCGGTGGCGTTGTGTCCTCGCTTGGCAAGGGCATCGCCGCCGCTTCGCTTGCGTCTGTGCTCGAGTCGCGTGGCCTGAAGGTCACGCTGATGAAGCTGGACCCGTACATCAATGTCGATCCGGGCACGATGAGCCCGTTCCAGCACGGCGAGGTCTACGTCACCGATGACGGTGCCGAAACCGATCTGGATCTGGGCCATTACGAGCGCTTTGTGCGCACCCGCATGGCGCGGCGCAACTCGGTCACCACCGGGCGCATCTACGACAACGTGATCCGGCGCGAGCGCCGGGGCGACTACCTTGGCGGCACGGTGCAGGTGATCCCGCACATCACCGACGAGATCCAGCGCAGCATCGATGTGGCCACCGAAGGCTACGACGTGGCGCTGGTGGAGATCGGCGGTACCGTGGGCGACATCGAGTCGCTGCCGTTCCTGGAGGCGATCCGCCAGATCCGCACCAAGCGTGGCGCCGGCAAGGTGCTGTTCGTGCATCTGACCCTGGTGCCGTGGATCGCGGCGGCCGGTGAGCTGAAGACCAAGCCGACCCAGCATTCGGTGAAGGAGCTGCGCTCCATCGGCATCCAGCCCGATGTGCTGCTGTGCCGCAGTGAGCAGCCGCTGCCCGAGGCCGAGCGGCGCAAGATCGCGCTGTTCACCAACGTGCCGGAAGAGGCGGTGATCAACGTCATCGATCTGGACAACATCTACAGGATTCCGCTGTGGCTGCACAGCCAGGGGCTGGACCGGATCGTGGTCGAGCGTTTCAACCTGGCCTCGGCCGGCCCGGCCGATCTGTCCGAATGGAGCGCGGTGGTGGATGCGATGGAGCATCCGCAGGACGAAGTCACCATCGCCATCGTCGGCAAGTACGTCGATCACCACGATGCCTACAAATCGCTGGCCGAGGCCCTGCGCCACGGCGGCCTGCAACAGCGCACGCGGGTCCGGCTCAAGTGGGTCGAGGCGGCGCAACTGGAAACCGAAGGGCTGGGCCTGCTGGAAGACGCCGATGGCGTGCTGGTGCCCGGTGGTTTCGGTGATCGCGGTTTCGAGGGCAAGGTGCTGGCGGCGCAATATGCGCGCGAGCAGCAGGTGCCGTATTTCGGCATCTGCTACGGCATGCAGGCGGCGGTGGTCGAATACGCGCGCAACGTGGCCGGGCTGGAAGGCGCCAACAGCACCGAGAACGATCCGCAGGCCCCGCATCCGGTGATCGGCCTGATCACCGAATGGCGTACCTCCAGCGGCGTGCTGGAGCAGCGCGACGAAGCTTCGGATCTGGGCGGCACGATGCGCCTGGGCGCGCAGCAGTGCCGGCTCAAGCCCGGCTCGCGGGTACGCGAAATCTATGGCAGCGATGTCATCGTCGAACGCCATCGCCACCGCTACGAATTCAACAACCACTACCGCACCGCGCTGAAGGAAGCCGGGCTGTCGTTCTCGGGCAAGTCGATGGACGATCTGCTGGTGGAAGTGGTCGAGATTCCCGCCCACCCCTGGTTCATCGCGGCGCAGTTCCATCCGGAATTCCTGTCCACGCCGCGCGATGGGCATCCGTTGTTTGTGGATTTCATCCGTGCCGCGCGCCGCCACAAGGCCGGGCAGGGCGATGTTGAAACGGCCGGCGCTGGCGCCGTCGCCGCTGTGGAGCAGACACCATGAAGCTGTGTGGATTCGATGTCGGCCTTGAGCGGCCGTTCTTCCTGATCGCCGGGCCCTGCGTGATCGAGTCGTTGCAGCTGCAACTGGATACCGCCGGCACGCTGAAGGAAATCACCAGCCGGCTCGGCATTCCCTTCATCTTCAAATCCAGTTTCGACAAGGCCAACCGCACCTCCGGCGCCAGCTTCCGCGGCCCCGGCATGGAAGCTGGCCTGAAGATCCTGGACGAGGTCAAGCGCCAGATCGGCGTGCCGGTGCTGACCGATGTGCACGAATACACCCCGATGGATGAAGTGGCCGCCGTCGTGGATGTGTTGCAGACGCCGGCCTTCCTGTGCCGCCAGACCGACTTCATCCAGAAGGTCGCCGCCGCCGGACGTCCGGTCAACATCAAGAAGGGCCAGTTCCTGAGCCCGTGGGAAATGAAGCACGTCTCGGCCAAGGCCCAGGCCACCGGCAACGAGGCGATCATGGTGTGCGAACGCGGCACCAGCTTCGGCTACAACAACCTGGTCTCGGACATGCGCTCGCTGGCGGTGATGCGTGATACCGGCTGCCCGGTGGTGTTCGATGCCACCCATTCGGTGCAATTGCCCGGCGGCGCCGATGGCAAGTCCGGCGGCCAGCGCGAGTTCGTGCCGGTGCTGGCACGCGCCGCGATCGCGGTGGGCGTGGCCGGTGTCTTCATGGAAACCCATCCGGACCCGGACAAGGCCCTGTCCGATGGCCCCAACGCCTGGCCGCTGGGCCGCATGGAAGACCTGCTGGCCACGATGCAGGAACTGGATGCGGTGGTGAAGCGCGGTGGTTTGCTGGAGCTGGCCTGAGGCACGGCGAAGGCCGGCTGGACTTTCCGATTCGAGGACAATGACATGGAGCCTCCCACAGGCCGCGACACCCACCTGGCCCTGCTGGAACTGAAAACCTCGGCGCTGGAACGGCGCTTCCAGGCCTTCGTCCGCGATGTGCTGGTGTTTGTGGCATTGTCCCTGCTTGTTTTCCCGCTGCTGCTGCAATGGCTGGTGCCGACGCTGACCACGGTGCCGGTGCTGGCGCTCTCGGTGGCGCTGGCGGCGTTGCTGGTCGGCATCCCGGCCTGGCGGCGCGAACGCCGTGAAGCACGCGCTCTCGCGCAGCGGCGGCAACAGATCTACCTTTCCATTCGACCCGACGTATTCAATCCATGACCACGATCAAGACCATCCACGCCCGCGAAATCCTCGACTCCCGCGGCAATCCCACGCTCGAAGCCGAAGTGACACTGGCCGATGGCAGCTTCGGCCGCGCCGCGGTGCCGTCCGGTGCCTCCACCGGCATGCGCGAGGCGGTGGAACTGCGCGACGGCGACAAGACCCGCTATCTGGGCAAGGGCGTGCGCAAGGCGGTGGCCAACGTCAATGAAACCATCGCAGCGGCACTGACCGGTTTCGATGCAGCCGATCAGGCCGGCCTGGATGCGCGCCTGATCGATCTGGACGGCACCGACAACAAGAGCGAGCTCGGCGCCAATGCGCTGCTCGGCGTTTCGCTGGCCAATGCGCATGCGGTCGCCGCCTCGCGCCGCATGCCGCTGTGGCAGCACCTGGCGCAGGGCCGCGAAGTCACGCTGCCGGTGCCGATGATGAACATCATCAACGGCGGTGCGCATGCCGACAACAACGTTGACATGCAGGAATTCATGATCCTGCCGGTCGGTTTTGATTCGTTCTCCGAAGCGCTGCGCGCCGGCACCGAAATCTTCCACGCGCTCAAATCAGTGCTGAAGGGTCGCGGCCTGTCCACTGCAGTGGGCGATGAAGGCGGTTTCGCGCCGGATCTGGAATCCAATGTCGAGGCGATCGACACCATTCTGGAAGCCATCAACAAGGCCGGCTGCCGGGCCGGTGACGATGTGCTGCTCGGGCTGGATGTGGCCAGCTCGGAGTTCTACGACAGCGGCAAGTATCTGCTGACCGGCGAAGGCAAGCGCCTGTCGGCCGAGCAGTTCGTCGACTTCCTGGCCGACTGGGCGCGCCAGTACCCGATCATCACGATCGAGGACGGCATGGCTGAGGACGACTGGGACGGTTGGGAACTGCTGACCCGGCGCCTGGGTGAACGCGTCCAGCTGGTGGGCGACGACCTGTTCGTCACCAACCCGAAGATCTTCCGCGAAGGCATCGACAAGCGCATCGGCAACGCGATCCTGATCAAGGTCAACCAGATCGGCACGCTGAGCGAAACCCTGGAAGCCATCGCGATGGCCGATGCGCACCGCTACGCCGCCGTGGTCTCTCACCGTTCCGGCGAAACCGAGGACACCACCATCGCCGATATCGCGGTGGCCACCAGCGCCAGTCAGATCAAGACAGGTTCGCTCTGCCGTTCGGACCGCGTCGCCAAGTACAACCAGCTGTTGCGCATCGAGGAAGCCCTCGGCGCCGGTGCCCGCTACGCTGGCCTCAATGCCTTCGTCAGCCTGGCGAACGGTTGAACGATGACGCATGGCGCGCCTGACTGCCCTCGTGCTGCTGGCCCTGATCGTGCTGCTCCAGATCAAATACTGGGTCGGCAGCGGCGGGGTGCGCGAGGTTGAAGATCTGCGCGCCCGCGTTGAGGCGCAGGCGCGCGAGAACGAGGAACTGGAACGGCGCAATGCCGCGCTCGCGGCCGAGGTCGAAGAACTGCGCGAAGGCCAGGCCGCGATGGAAGAGCGCGCGCGCGCCGAACTGGGCCTGATCAAGCCGGGCGAAACCTTCTACCGCGTGGTCGAGCCGGTGCCGCCCGAACCGGAACCTCGGCGATGATGCAGCAGCGCTTCTGGGTGGTGGTGCCGGCTGCCGGGCGCGGCACCCGCATCGGCGCGCCGTTGCCCAAGCAGTATCTGGCGCTGGCCGGCAAACCGCTGATCGAACACACGCTGCGGCGTCTGGCCGCGCATCCGCGCGTGGCCGGCCTGATGGTGGTGCTCTCGCCCGGTGACCGCGACTGGCCCGGCTGGAAGGAACTGGAAGGCACGCCGCTGCTGACCACCGCTGGCGGTGCCGAACGCGCCGATTCGGTGCTGGCTGGCCTGGAAGCCTTGCCGCAGGATGTGGCCGCAACCGATTTCGTGCTGGTGCATGACGCCGCGCGCCCGTGCCTGCGCCATGCGGATCTGGACGCGCTGCTGGATGCCGCCGGCCATGGTGAAGGCGCACTGCTGGCGCAACCGCTGAGCGACACCCTCAAGCGCGCCGATCACAACGGCCATGTCGAAGCCACGGTGCCGCGCGAAGGACTGTGGCGTGCACTGACCCCGCAGATGTTCCGCCGTGGCGTACTGTCCACCGCGTTGCGCGATGCCGCCGCGGCCGGCGTACAGGTCACCGACGAGGCCATGGCAATGGAAAGGTCCGGCGTCCCCGTCCGCCTGGTGGCTGGCGCCGCCGACAATATCAAGGTCACCACACCGCAGGACGTGGCGCTGGCCGAATTCCTGCTGAGGAACCCGCAATCATGAATCTGCCCCGCATCGGCATCGGCTACGACGTGCACGCCTTCGGCCCTGGCGACCATGTCGTCATCGGCGGCGTGCGCATCGCGCACAGCCATGGTCTTCTGGCCCATTCCGATGGCGATGTGCTGATCCACGCGCTGTGCGATGCGCTGCTGGGCGCGCTGGCGCTGGGCGACATCGGCCGGCATTTTCCGCCTTCGGACGCGCGCTGGGCCGGCGTGGACAGCCGCGAACTGCTGCGCGCGGTGGTGGCGATGCTGCACGAACGCGGCTGGCGGGTCGGCAATATCGACGCGGTGGTGATCTGCGAGCGGCCGAAACTGGCGCCGCATATCGATGCGATGCGTGAACATCTGGCCGCCGATCTGGGTGTCGAGCCCGATGCGGTCGGAGTCAAGGCCACCACGTCGGAAAAGCTTGGTTTCACCGGTCGCGGCGAAGGCATCGCGGCGCAGGCGGTGGCCGTGCTCGGGCCGGCTGCCGGGCGCAGCTCATGACGCGTTCGCATAAGCAGCTGGCTTCCGGGAACAAGGCACAAACGTCGTGCGCTGTTACGCTGCACGGCTTTTCCGGGCGCAGGTGAAGCCGGCGTGATCCAGTTCCGGGCGGTACACAAATCCTATTCCGGGCCGCAGGGCGAATTCGTCGCGCTGCAGCCGCTGGATCTGGACATCGGTGCCGGCGAGGTGTTCGGCGTGATCGGGCATTCCGGTGCCGGCAAATCGACCCTGGTTCGGCTGATCAACCGGCTTGAGCCGCACAGCGGCGGCCGCCTGCTGGTCGATGGCGAAGAGGTCGGCGCGTTGGACGCGGCCGGCCTGCGCGCGCTGCGTCGGCGCGTCGGCATGATCTTCCAGCACTTCAACCTGCTCTCGGCCAGAACGGTGGCGCAGAACATCGCCTTTCCGTTGCAGCTGGCCGGTCGCACGCCGCAGCAGGCCGATGCGCGGGTGCGCGAACTGCTGGCGCTGGTCGGGCTGGAAAGCCAGGCCGACAAATACCCGGCGCAGCTGTCCGGCGGACAGAAACAGCGCGTGGGCATCGCGCGGGCGCTGGCGACAGGGCCGAAGATCCTGCTCTGCGATGAGGCCACCAGCGCGCTTGATCCGCAGACCACGGCCGCGGTGCTGGATCTGCTGGCGCGCCTGAACCGCGAACTGGGCCTGACCATCGTGCTGATCACGCACGAGATGGATGTGGTGCGCCGGGTCTGCGACAAGGTCGCGGTGCTGGATGCCGGCCGGCTGGTCGAAAGCGGCGCGGTCACCGATGTTTTCCTGCACCCGCAGCATCCCACCACGCGCCGTTTCGTCGCCGAGGCCGAGCACGTTGATGAAGAAGCCCAGACGCGAGCCTTCGCCCAGGTGCAGGGCCGCATCCTGCGCCTGACCTTCCTCGGGGAAGACACGCACAAGCCACTGCTGGCGCAGGTCGCACGCGCCACCGGCATCGATTACAGCCTGCTGTCCGGCCGCATCGACCGCATCCGTGAAACCCCGTATGGGCAGCTGACCGTGGCGCTGCTGGGCGGGGATATCGACGCGGCGCAGGCGCAATTGACGGCAGCCGGGGTCCATGTGCAGGTATTGCGGGCATGAACGGCGACGGTTTCTTCCAGCATCTTTCCGTTGCCAAATGGGGCGAGATCGGCTGGGCCACGGTCGATACGCTGCTGATGCTCGGCGCCTCGCTGCCGCTGACGATCCTGTTCGGCCTGCCGCTGGGGGTGCTGCTGTTCCTCAGTGCGCCGCGCCAGCTGCATGCGCAGCCGGTGCTGCACGGCGTGCTGGCGGCGGTGGTGAACCTGCTGCGTTCAGTGCCTTTCATCATCCTGATGATCGCGATGATTCCGCTGACGCTGTGGATCGTCGGCACCTCGCTCGGGGTGCGTGGCGCGATCCTGCCGCTGGTGGTCGGCGCAGCACCGTTCTACGCACGGCTGGTGGAAGCCGCGCTGCGCGAAGTGGATCGCGGCGTGATCGAGGCCAGCCTGGCGATGGGCGCGACCACCTGGCAGCTGGTGTGGCGCGTGTTGCTGCCCGAAGCCCTGCCGGCGCTGGTGGCCGGCGCGACGGTGACCGCGATTGCACTGATCGGCTTCACCGCGATGGGCGGCGCCATCGGTTCCGGCGGCCTCGGCGATCTGGCTTACCGCGACGGCTACCTGCGCTCGCATACCGATGTCGCGCTGGTCACCGTGGTGCTGCTGCTGATACTGGTGCAGGCGCTGCAGTTCGTTGGCGACCGCCTCGTGGCGCGCTTCAGCCGGCGTTGATTTGCTTCAACGCCCGCGAGTCGAAAATCGCCCGAGATCATGAATTCAATAGCATTCCCCTCTCCCTCGCTTGCGGGGGAGAGGGTCAGGGTGAGGGGGCGAGCGCCACAGGCGCGGGTGCTTTTGTTTATTGCTATCGCGAACTGCCCCCCTCACCCCAGCCCTCTCCCCCGCCGTTGGCAGGGGAGAGGGAGCGGTTTTTTTTGCATTTCCTGGGCAGGTCCTGGGACTCACGTTAACTGGATGAATTGACATGAAACATTCCCCGCGTTCCCTGCTTCTCGCCGGCCCGATTCTCGTCAGTCTGGTCCTGGCCGGCGCGGCACTGGCATTGACGGCCTGCGGTGGCGGTCAACGCGATGGCGCGGATACGCGTCTGAGCGTGGCCGCGACCGCGATCCCGCACGCCGAGATCCTGGAGGTGGTCAAGCCGCTGCTGGCCGAGCAGGGCGTGACGCTGGAGGTGCGCATCTTCAGCGACTATGTGCAGCCCAATGACCAGGTCGTGCAGAAGCGCATCGACGTCAACTACTTCCAGACCGAACCCTATCTGGACGCCTACAACCGCGATCGCGGCACGCAGCTGGTGACGCTGACCGGCGTTCATATCGAACCCTTCGGCGCCTATTCGCGCCGTTTCGATGCGCTCGATGCACTGCCGGAAGGCGCCGATGTGGTGATCCCGAACGACCCGAGCAACAACAGCCGCGCGCTGATCCTGCTGCACCACGCCGGCGTGATCCAGCTGGCTGATCCGACCAACGCGCTGGCCACGCTGCGCGACATCACCGCCAACCCGAAGCAGTTGAAGTTCCGCGAACTGGACGCGGCGATGCTGCCGCGTGTGCTGGATCAGGTAGATCTGGCGCTGATCAACACCAACTATGCGCTGGATGCCGGACTGAACCCGACCGAAGACGCGCTGGCGATCGAGGACAGTGATTCGCCGTATGTGAACTTCCTCGTCGGCCACGCGGAAAGCCGCGACGACCCGCGCGTGCAGGCCTTGGCCAAGGCCCTGACCAGCGAAGACGTGCGCGCCTTCATCCAGAGCCGCTACCAGGGCGCCGTGCTGCCGGCATTCTGAGCATGCGGTAGCCCGGGTAAGGCGAAGCCGTATCCGGGTGTGGCCTTCCCCATGAATCCAGACCTTCCCAATGATCCGGACCTCCGATGCGCTGGGATCGGTCAAGGGCTTGCCCAGACCACATGTTTTGCCACGCAACCGGAAAACACCGGCCAACCCCTGCATCGGCCACACCATTGCCAACCCGCCGCCGCGTGTCATCATTGCCGGCTGCCTTTTGCCGTGTGACTTCCATGTCTGACCAGAACCCCGCCCCGGTGCCGCGCCCGGATGCCTTCGGCCCACCGCTGCTGAGCGCCGCAATCCGCAGCACGCCGGCGGATTTCATCGTCGAGGAAATCCCCGGATTCACGCCGGACGGGCAGGGTGAACACCTGTTTCTGTGGGTGGAGAAGCGTGGTGCCAACACCTTCTGGGTGGCGCAGCAACTGGCGCGCTGGGCCGGCGTGGCCGATCACGCGGTGAGCTGGGCCGGCATCAAGGACCGCCACGCAGTGACCCGCCAGATGTTCAGCGTGCACCTGCCCAAGCGCGTGCGGCCGGCGCTGGAAGGGCTGGAACATCCGGATTTCCGCGTGCTGGAAGAAACCTGGCACGGGCGCAAACTGCCGCGTGGCGCACTGCGCGGCAACCGTTTCGAACTGCTGCTGCGCGAGCTTGCCGGTGATCCGGAGGCGATCAATGCGCGGCTGGAACAGATCGCTGCGCGCGGCGTGCCCAACTGGTTCGGGGAGCAGCGTTTCGGGCGTGAAGGCGGCAATATAGCGGCGGCGCGCGCGATGTTCGCCGGGCGCCGGATGCCGCGCGAGAAGCGATCGATCCTGCTGTCGGCGGCGCGCTCGGACATCTTCAACCGCATCCTGGCCGAACGCGTGCGCCTCGGTGCCTGGGATCGCGCATTGCCGGGCGAAGTGTTCGTGCTGGATGGCAGCAACAGCGTGTTCGGGCCGGAACCGCTGGACGATACTCTGGTCGCGCGGCTTGAAGCGCAGGACATCCATCCCGGCGGTGCGCTGTGGGGCGAGGGCGAACTGCGCAGTCAGGAACAGGTGCGCGAGATCGAGGAAGCCGTTGTCGCGGAGGTGCCCGATCTTGCCGCCGGTCTTGTTGCCGCGCGCCTGAAACAGGAACGCCGCGCCCTGCGCCTGCCGGTACGCGAACTGCGCTGGCAGTGGCAAGGCGATGATGTGCTGAAACTGGCGTTCATGCTGCCGCCCGGCTGCTATGCCACCGCCGTGCTGGATGCGCTGGGCGACGTGGTGAACAAGGCGAGTACGGCCTGAGTCCCGCTGTCGGGCATCGCTGCGTTCAGCCTGACCTATATCGACTCCGGCATCCGAACGCATAGGCTCGCGGTGAGTGCAGCGAACCCCAACAACCGGAGGTTCGACTTGCTTGGCCATCCCATGCGTATCGCGTCCACCACCGGAGAAGATGCGCCGTCCCGACATCGCCCAGCACCCCGCCGATGCGCGGAGCCAATAGAATCCCCCGCATGAGCAACACGCCTTCCCTGTTCGATGCGCCTGCCGCGCTCAAACCATTGGCCGAGCGCATGCGGCCGCGTTCGCTGGACGATATGGTCGGGCAACGGCGCCTGTTGTCGGAAGGATCGGCGCTGCGCCGCGCGATCGAATCCGGCCGCCTGCATTCGATGATCCTGTGGGGGCCGCCGGGCTGCGGCAAGACCACGCTTTCGCTGCTTCTGGCGCAGTATGGCGAGGCCCGTTTCCATGCGATTTCGGCCGTGCTGTCCGGCCTGCCACAGGTGCGCGAAGTGCTGGCCGAGGCCGAGCGCGCGTTCCAGGCCGGACAGCGCACGCTGCTGTTCGTGGACGAGGTGCACCGCTTCAACAAGGTGCAGCAGGATGCCTTCCTGCCGCATATCGAACGCGGCAGCATCGTTTTCGTCGGCGCCACCACCGAAAATCCCAGCTTTGAACTTAACTCGGCACTGCTCTCGCGCTGCCGTGTGCATGTGATGGAAGGGGTTTCGCCAGAGGACATCGTGCAGGCGCTGCAACGCGCGCTGGCCGATGCCGAACGCGGCCTTGGCGGGCAGGACATCATGATTTCCCCAGACAATCTGATGCTGATCGCGCAGGCCGCCGATGGCGATGTGCGGCGCGCGCTGACGCTGCTGGAAATCGCCGCCGAGCTGGCCGGCACCGGTGATGGCCATATCGATGAAGCCCTGCTGGCGCAGGTGCTGGCCGACCGCAGCCGGCGCTTCGACAAGCAGGGCGAGCAGTTCTACGACCAGATTTCGGCACTGCACAAGTCCGTGCGCAGCTCCAACCCGGACGCCGCGCTGTACTGGCTCACGCGCATGCTCGATGGTGGCTGCGATCCGGTCTATCTGGCGCGGCGGCTGACCCGCATGGCGGTCGAAGACATCGGTCTGGCCGACCCGCGCGCGTTGCCGATGGCGATCGACGCCTGGAACACCTTCGACCGCCTCGGCAGCCCGGAAGGCGAATTGGCGCTGGCCCAGGTCGCGATCTATCTGGCCGCCACCGCCAAATCCAACGCCGTCTACAGCGCCTACAACCAGGCCCGCGCCGAGGTGCGCAGCAGCGGCACGCTGCCGGTGCCGCTACACCTGCGCAACGCGCCGACCAAGCTGATGAAACAGATCGGCTACGGCAAGAACTACCAGTACGACCATGATGCGGAAGGCGGCATCGCGCTGGACCAGACAGGCTTCCCCGACGAACTGGGCGAACGCCAGTATTACCACCCGGTGGAGCGTGGCCTGGAGATCAAGCTGAAGGAAAAGCTCGACGCCCTGCGCATCGCACGCGAGCAGGCCAGGGCGCAGAAGAAACCGGAGTGACGAGCGCTGTGACGTTTCCCGCGTCCGGCATCGCTGCGCTCAGCCCGACCTATGGAAAACCCGGTGCGGCCAGGAAATCCGGCGCGCTTTTGTGTGCACAGCTTGCCGGTCCTGTGCACAGGTTGGCGGTGAGCACAGCGAACCCCAACGGCGGGATGCTTCCCGATCCATCACCTGCAGAACGAGACGACTTCAACCAACGAGCAGCGATTGCGCCTGACGCGCCGCGATCCATTCCTCGTTGGTTGGTTCCACACCGACCAGGACGCGGCTGACGGCCGACGAAATCGTCGTGGCATTCGCGCTGTTGGCGGCATCGTCCAGTTCGATGCCGAGGAAGGCCAGGTCGCGGCAGACGCGTTCGCGGATGAAGGCATTGTGTTCGCCGACGCCGGCGGTGAACACCAGCAGGTCCAACCCGCCGAGCACAGCGGCCAGCGCGCCGATTTCGCGCACGATGCGGCGCACGTACAGCGCCAGCGCCAGGCGCGCGCGTTCGCCGGTTTCGCCTTCGTCATTCTCGTGCCGCACGATCACGCGCGGCTCGGCGGAAATGCCGGAAACGCCGAGCAGGCCGGAGCGGTGGTAGAGCATCCGGCCGACTTCTTCGAGCGAGAGCTTCTCGATTTCCATCAGGTACAGCAGCGCGCCCGGATCCAGTGCGCCGGTACGGGTGCCCATCATCAGACCGTCGAGCGCGGAAAAACCCATCGTGGTCGCGACGCTTTCCAGGTTCCGCATCGCGCACAGGCTGGCGCCGCTGCCCAGGTGCGCGACGATGGTGCGTCCGCGTGCGATGTCGCCGTGACGCTCGGGCAACGCGGTGGCCATGTAGGCGTAGGACAGGCCGTGGAAGCCGTAGCGCCGAACCCCGCGTTCGAAGGCCGAGTACGGCAGCGGCAAGACCTGCTCCACCAGTGGCAAGCTGTGATGAAAGCCGGTGTCAAAGCAGGCCACCTGGGTCATGCGCGGGTACTGTTCCAGCAGCAGGCTCATGGCTTTCAGCGGGAAGGGCTGGTGCAGCGGCGCGAGCGGAATCAGTTCGCGCAGTTCGGCAATCAGCGCCGCATCGACCCGGGTGGGTGTGAAGTATTTGCTGCTGCCATGCACCACGCGATGCGCGACGGCGGCGATGCGGCGCCCGGACAGCCGCTGCATGACGCGTTCGCGGATCAGCGCCAGCGCGGCGGTGTGCGGGTGCTCGGCATCCAGTGTCACCGGGAAAGGTTCAATGCCAGTCTCGCCAAAATCGGGTGTCGGCCCGCCGATGCCCTGCACCTTGCCGCTCCACAGCGGGATGCGCGGCAGCGGCTCGGCGGCGGGAAACAGCGCGAACTTGATGCTGGAGGAGCCGCAGTTGAGGACGAGGATCAGATCTTCGTTGGAAGGCATGGCAAAGCCTGTGTCGGGTGGATCGGAGTGCCGCAACACCCCGCAATCTGGTTGTAGGAGCGCACCCGCAGGGGGCGCGATGATGATTTCCGGGGCAGACCCATTCGCGCCCCCTGCGGGTGCGCTCCTACGGTGGAAGGTATTTTCTATGGGAGGTGTTTTCTAGCGCGCGGTGTAGCCGCCATCCACGACCAGCCCTGCGCCGGTCATGAAGCTGGCCGCTTCCGACAGCAGGAAAGCGGCGGCATGCGCGATTTCTTCCGGGCGGCCAAGGCGGCCGATGGCGTGCAGGCCGACCAGCGCGCCACGGGTATCGGCATCCAGCCCATCCAGGATCGGAGTTTCGACATAACCCGGGTGGATCGAATTGATCCGCACACCCTTCGCCGAATAGGCCAGCGCGGCGGCGCGGGTCAGGCCGGTGACGCCGTGCTTGGCGGCCACATACGCGGTGGCGTTGGCATCGCCGACCACGCCCAGGATCGAGGACATGTTGACGATGGCGCCGCCGCCGGCCGCCAGCATCGCCGGGATCTGATAACGCAGGCCGTACTGCACGCCGCTGAGGTTGATGTCGATGACGCGCTGCCACTCGGCCGGTTCCAGCTCGCCGGCCGGCTTCAATGTGCCGCCGATGCCGGCGTTGTTGAACGCCAGGTGCAGCGCGCCGAATGATTCCTGCGCCAACACCACGGCGGACTGCGCGTCTTCCGGGCGCGAAACGTCGCCCACATGCGCCACCGCGTCGCCGCCGGCGGCGATGATCTCGGCCACAACACGCGCCACGGTGTCGGCGTCGATGTCCGAGACCACGACGCGCACGTCGTTTTCAGCCAGCAGTTTCGCCGTCGCCGCGCCGATGCCGGAGCCGGCACCAGTGACCAGTGCGGTGTCGCCCTTGAAGCTGTATTTCATTGCGGTGTCCTCGGGTCTGGAAAGAAAGTTGAACCTGCTTACGGCGGGCTGACGCGATAGCGGTGCGCCAGCATCAGCGCGATCGCGCAGGAGGCGATGCGGGCTTCGTGGGTATCGGCGCGGCTGGTCAGGATCACTGGCACCTTGGCCCCCATCACGATACCGGCGCTGGCGGCCTGGCCCAGATACATCAGCTGCTTGGCGAGCATATTGCCGCTTTCAAGATCGGGTACGACCAGGATGTCGGCCTGGCCGGCGACGGGCGAGACAATGCCCTTGGTGCGCGCGGCGGCGGGCGAGACGGCGTTGTCGAACGCGAGCGGGCCATCCAGCGTGCCACCAACGATCTGGCCACGGTCGGCCATCTTGCACAGCGCGGCGGCATCCAGCGTGGCCGGCATCGAAGGCATCACCGTTTCCACCGCCGCCAGGATCGCGACCTTCGGGTCCGGCACGCCGATCACGTGCGCCAGGTCGATCGCGTTCTGCACGATGTCAGCCTTCTGCATCAGATCCGGCGCGAGATTGATCGCCGCATCGGTGACGATGAACGGGCGTGGATAATGCGGTGTCTGCAACACGAAGCAATGGCTGACGCGGCGCTTGGTGCGCAGGCCGGCATCGCGCGCGACCACGGCGGTCATCAGTTCGTCGGTGTGCAGGCTGCCTTTCATCAGCGCCTCGACCTTGCCTTCGCAGGCCAGTTGCGAGGCGCGCGCGGCGGCGGCGTGGCTGTGCGCGGCGTCTTCGATCACGACGCCGGACAGGTCGAAACCTTCCTGTTGCGCCACGGCCTCGATGCGCGCACGCGGGCCGACCAGCACCGGCTCGATCAGCCCGGCGCTGCGCGCATCCAGTGCGCCCTTCAGGCTTGGCGCATCGCAGGGATGCACCACGGCGACGCGGATCGCGGCCAGCGGCGCGACATGCGCCAGCAGGCGGCCGAGACCATCGTTGCCGTTGCTGTCGCGGCGGATCTCGGGCAGGCCGGCGCGCGGCAGTTCGATGCGCTCGCTCGGCGCAATCACACGTGCCTTGCCGTCGATCACGACGATGCCGTCCTGGTTGACGCAGGTGCAGGCCAGTACGACCTGGCGCGTGGCGGCATCCAGCACTTCCACCTGCACCTTGACCTTGAGGCGGTCACCGACCTTCAACGCCGCGTGGAAAGCCAGCGCCTGTTCCAGATGCACGCTGCCCGGGCCCGGCAGGCGGGTGTCGATCAGCGTGCCGATCAGGGCGCCGCCCCAGGTGCCGCGCGCCACGTTGTCCTGTGACGCTGCCTGCTGCCGCTCGACGGCGACTCCGGCCAGCGCGGCAAAAGCGTGGACATCTTCGCGCGTCAACACGCGTTCGACGCTGGCGGCATCGCCCACGGCCAGTTCGTCGAAAGTGCGGTTGCGCAGCAATGTCAGGTCATCGGGAGACGGGGCGGGTGAGGTCACTGGAACTCCTTGGATGGCTCGGATGGAAGCGGTCTGCGGTTGCCGGCGAATATCCGGTGCCAGTCATGCTGCCGACATCCGGTTTCGTCACCGCGATCCGGCATGATGCCAGCCCGGAATGCCGCGCTGCTCGCCATCAATCGCAGACTAGGTGCAAAGCCTGACGGCGAGGTTGAGCAGGATCAAACTTCGTTTTGGATCGACGGATCGACGGAGTGGACGCTGGCAAATGTGCGGTCCTGAAACAGAAATGCCAGCCGGAAGCTTCCGGCTGGCATTCGGGAAACACGCTGCGGACAGCTTCAGGCCAGCTTGGTCAGCCAGCCGTGGCGGTCTTCGCTGCGGCCGTACTGGATGTCGGTCAGTTCCTTGCGGATCGACATGGTGAGTTCACCCGGTTCGGCGTCGGCGTTGCCGACCGAGAAGTCCGTGCCCTTGAGTACGCCGATGGGCGAGATGCTGGCGGCGGTGCCGCAGGCGAAGGTTTCCACGATGTCGCCCGAGCGCATGCCGTCGATCCATTCCTGCACGTCGATGCGGCGCTCGGTGACGCTGACGCCGCGGTCGCGCAGCAGCTGGATCACCGACAGGCGGGTGATGCCTTCCAGAATGCTGCCGCTCAGTTCCGGAGTGATGACGCTGCCATCGCGCTGCACCAGGAACACGTTCATGCCGCCCAGTTCTTCGATGTAGCGGCCTTCCTGCGAATCCAGGAACAGCACCTGGGCGCAGCCGTTGGCCATGGCCTGCTGCTGCGGCAGCAGCGAGGAGGCGTAGTTGCCACCGCACTTGGCCGATCCGGTGCCGCCCTTGCCGGCGCGCGAGTAGTCGCGCGAGAGCCAGATCGATACCGGCTTGACGCCGCCCTTGAAGTACGCGCCGGCCGGGCTGGCGATGACGTAGTAGGCTGCTCGCTGGGCCGCGCGCACGCCGAGAAAATCCTCGTTGGCGATCATGAACGGGCGCAGATAGAGGCTGGCCTCACCGCCGCTGGGCACCCAGTCCTTGTCGATGGATACCAGTTGGCGGATCGATTCGACGAAGGTTTCGACCGGCAGTTCCGGCAGCGCCAGGCGGCGCGCGGAATGCTGCATGCGGGCGCCGTTGGCTTCCGGGCGGAACGACCAGATCGAGCCGTCGGCGTGGCGGAAGGCCTTCAGCCCTTCAAAAATTTCCTGCGCGTAGTGCAGCACCGCCGAGGCCGGCGACAGGCTGAGCGGGCCGTAGGCGCGGACCTGGGCATCGTGCCAGCCGTCGGCCTGGGTCCAGTCGATGGCGACCATGTGGTCGGTGAAATGGGTGCCGAAGCCGGGATTGGCGAGGATCGCGTCGCGCTCGGCCTGGCTGCGGGGATGGGCGGAAGGGGAAACCTGGAAGTCGATGCTCATGGGAAAACTCGATGCGGAAGAAGGGAATGCGTCGGGCAACTGCGAGCCGCAGGCCGCGATCCGGATATCCGGCCGGCCCATGGTAACTGCCGGCCGGCCGGGGAATCAGCACCGCCGCTGCGGCAGCGGCGGGCGTGGATCAGCGCTGCGACGCCCGGTTCAGATGTGCAGCGCGTGGCCGAGGGCTCGCAGTGCAGCTTCCTGCACGGCCTCGCCCAGGGTCGGGTGCGGGTGGATCGTGGCGGCGATGTCTTCCAGCGACGCGCCCATTTCGATGGACTGCACGAAGGCGATGGACAGCTCGGACACCTGCGCGCCCACGGCCTGCCAGCCGAGGATGCGGTGGTCGTCCTCGCGTGCGACCACGCGCACGAAGCCGTCGGAGGATTCCAGCGTCATCGCGCGGCCATTGGCGGCGAACGGGAACAGCGCGGTCTTGATCGTGATGCCGTGGGCCTTGGCCTCGTCCGGTGACAGGCCGACCACGACCACTTCCGGATCGGTGAAGCACACCGCCGGGATCGCGGCCGGTTCGAAACGGCGTTTTTTGCCGCTGACGATCTCGGCCACCATTTCGCCCTGCGCCATCGCGCGGTGCGCCAGCATCGGCTCGCCGGCGACATCGCCGATGGCCCAGACATTGCGCATCGAAGTGCGGCACTGGTCGTCGATCTTGATGGCGCGGCCGGCCATGTCCAGGTGCAGCGATTCCAGATTGAAGCCATCGGTCTTGGGGCGACGGCCGACGGCGACCAGGATCTGGTCGGCATCCAGCGCCAGTTCCTTGCCGTCCGGACTGCGCACGCGCAGCGCGCCGGAATCGGAAAGCCCCAGCACGCTGTGGCCGGTGAGCAGGGCGACGCCGGATTTTTCCAGATGCTGTGCGACCGGGCGGGTCAGCTCGGCATCGTAGGCCGGCAGGATGCGGTCCTGTGCTTCGACCACGAGCACATCGCAGCCGAGCTTGCGGTAGACGCTGCCCAGTTCCAGACCAATGTAGCCACCGCCGACGACGATCAGCTTCTTCGGCAAGGCCTTGGGCGAGAGCGCTTCGGTGGAGGAAATCACCTTGCCGCCGAACGGCAGGAACGGCAGCTCCACCGGCACTGAACCGGTCGCCAGCAGCAGGTGTTCGCAGCGGATGCGCAGCAGCTGGCCGCCATCGCCGGCACCTGCCACTTCGACCGTCTTGCCGTCGACCACCTTGCCCAGGCCGGACACCACGCGCACGCCGTTCTTCTTCAACAACGCCGCCACGCCGCCGGTCAGACGGCGCACGATGCCGTCCTTCCAGGCCACGGTCTTGCCTATGTCCAGGGCCGGTGCCTGCACGCTGATGCCCAGTGCCGAATCGCCGGCCGCGAACGCGGCAACTTTCGCGAATTCCTCGGCGGCGTGGATCAGCGCCTTGGACGGAATGCAGCCGATGTTGAGGCAGGTGCCGCCGGGCGTGGCCGCTTCCACCAGCACGGCGGGAATGCCGAGCTGGCCGGCGCGGATCGCCGCGACGTAGCCGCCGGGGCCGCCGCCGAGGACAAGAAGTTGGGTTTCGATTGTGTGTGCCATGACGTTGGGACTACCTGAAAGTTGGGGCTCCCCCTCCCCCGCCGGCGGGGGAGAGGGGATTGTTATCCGGCGTTCGTTTGAATATCCGGTTACTCCACAAACAGCAGGGTCGGGTTTTCCAGCAGGGCGCGGATCGCCTGCACGAACTCGGCCGCTTCCATGCCGTCGACGATGCGGTGGTCGAACGAGGACGAGAGGTTCATCAGCTTGCGCGCGACCACGTGGCCGCCGCGGAAGCAGGGCCGCTCGATGATGCGGTTGACGCCGACGATGGCCACTTCCGGGTGGTTGATGATCGGGGTGGAGGCGATGCCGCCGATCGGGCCGAGGCTGGAAATGGTGATGGTCGAACCACTCAGTTCCTCGCGCGTGGCCTTGCCGGTGCGTACCGCGTTGGCAAGGCGTGCGATTTCGGCGGCGGTCTGCCACAGGTCCAGCGCTTCGGCATGGGCCACCACCGGCACCGATAACCCGACCTCGCTTTGCGTCGCGATGCCCAGCTGCACGCCGCCGTAGCGGGTGACGATGTTGGCCTCGTCGTCGAAACGCGCATTCATCTGCGGAAAATCGCGCAGCGCCAGCACGATGGCGCGGGCCAGGAACGGCAACAGCGTGAGCTTGCCGCGCTCGGCGCCATGGCGCGTATTGAGCGTGGCGCGCAGCGCCTCGACCTCGGTCACGTCGATTTCTTCGACGTAGGTGATGTGCGGAATGCGGGTCCAGGAATCCTGCATCTTCTGCGCGATGCGACGGCGCAGGCCGATCACCGGAATCTGCGTTTCACCACCGCGACGCGCGTAACCGCTGCCGCTGTTGCCACCGCTGCGGGTCTGCCCGCCACTGGCGGCATAGGCATCCAGATCGGCATGGGTGATGCGCCCACCGGCGCCAGTGGGCGGCACGTAGCGCAGTTCGACACCCAGATCCCAGGCGCGACGACGCACCGCCGGCGAGGCCAACGGACGTTCGCCAGGCTGCAAGGTTCCGCGTGTGGGCGCGGAACCGGGAATCGGGAGTGGGGAATGGGGAGTCGTAGAGGCGGGGGCAACGGACGCCGGTGCGGGCACAGGCTTTGCCTGAGATGTTTCAGGCACGGTTTGCACGGCTTGAGCCGGGGCAGCATCAGCCGCAGCCGCCCCCGCTTTTGCCATTCCCGAATCTCCATTCCCGATTCCCGCCCCCCCAGCCACATTGCCCGCACCTTCCACTTCCAGACGGATCAGTTCGCTGCCCACGGCCATCATTTCGCCAGGCGCACCGCCGAGCGAGAGCACGGTGCCGGCCACTGGCGAGGGGATTTCGACCATCGCCTTGTCGGTCATGACCTCGGCCACGACCTGGTCTTCACCGACGCTGTCGCCGACCGCGACCTTCCAGGCGATCACTTCCACTTCCGCGATGCCTTCGCCGATATCGGGCATCTTGATGACATGCTGTCCCATGATTCAGTCCTCCAGCACGCGATGCATCGCGTCGATGACCCGGGCCGGCCCGGGGAAGTAGTCCCATTCCTGCGCGTGCGGGTAGGGCGTGTCCCAGCCGGTGACGCGCTCGACCGGGGCTTCCAGATGGTAGAAACAGTGCTCCTGCACCAGTGCGACCAGTTCGGCTCCGTAGCCGCAGGTGCGGGTGGCTTCGTGCAGCACGATGCAGCGGCCGGTCTTCTTCACCGAATCCACGATGGCGTCCAGATCCAGCGGCCACAGGCTGCGCAGGTCGATGACTTCGGCGTCGATGCCGGCATCGCGGGCGGCGGCCAGCGCCACCCAGACGGTGGTGCCGTAGGTCAGGATCGTCAGCGCCTTGCCTTCGCGCGCGATCGCGGCCTTGTCCAGCGGCACGTTGTAATAGCCTTCCGGCACGAGGTTGTCCGGGTGCTTGCCCCAGGACGTTACCGGGCGGTCGTGGTAGCCGTCGAACGGGCCGTTGTAGAGGCGCTTGGGCTCCAGGAAAATCACCGGATCCTCGCATTCGATTGAGGAAATCAGCAGACCCTTGGCATCGTACGGATTGGACGGCATCACGGTGCGCAGGCCGGCCACGTGGGTGAAGATCGCCTCCGGGCTCTGGCTGTGGGTCTGGCCGCCGTAGATGCCGCCACCGCAGGGTGTGCGGAACACGATGGGCGCGGTGAACATGCCGCAGGAGCGGTAACGCAGGCGCGCCGCTTCGGACACGATCTGGTCGTAGGCCGGATAGATGTAGTCGGCGAACTGGATCTCGGCCACCGGGCGCAGGCCGTAGGCACCCATGCCGATGGCCGCGCCGGCGATGCCGCTTTCGGAAATCGGCGTATCGAACACGCGGTGCTTGCCATACTTGGCCTGGAGGCCGTCGGTGCAGCGGAACACGCCACCGAAATAGCCCACGTCCTCGCCAAAGATCACGACGTTGTCGTCGCGCTCCAGCATCACGTCCATCGCCGAACGCAGCGACTGGATCATCGTCATCGGGCTGCCGCCCGGGGAAATCGGGTTGTCGCTCATCGGGTCAGACTCCAAGTTGCTGGCGCTGGCGGCGGAGATGGTCGGGCATGTCCTTGTAGACGTCCTCGAACATGTCGGCCGCGCCTGGACGCTTATCGCTGCCGAGGATGCCGTGGCGTTCGGCCTCCTTCAGCGCCTGCACCACTTCCTCGTCGAGGGCGGCGCGGGTGGCTTCGTGCTGC
The DNA here is from genome assembly GCF_037478135.1 of Denitratimonas organivorans. Classification (NCBI taxonomy): domain Bacteria; kingdom Pseudomonadati; phylum Pseudomonadota; class Gammaproteobacteria; order Lysobacterales; family Lysobacteraceae; genus Denitratimonas; species Denitratimonas organivorans. Next base: position 126,649 of record NZ_JBBHDV010000002.1, read on the forward strand.
TCATCGCTCCACAGGCCGCGTGCGATCAGGTGCTTCTTCAGGCGTGCGACCGGATCGCCGAGCGGGAAGCGTTCGGCATCGTCGGCGGGGCGGTATTTGGACGGATCATCCGAGGTGGAATGCGGGCCGGCACGGTAGGTGATCCATTCGATCAGCGTCGGGCCGAGGCTGGCGCGGGCGCGCGCCGCAGCCCAGCGTGAGACCGCGTACACCGCGAGGAAGTCGTTGCCGTCCACGCGCAGTGACGGGATACCGTAGCCCAGGCCGCGCGTGGCCAGCGTGGTGTGTTCGCCGCCGGCAATCGCCTGGAAGGTGGAGATCGCCCACTGGTTGTTGACGATGTTGAGGATCACCGGCGCGTGGTAGACCTCGGCGAACGTCAGCGCGGCGTGGAAATCACCTTCCGCGGTGGCGCCGTCGCCAACCCAGGCCGCGGCGATCTTGGTATCGCCCTTGATCGCCGATGCCATCGCCCAGCCCACCGCCTGGATGTACTGCGTGGTCAGGTTGCCGGAGATCGAGAAGAAGCCGTGTTCCTTGTAGGAATACATGATCGGCAGCTGGCGCCCGCGCAGCGGATCGGCGGCGTTGGACAGCACCTGGCACATCATGTCGACCATCGACACGCCCTTGGCCAGCAGGATGCCCTGCTGCCGGTACGTGGGGAAATGCATGTCGCCGTCGCGTAGCGCCAAAGTCTGGCCGACCGCGATGGCTTCTTCGCCCAGGCACTGCATGTAGAAGGAGGTTTTCTTCTGGCGCTGGGCGATCAGCAGGCGCGCATCGTAGGCGCGGGTCTTGAGCATGGCGTGCATGCCCTTGAGCAGAATGTCGTCGGAAATGTCCCTGGCCCAGTCGCCGACGGCGTTGCCGTCGTCGTCCAGCACCCGGATCAGGCCGCGGGTGTAGTCGGTGGTTTCCGGCGGGGTTACATCCAGCGGCAATCCGGGCAGTGCGCCGGCCGGGCTGAGCTTCAGATAGGAGAAATCGGTGGTCTGCCCGGGCCGGGCGCTGGGCTCGGGCACGTGCAGATGCAGGGAGACGGAATCGCTCATGGCGTGGATCCTTTGCTGCGGGTGGAGCATCCGCAGGGGCAGGCCGGAGCCTGCCGGAAGCGGCGCGTTTGGGACCAAGTCTAGAAGTACGGCCAGTTATCGTAAAATTGATATAACTCCTACGAGGTATCTGCAAAACAGATGTCCATTCCCGGCAACCTTTCGCTCAAGCAACTGCGCTATTTCGCCGCTGCGGCCGAGTCCGGCCAGTTCTCGCTGGCAGCGCGGCGGCTGCATGTCTCGCAATCGGTGGTGACCACGGCGATCGCCCAGCTTGAAGCGATCCTGGGTGCCGATCTGTTCGAGCGGCTGCCGCATGGCGTCGAACTGACGGCCGCCGGGCACCGCTTCCACCAGCATGTGCGGCACGCGCTGGACACGCTGCTGGATGCGCTGAGCGAACCGTTGTTCTTCGGTGAAGACCTGTCCGGCGTGGTGCGGGTCGGGGCTTCGTACACGGTGCTGGGGTATTTCCTGCCCGGCCTGCTGGCACGCTTCCGCCGCGCCTACCCGAAGGTGGAACTGGACCTGATCGACATGGACCGCCCCAGCATCGAGCAGGGTGTGGCCGACGGCGATCTGGACGTGGGCCTGTGCATCACCTCCAACATGGATGCCGCGCCCGGCAGCCTGCGACGCCAGGTGCTGGCGCGCTCGCGCCGCCAGCTGTGGATGGCGCAGGAACACCCGCTGGGGCAACTGCCGCAGATCCGGCTGGCCGACATCGCCGCTTACCCCTACATCCTGTTGACCGTGGACGAAGGCGAGGCCTCGACCCTGCGCTACTGGCAGGCGGCCGGGCAGGAACCGAACATCGCCTTCCGCACCTCCACGCTGGAAGCGCTGCGCGGACTGGTGGCCTACGGTTTCGGCGTGACGATCCTGTCCGATATCGTGTACCGGCCCTGGTCGCTGGAAGGGCGCAAGATCGACAGCCGTATGATTGCCGATGTGGTGCCGCCGATGGAGGTGGGCCTGGTGTCACGCCGCGACGAGCGCCTGCCACAGGTGCCGCATGCGTTCCAGCAGTTCCTGGTGTTCGCCTGCAGCGCGATGCCCGATTCGATCCTGCGCTGACGCGCGGCTCACCCATTCGCAGACGCTTTCGCGCGGATTTCCGAACTGATGCCCGAACTGGACATACCCCACGTTTTGCAGGCCGATGGCCTGGTCACGACTACGATCGCGATCCTGCTGTTCTTCGTCGGGCGCCGGCTCAACCAGCGCTTCGCGTGGCTGCGGCGCTACAGCATTCCCGAACCGGTGGTGGGCGGGCTGTTCTGCGCGATCGTGGTGGGCGTGCTGTATTACGGCTTCGGCCGCCAAGTGCAGTTCACACTGGATGCGCGCGATGTGCTGCTGCTGTATTTCTTCGCCGCGATCGGGTTGAACTCGGATGTGCGCACGCTGCGCCAGGGCGGCTGGCCGCTGTTGATCCTGGTGCTGCTGGCCGGTGGTTTCATCCTGCTGCAGAACGGCGTGGGCATGGCGGTGGCCAGCGCCTTCGGCATGGACCCGCGCGCCGGCCTGATGACCGGATCAGTGTCGTTGACCGGCGGGGTCGGCACCACGCTGGCCTGGGCGCCGTATTTCACCGACACCCTGGGCATCGCCAACGCCGGGGAGCTGGGGCTGGCTTCGAACATGCTCGGGCTGATCGCCGCCTGCGTGGTCGGCGGCCCGATCGCCGGTTTCCTGATGCAACGCCACGGCATCGCCGGCTCGGGCGTGGCGACGCTGGAAATCGGCACCGCTTACGAACAGGAGCCGCGTGCACGCCTGCGTTACGAGGGCGTGCTGCATGCCTTGTTCTGGCTCAATATGGCGCTGATCGTGGGGCAGGGCATCAGTGCGCTGATCGATCTGACCGGGCTGAACCTGCCGGATTTCGTTGGCTGCCTGATGGCCGGCATCCTGATCCGCAGCATCGGTGACCTGCTGCGTCCGCGTGTCGGGCGGCTCTGGAACTGGCCGGCGATCCAGCCCGGCGTGGCGCTGATTTCCGATATCTGCCTGGGCCTGTTCCTGACGATGGCGCTGATGGGCCTGCAGGTCTGGCTGCTGCAGGACGTGCTGGGCTTTGTCGCCACGGTGATCACGGTGCAGGTGCTGCTGGTGGTGCTGTTCACCGTGTTCGTCGTGTTCCGCCTGATGGGGCGCGACTACGAGGCGGTCGTGGTGTGCGCTGGTTTCGGTGGCATCACGCTGGGTTCCACTGCGACCGCCGTGGCCAATATGAGCGCGGTCACGCGCCAGTACGGCAACGCCCCGCAAGCGATGCTGATCGTGCCGCTGGTCTGTGGCTTCTTCATCGACCTGGCCAATGCGCTGATGATCGGGGTGCTGGCCGGGTGAGCTGCGAATCTGGTCAGGGTGGCAACGGCGCATTCTACGCGCAGTGCAAGGCAGTGGAATAACCGAATGCGCCGGCCCAGTTCCAATAGCGAGCGCGCGAATCAGCCTGACAAATGGCCGGTTTGCTTGTCGGAACCTGCATTACACTCGTTGGCCGCCCGATCCACTCAAAGCCGGGGTCCCACGATGATTGGCCATTCCCATCCCGTCGCTGTCGGCAATATTCGGGCAGTGCTGTTCATGCTGCCGGTATTTCTATCGCTGTTGGCCGGTTGCAGCGGTTCTTCCAACTCCAGCCCGCCTCCGCTGCCCAGTCCGCCGCCGGCAACGCCTAACCCGGCACAAGTCCGTACTGCGCAACTGGACAGCGCCCTGCATCCGTTGCAGAGCACCGATCCGGGCGCGAATCCGGCTGATCTGGCGCCGCTGTCGCGCGTGGCCCAGGCGCGGGTCGTGGGCATGGGCGAGGGCACGCATGGGACACGCCAGTTCTTCCAAATGAAGCACCGCATCTTCCGCTGGCTGGTCCAGGAGCACGGCGTGCGTGTGTTCGCGATGGAATCGGACGTGGCCGAGGGCATTTACCTGGACCGTTACGTGCAGAGCGGCGAAGGCGATCTGGAGGCCATCATGCTGGCGCGCATGCATTACTGGCCCTGGTACACCGAGGAGGTGCGCGACCTGATCCAGTGGATGGCCGATTACAACGCCGGCCGGCCGGAGCAGGAACGGCTGCGCTACATCGGGGTGGATTCGGCCACGGTGGGTTTGCAGCCCGACCTGCTGATCGAATATCTGACCCGGACCGCGCCCGATCTGCTCGATGCCGCCGAGGAGGCGGTCGGGCCGTTGCGCGTATCGATGATGGGCGCCTGGGAGCTGTATGCCGGGATGGACCAGGACCAGTACGACACCTTGCGAAACGGTCTGGAAGAGCTGTCGGACACCCTGCTGGAGCGGCGCGCTGAACTGGTAGAGGTCGGTTCGGAGGCGGATTTCGAGCTGCACATGTATTTGCTGGGGAACCTGCTGGATTCCCACGCCGCCATGTTCATGGCCTACAACGCGGAATGGATCGATCAGTCCCATCACCGGGAACGGAGCCTTGCCAACAACGTCCTGCGGCTGGAATCCCTCACCGAGCCAGGCATCCGGGTGGCGCTGTGGGGACACAATCTGCACGTGACCACCAGCCCCCACGGCGAGGGTTTCCCGACCATGGGCAGCTTCCTGCGCGAGACGCTGGGGGACGAATACCAGGCGATCGGTTTCTCGTGGACACACGGTGAATTCATGGCCCAGGCGCCCGGTGTCGGGTTGGCGAAGCACAGCCATCCGCTGCCGCCGCTGGCCGGTTCGGTCAATGAACTGCTGCATTCCGCCGGGGAGGATCAATACATCCTGGATCTCGGATTGTTGCCCGCTGCAGAGCTGCGTACCTGGCTGACGCAGCCGCGCAATTTCCTGCAGGTCGGCTCGGTCTACCAGCCCGAACTTCCGGCCAGCGCGTATTACGACCTGGAGGCCGTGCTGGAACGGTATGACGTGCTGATCCACATCGACCAGTCCGAAGCCAGCCGGCCGCTGCCGGTGCCATGAGTTCGGGCCTGCCGGTATGCCGGCAGGATGGGCGATGGGTGGCGGCGATGCTGGCAGCATGCCGCCGATGCCGGCGTGGATTGGCTGAAGCACACGCGCATTTCTACTGCGTGGCGGTGGCGGCTTCTGCCTGAAGTGCGGCGGCCTGTTCTTCCATGCCCAATCGTTGGTACGTATCAATCAAACGTGTGGACGCCTCCCTGGTGCGTGGATGATCCGGGCCTTGGCGAGCCTGAAGCATGGCCAGCGCGGGTTCGAGTTTGTCGCGTGCGGCATGGGCCGCTCCGGCGGCAAGGTCGGCAGCGGCGGCGCTGGAGAGCATGACCGGCCAGTTCGGGAAGTTGGGGCCAAGGATGTCCGGCGCCAGGCGCAGCAATTCGGCAAAAGCGGCTCGTGACTCGACGACTCGACCGGCCTTGAGCAAAAGCGTGCCGCGCGCACTGCGCGCCATCAGGGTGTCGCGGTTCGGCGTGCCGCGCTCCATGGCGATGACTTCGTCGGCCAGTGCCAGGGCTTCGTCGGCACGGCCGAGTTTGTCAAGCGTCGAAATGAACATGACCCGATCGATCAGGGCATCATGCGAGTCGCCTTCGCCGCGTGCGATGCGGGTGTCCAGTGCCCGGCGCAACAGGGGCTCGGCTTCTGCGGGACGATCCAGCGAATTGTATGCGGCGGCCAGTTGTGCCCCGGAACCCAGCGTCAGCGGATGGTCGTCGCCATACCGGACGCGCCGCTTTTCGTAGACCTCGGCATACCATTGGGCGGCTTCCTCCAGTCGCCCCTGGCGATGCAGGGTCTGGCCGAGCACCTTCTTGGTGTAGAGCGTCTGCGGGTGGTCTTGTCCGAGACGGGTGGATTCCGAGTCGAGCGTCTGGCGGATCAGGCTTTCGGCCTCGACGAAGCCACCGGTTTGCAGCAGCGCGTAGGCCAGATTGTGGCGGAGCACGTCGGTGATGATGTCGCTGTCATCCAGATGTGCGAGCAATGGATCGGCAAGCAGGGAGCGATCGAGTTCGACCGCAGCTTCGACGTCTCCCACTTCTTCCAGCGCCTGGGCGCGCACCACACGAACCCGCAGAGCCAGGTGCGCGGCCCACTCCGCGTTGGATTGGGCAAGGGTTGCCTCCAGCGCCCAGGCTTGTTCCACCGCATCGGCGGGCTTGCCGCCACGCGCAAAATCCTGGATGCGGGCAAATTGCGCTTCGGCTGCTTCCCGGCTGGCAGGGCCGAAACCCTGATCCAGCCAGTTCTGTGCCTGATCGAAAAATCCTTGGGCGGTACCGCTTTCCCCCAATCCGCTCCAGGTTCGTCCCAGCAGGAGGGCGACCTGTCCTGCGGTGCGGGGTTGCGATGCCGCCGTGTCCAACGCCAGTGCAGCGCTTTCGAGAACCTGGCGCAAGGGCATGTCCGGCGAGCCACCGAGTTCAGGATCTGCCTCGGTCAGCATGCGTTCGACGAAGTCATTCACCGCGGACAGTTCCAGCGCTCTCGATTCGGCGTCCGCCTGGGCCAGCCGTGCACGCTGCGCCGCCAGGGTGCTGATCACCGTGGTGGCGACGAGTGCGAAAAACACGATGCCCGCCGCCACCGTGAGCGCGCGGTGGCGGCGCACGAAGCGGCTGGCGCGGTAGGCCAGGGTCGGGGCGCGGGCCAGCACCGGGTGGTGGTCGATCAGCCGCTGCAGGTCGTCGGCGAACTCGCCGGCGCTGGCGTAACGTTGCGCCGGATCACTTGCCAGCGCCTTCATCACCACACGGTCCAGATCGCCGCGTGCCTGCGGGCTGAGCTGCGACAGCCGGGGCGGGTCTTCGCGCCGCACGATGTCCAGCGCCTCGAACAGTGTGGATGTGGTCAGGCGCGGGTGCGGCAGACGGCCGCTGACCAGTTCGTAGGCGATCACGCCCAGGGCGTAGACATCGCTGCGCGCGTCGACGTCGGAAGCGCGTCCGGCCAGCTGCTCCGGGCTCATGTAGGGCAGGGTGCCGATGACCTGGCCGGCCTGTGTCATTTCCTCGTCGCTGTCGCGCAGGCGGGCCACACCGAAATCCAGAATGCGCGGCTGGCCCTGCGGATCGATCAGGATGTTGCCGGGTTTCAGATCGCGGTGGACGACGCCGTGTGCATGGGCATGCTGCACCGCGCGGCACAACGCGATCAGCAGTTGCAGGCGGGCATCGGGATCGGGGCGTTCGCGTTCGATGTGGCTGCGCAGGTCCGGGCCACGGATCAGCTCCATCGCCAGCCACGGGATAGGCATGCCGCCGATGACATCCTCGCCGGCGGCATAGAGCCGCGCGATGCCGGGGTGTTCGAGCTGGGCCAGGGTCTGGATTTCACGCTGGAAGCGGGCCAGCGCATTGCCGGACAGGCCGCGTACCACCTTCAGGGCGACTTCGCGCGGCGGGTGTTCCTCGCGCGCCAGATAGACCCGGCCCATGCCGCCTTCACCCAGCAGCCCGAGGATGCGATACGGACCCACGCGTGCTGGCAGTGCGATGCTGCCGGCCTGTTCCTTATCCAGTTTCAACGTGAGTTCGTGCATGGCGGCATCCGGTGGTGGTACCGCCATGCTGCCACAGCAGGGAGCACTTCCGGCGGCGCCGGGGTGACCGGCGGCGATGGCATGAAGTGAGGGGTGTCAGCCGGTGTCGTCGAGGGTGAAGGCGGCCTGGATCCATTCGATCTGCGGGGCTGGTCCGGCTTCGGTCAGCGCGACCACGTCGAAGCGGCAGGGCCACTGCGAAAACTGCGGATTGGCGGCAAGAAAGGCGTTGGCCGCCAGCGCGATGCGGCGGCGCTTGGTGGCGGTGACCGAGGCCAGGCCGCCGCCGAAGCGCGTATTGCGGCGCAGCCGCACTTCCACGAACACCAGGCTGCGGCCCTCGCGCATCACCAGATCCAGTTCGCCGAAGCGATAGCCGACATTGGCCGCGAGCGTCACCAGTCCGGCGCGTTCCAGATGTTCACGCGCGGCCGCTTCGCCGGCCTGGCCGATGTCGCGCGTGGCCATCTGCTGCTGTTCCGCAGGCTCAGGGCTGGCGGAACTGGAGGTCATCGCCGATCAGCCCGGCTTCGCGCACCGGCTGTACCCGGCCGCCCTGGAAACGTGCCCAGGCCGGGTTGCGCAGGATCTGGCCGAAGCCGTCGAAACGCAGCTGCCCGGTGGCGCCTTCCAGCACGGTCTGCGGCGATTGCGCCAGATGCCGGAAATGGCCGATCAGGTGAAACGCATCCAGCCCGAACGCGAACAGCCGCGCGCCGCCGCCATGGCTGCTGTCCAGCCCGCTCATCGCCTCACGCGTGGGCCGGCCGTCGACTTCGCTGATCAGCCACGGTGCTTCGGTGAACTCGATGCCGTCCAGTTCGCGGTCGAGCCGTGCATTGCCGGCGCCGGCGGTGATCTGCGACGTGGCGTAGATCGGCAGGCTGTAGATGCCGGCCACGCGCAGTTGCGGCACCAGCAGGCGCGCCTGCTCGGCGCGGCCGGTGAAGAAGATCGCATCGGCATTGATCTGGATGCGGTTCTGTTCGATCCGCAGATCGCCATCGGCGGCGACCGCCTGCGCACCGATCTGCGCGATCGCGCTGGACAGCGCCGGGCCGTAATTGGGCTGGTCATCCGGCAGGTGCGCAACTGCGACCACCTGGCCGCCACGCTGTTCGATGCGGCGTGCCAGCGCATCGGCGGCGCGCTGGCCGTATTCGTCGCTGCCACGGATCACCAGCACCCGCAGGCCGCCGCGCTCGGCGATGCGGTTGGCGGCGGCGATGCCTTCGTCTTCAGGCACCAGCGCGAAGCTCATGCTGCCCGGCGGCGGTGGCGTGGTGCCGCCACGGTTCAGCGCCAGCAGCGGCACCTGGCCTTCGCGATCCGCTTCGAACAGCGCCGCCACGTCTTCGCGCCCGAGCGGGCCGACGATGGCCTGGGCGCCGTCGGCCAGTGCCGTGCGATAGGCCGCCAGTGCGGTTTCCGGGCTGTTGCCGGTGGCGTAGATGCGCACGTTCGGGCGGCTACGGGTTTCTTCGTAATAGCCGGCGATGAAGCCATCGCGCACGGCCTGGGCGGCGGCCCCGAGATTGCCGTCCAGCGGCAGCAGCAGTGCGATGCGGGCGAACGGCTGGTAGCCATCGGCATCCATGCCGGGCAGGGCGTCGTCCAGCGCGATGTCGGTGTACGGGCGCGGCAGCGGCAGGCCGCGCGCGGTCAGCGCGCGTGCGGCATGCGGATACAGCGGGTGGCGGGCCGGCAGCGCGGCGGCGCCGAAGGCCAGCGCGTCATCGTCCAGCTGCATCAGCAGGGCCTGGATGTCGCGCGTGTTGATCGCCTGTTCTTCCGGTGACAGCGATGCGGCCAGTTCGGCCCGTGCGGTCGCGGCGAACAGCGGATTGCCGCTGGCCTCGGCGGCGCGCGCGCGCAGTTCCAGCAGGCGCGGGCGGTAGCGTTGTGCCAGCGTCGGCGCGGCCTGGTCCAGCAGTGACAGGGCCTGTTCGGGCTGCTGCCGGTGCAGTGCGATTTCGGCTTGCAACAGGCTCAGGCGTTGCAGTGCATCGGTGTCCAGGCGGCGGGTGGAGATGTCCTGCAGGATGCTGGCGGCGCGGTTTAGATCGCCTTCCTGGCGCCAGGCTTCGGCCGCGCGCAGGTGCAGGGCATCGCGCTGGTTGCGCTGGCTGGCGGCGGCATCGAGGAAGCCATGCGCGGCACGCGCGAAATCCCCGCGTTCGTAATCATGCTCGGCCTGGGCCACGGCGTCGGAGGTGGCACGGGTGGGCATCGAATCGCAACCGGCCAGCAGCAGGGCCAAGGCAAGCAGTGGCAGGAAAAGACGCGGTGCGGTTCGCGGCATGGCGGCGGGCTCATCGGGAAGGCAAGGGTAGAATGATACCCAATCGTTCCGTCGCGCCCGTGCCGCTACTTCAGGCCGGCCCGCTGTGCGGTGTTCTTCCGCTGTCGTCAGGAAACTTTCCCCGATGTCCGACTCCACGCCCGGCCGATTGCACGTGGTGGCCACACCCATCGGCAACCTTGGCGATCTTTCCCCGCGTGCGCTGGAAACCTTGCGCAGCGTCGATGCGATCGCGGCCGAAGACACCCGCCACACCCAGAAGTTGCTGGCCGCGTTCGGCGCCCGCGCCACGCTGATCGCGCTGCACGACCACAACGAGGCCGCGCAATCGGCGCAGCTGGTGGCACGGATGCTGGCCGGTGCCGATATCGCGCTGGTATCCGATGCCGGCACGCCGCTGATCTCCGATCCGGGTTTCCGTCTGGTGTGCGCCGCGCGCGAGGCCGGCATCGTGGTGACGCCGGTGCCCGGTGCCTGTGCCGCGATCGCGGCGCTGTCGGTGGCGGGTATCGCCAGTGACCGCTTCGTGTTCGAGGGCTTTCTGCCGAACAAGGCCACTGCCCGGCGCGAACGGCTGGAGGCCCTGGCGGCCGAACTGCGCACGCTGATCTTCTACGAATCCAGCCACCGCATCGCCGCCACGCTGGAGGATGCCGCCGCCGCATTCGGTCCGCAGCGCCACGCGGTGCTGGCGCGCGAGCTGACCAAGCGTTTTGAAACCGTGCTGGACGGCACCCTGCCGGAGCTGGTCGAACGCTTGGCACAGGATGCGGATCAGCATCGCGGCGAATTCGTGCTGATCGTCGAAGGCGCGCCGGAAGGCGATGACGATACCGTGCTGGTGCTGGGCCGGCGTGCGTTCTCGTTGCTGCGCGAACATCTTCCGCCCTCGCAGGCCGCGCGTCTGGCAGCGGAAATCAGCGGTGCGCCACGCAAGCGGCTGTACGCGATGGGCGACGAGGCGCCGTAATCCGGCTTCAGCCGCCGCTACTGATTGCGCCGCTGCGTGCATCCAGCAGTTGCACGATCACGCGCGGATCCAGTTCGATCATCAATCCGCGCTGGCCGCCATTGCACCAGATTGTCGGGTACTCCAGCGCGCTGTCGTCCAGCGCCACCGGCACGCGCTTTTTCTGTCCGAATGGACTGATGCCGCCGACGTGGTAGCCGGTGATGCGTTCGGCGCTGGCGGCCGGCATCAGGCAGGCGTGCTTGCCACCGAGGGTGGCGGCCAGTTTCTTCAACGCCAGTTCGCGCGCCACCGGCACGATGGCGCAGGCCGGTTTGCCATCCAGTTCCAGCATCAGGGTCTTGAACATGCGCGCCGGCTCAATGCCGGTGGCGGCAGCTGCGTGCTGGCCGATGTTGGCTGCGTCTGGATCGTAGTCGTAGGCGTGCAGGCGGTAGTCGATGCGCGCGGCATCCAGGCTGCGGGTGGCGTGTGTGGCGCGGCTCATGGCAAGACGGATTCCGGCAACGTGACCGTGCCGGAGCGGCACGGCCACAGTATGCCGCTGTCGCTATTGGATCAGGTTGGCCTGCAACACGGCGGTGTTGGTCAGCACGCCGAAATGCCCGGTGGCGAAGGTGTAGCTGGCGTTTTCTCCGGGCACGGTGGATGAGTGCACGCCGCCGACGGTGCACACGCCGGTGGAGCAGACGATCTGGTCGATGTTGGACTTGATCGAATAGGCGCGCGAAGCGGGCTTCTTGCCGGCCAGGCTGTTGAGCAGCGGGCTCTTGATCGACAACCCCTGCGAGCCGCAGGTGGAGGTCCACACGTTCCACGGATAGCTGCCGCACGACCACAGACCGCGATACGCGCCGGCGATGCCGACGAAACTGTCGACGTAGGATTTGAGGCTGTATTTGTTGATCTGGTGCGCAGCCAGCGTCACGCCCATCGAGTGGCCGATCACGTCGATCTTGCCGGTACAGGAGCTGGCGATGGCGTCGATCAGCGCATTCTTGATCGGAGTTTCTTCGCTGCCACTGTGATCGTTGCAGGCCGGGCAGGTCTTGCTGCCCCAGTTCGGTCGGAAGATCTGCGAGGCGGCATAACCGCGCACACGCAGCTCGTTGTAAGTGTTGTCGAAGTCGGCGGGTTTGCCGGCATTGCCGTGCACCAGCACGACGTTGTCGACACAGGCGGCTCCCGCGCTTGCCGCCCACAGCATCGCCGCGCCGAAGATGGCGGCCAGGATCGTCTTCATCGGTTTTCCTCCCCAGGATCGCGCCGGAATCGGATGTCCGGTCGCAATGCGACGCTACCCCGGTTTGATGCGCGGCGATGCTGTACCAAAGTACCAGTGGCGCTCGTCGTCGTCGCCGTGCGGGCGAGCGCGCAGGGTAAAGGGCATAAGCCGCCTACCAGTGGTTATTTGGCCGCAGCGCCGCTTCTGCCTAGCGTGTGAAGATTGCGCGCCAGTGTCTGTGCCGCTGGCGCGATCCGTTATCCAGCCCCGTGAACCGATGAGCATTCTTGCCGACTTCCCCGCCGCAATCGGCCATACCCCGCTGATCCGCCTGAAACGTGCTTCCGAACTGACCGGCTGCGAGATCCTGGGCAAGGTCGAATTTGCGCGCGCGCCGATCGATCTGGCCTGGTCGATCCCCGATGCCGAATCGGTGCCGCTGCTGCATGCGCTGCTGATCGAGGAAGGCTGGAACGTGGGCGGCTCCTCCGGCGTCAACCTCGCCGGCGCGATCCGGCTGGCACGCGAACTGGGGCCCGGGCACGTGATCGTCACGGTGCTGGCCGATCCGGGCACGCGTTATCAGGCCAAGCTGTTCAACCCGCCATTCCTGGCCGAACGCGGCATCCCGGTGCCGGACTGGCTGCGGCCGGCCCGAATCCGGCAACCGCAGCGATGTCTACCGCAAGGGTGACGACGGGTTGTGGGTGCTGCATCCGTTCGCGCCGGAGCAGGGCGTAGCGTTCCCCTGCCTGGATGTGCGGATCGATGCGGAGACGCTGTTCGCGCAGGTGGATGAGGGGCCGGAGCAGGGGCGGCTGTAGTCCAATGGATGGGGCGATATTGGATGGCTGTCGGATCCGCCGCTCCGCGGCTTGATCCGACCTAACTTGTCGAGGCTGCTTTTCTGCTTGCCGGGTGACGCTCAGGCCGAAGCCACCTGCTGCGTCGCGGTGGGCTGCAACTGCGGCCAGCGTTTCAGGATCGCGGCCTGCACGCCATCGATATCCAGCCCGCACTGTTCCAGCAGCTGCTCACGGCTGGCGTGGTCGAGGAAGGCGTCCGGCAGGCCCAGCTGCAACATCGCGGTGGTGATGCCTTCGGCGGCGAAGAACTCGGCCACGGCGCTGCCGGCACCGCCTTCGACAGCATTGTCTTCCAGCGTCACGAAGCCTTCGTGGTGGCGGGAAAGTTCGCGCAGCAGCTCGGCATCCAGCGGTTTGACGAAACGCATATTGACCACGGTCAGATCGAGCGCGCGGCCGATGGTTTCGGCCACCGGCAACAGGGTGCCGAAGGATAGGATCGCCAGCGAACGGCCGCGACGGCGCACGTCGGCCTGGCCGATCGGCAGTGGTTCCAGCCCGGCTTCCAGCGGCACACCGGGGCCGGTGCCGCGCGGGTAACGCACCGCGGCCGGGCCTTCGTGCTGGAAACCGGTGGTCAGCAGGCGACGGCATTCGTTTTCGTCGGCCGGCGCCATCACCACCATGTTCGGGATGCAGCGCAGGAACGACAGGTCGAAGCTGCCGGCATGGGTGGCGCCATCCGGACCGACCAGACCGGCGCGATCGATCGCGAACAGCACGTCCAGATCCTGCAAGGCCACGTCGTGGATCAGCTGGTCGTAGCCGCGCTGCAGGAAGGTCGAATAGATCGCCACCACCGGCTTGGCGCCTTCGCAAGCCATCCCGGCGGCCAGCGTGACGGCGTGCTGTTCGGCGATGGCGACATCGAAATAGCGTTCCGGATATTCCTGCGAGAAGCGCACCAGGCCGGAGCCTTCCCGCATCGCCGGGGTGATGCCCATCAAACGGGTATCGGCAGCGGCCATGTCGCACAGCCAGTCGCCGAAGACCTGGGTGTAGGTGGGTTTGGCGGGGCCGGGCTTGGCCACCACGCCGACGCTCGGATCGAACGGACCGACCGCGTGGTACTGGATCTGGTCGCCTTCGGCCAGTTCGTAACCTTTGCCCTTGGTGGTGATGATGTGCAGCAGCTGCGGGCCCTTCAGACCCTTGAGTGTCTTCAGCGTGGCGACCAGCGCCGGCAGATCGTGGCCGTCGATCGGGCCGGTGTAGTGGAAGCCCATCTGTTCGAACAGCGTGGACGGCACGAACATGCCCTTCCAGTGTTCCTCCCAGCGCCGCACGAAGCGCGCCGGGCCACCGTGCTTGTCGCCGAGCAGCTTCTTGCCGCCCTCGCGCAGGGCGTTGAGGGTGCGACTGCCGGACAGGCGGCCGAGCATCTTGGTCAGGCCGCCGACGTTTTCCGAGATCGACATGCGGTTGTCGTTGAGCACCACCAGCATGTCCGGTTCCGGCTCCATGCCGCCGGCGTGGTTCAGCGCTTCGTAGACCATGCCTGCGGTCATCGCGCCGTCGCCGATCACGGCCACCACCTGGCGCTCCTGGCCCAGACGCTGCGCGGCCACCGCCATGCCCAGCGCGGCCGAGATCGAGGTGCTGGAATGGCCTACGCCGAAGGTGTCGAACGGGCTTTCGTCGCGCTTGGGGAACGGCGCCACGCCGTCCTTCTGCTTCACCGTGTGGATGCTGTCGCGGCGCCCGGTCAGGATCTTGTGCGGATAGGTCTGGTGGCCGACATCCCAGACGATGCGGTCTTCCGGCGTGTCGTACAGGTAATGCAGCGCCACGGTCAGTTCGATGACGCCAAGACCGGCGCCGAAATGGCCGCCAACCTGGGCGACGGTATCGATCAGGTGGCCGCGCAGTTCGGCGGCGATGGCAGGCAGGTCCGTTTCCGGAAACTGGCGCAGATCAGCCGGAGTGGCGATGCGCGAAAGGTGCGGGTAGCGGGTGGAATCAATCATGTCAGGCCCAACTGTGAAACGGGATTGTCACGCCCCGGCGTGGCGGGGGCAAGGCGGCAGCGGGCGCGGTGCTGCACAGGTTCAGCCCGGATCGGGCAGGAACGGGTGGTTTGGTGGCAGTCCGCATGGGGCTTGATGCTGGATGCAGGCGCCAGATCCGGCCTCGCGCGGCAGGGCGGGAGCGACGCATCGGCGTGGCTGGGATGGTGCGGCGAGCCGGGCCTGTGTCGCGCGTCGGTCGCAGGAAGGTTTCAATGTCGGAGCGGGTGTTGCAGCCCAGGTAAAGTGCTGATCCGGTCTCGCAACGGTGTCCCGGAAAACGCCGGAATCGGGTTTCCCGAAAACCTGCGAAAGAGCCGGGTCAGCGGCTCAAACCGCTGTCGAAAGCCGGGCGCGGCCCTTTTCGCTGTTGAGCGCCGTCCGCGTGCAGGCAGGCAGCTCCGATGCGTATCAGCGCGCGCCGCGCAGCCGTTCCAGCAGACCTTTCTGTGCCGCCGCCGGTGCTTCGGCGGTACCGGCGGCGCCCTCGATCTCGGCATGGCCGGAGACCAGACTGGCGGTGATGAAGTCATTGACTTCGGCAAGCTCCGCACCGCTTTGCTCGGCAATCTCGGCCGGGGTCTGGAAGCCTTTCATCATCGTCGTGGCGATGCGGAAATGCTTGGGGAATTCGCGTTCAATCTGCGGCCACTTGCCGAGCTTGTAGCGTGCCTCCGGCGCACCCCCGGGGATATTGCCGTCGCCACCACCCAGCGCCGCCAGCCACAACAGACGGGCCAGCGGCTGATGGCCGAGGCTGGCGCGCTGCGCGTCGAATTCGGCGGCCGGCACCGGCTTGAGCGCATTCGGCGGCAGGTTGATCTGGGTGTGCGGCAGCAAACCCTTGATCGAACTGCCGGCCAGGAAAATCTTCTGCGAAACATCGAACAGCAGCGGCGGTACGCCGGGCAGCTCCAGCCGGCGCGGGCCATCGTCGGCCTCGCCAGCGAGCAGCACATCGATCAGCTTGCGTGCTGCCGGTGCTGCCGGTGCTGCCGGTGCTGCCGGAGGAACGGGTGTTTCCGGCCGGGCTGGTGCTGATGGCGAAGCGGGCGCTGCCGCTGCTGAAGCCGTCGCCGCCGCCGTCGCTACCGGGGCAGGTGCGGCAGAGGCCGCAGCTGTGGAACGGGCAGGTGCCGCCGCGGAAGGAGCTGGCGAGGATGCGGGTGCCGGCGGCGTCGCGGGCCTGGCGGGTGCTGCGGACGCAGTTGCGGCAGGTGCAGGCGCACCGCCAGACAATTTCTGCAGCAGGCGCGTCATCGCATCCGGCGATACCGGGCGCTGCAGCACGTGGTCGGTATCGGCCTTTTCGCCGGTGGTCAGTGCGACCACGGTCTGGCCGGTGTTGTGCGAGCGCAGCCAGGTCATGTGGCCGTACAGCGTGTCGACATCGATCACCAGCACGTCGGCGCTATCGGCATCGGAGGCCAGCAGCCAGCGGTTGCCGGCGCGCCGGCTGACATCTTGGAACAATTTGCCCAGTTGCTCGGCGTCGGACGAATCCATGCCGGTGAAGAACACCGTCGTTCGATTGCTCACGCATTTCCCCCTGCGGTCCCTGCGCCGTGCCGGCCGGTGATGCGGCCTGATCGAGCGGGGGACGTCTTGTTAGATGTTGTGTCGTGGCCGGGACGAGGACCGCAGATCGGGCCCGCGCTGGCTTGGCGAACGCAAATTGTTGGTGATACGCGGGTTTGCGTCAATCAGCAAGGTGCTGCGATGAGGTTTCCGTGCCTACCCGCCGCGAGCGGATGGCGTCGGCGGCGGGGCGCATCCGGGTCGGCGGGCCTGTTTGATGTGGCGTTGCAGGTGGCGGCGGGGCAACGACGATTCAGTGACCCGGCAGCGCGCCGCGTGGATTCTTCTTCGGCAGGTGGCTGCGCAGGAATTCCATCTGGTCGGCCAGGATGTTGCGGTTGGACAGGATCAGATGCTCCACCCAACTCGGGCGATACGGCACCGCCAGCAACGGCATATGGGCCTGGGTCGGGGTGCGGCCGCCCTTGCGGGTATTGCAGGGCAGGCAGGCGCTGACGACGTTTTCCCAGATGTCCTTGCCGCCTTGCGAGCGTGGCACCACGTGGTCGCGGGTGAGCTGGTAGCGGGTGAGCTGGCGGCCGCAGTACAGGCACAACTGCGCATCGCGGGCGAACAGCGCGATGTTGGTCAGCGCCGGTGCCGGCGAGATCGCGCAGGCCCGGGCGCGTCCGCGCGAGGCGACGATAGGGTGCAGGTCCATCAGGCTCTGCTGACCGGAAATCCGGTTGATGCCGCCGCGCAGCGTCAGGCACGGGTCGCCCAGGGTCCAGGCGACTGCATCGCGGGCATACAGATGCGCGGCTTCGCGCCAGGAGATCCAGTCCAGGATGCGGCCGTGGGCGTCCAGTGACAGCACGCGCGGCAAATGACGTTCGTTGCCGGAAGGGAACCGGCGCACGTTTCCGGCGCTGGGGCCGGGTGTTGGACTGGAGATGCTCAAAGTGGCCATTTGATGCCCGAGCATAAACCAGGCTGGTTACGAAATGATCGATTTCTGGCGATTTTTTTGCCAGATGCCGTGGCAAGGGTGGTTCAACCCACACCAAGCCTTGGCCCGGCGGCCCGGCCAGGCGCAACCTGTTGGCATCAGCGGCTCGTCGCGCAGGTCAGCGCAGCGGCTTGATCAGGCGCAGCATGTCGGTTTCAAAGCCGGCGCGCCGGTACAGCCGCAGCGCCTGCTCGTGCTCCGGGAAGGCGAACAGTTGCAGATGCGCGCAATGCTGTTCGCGGGCGAAGTCCTCCGCCGCTTCCAGCAGCGCATGTGCCGCGCCCTTGCCTTCGTGGTTGGCGGCCACGGCCAGATCGGCCAGATGCGCATTGCGCGTGCCATCGACCGAATCGGTCACCAGCCGCAGCCGCGCAAAGCCGACGCAATGGCCGCCGCCGTCTTCGGCCACCAGCACCACGGTGCCGGCGGGAAGCTCTTCCAGATCCGTCGCGATATCGCGCCGCAAATGCGCCAGATAACTGTTGCGCTGGCGGAAGCGCGGCAACGGTGCCTGCGCGAACCGCGCGCACAGCGCCAGGATGGCGTCATCGTCGGCGGCGGTGGCGGCACGGACCAGGTAGTCGGAAGCATCGGCGTCGGACGGGCGCATGGTGGTTCGGCAGTGATGGGGACCCCATCACTATGCGCCGCTTCGCGCCAAAAAACTGTATGGAGCAGGTTTCTGGTGTCGTGTTAGCGACGGACCTCTTGGGGTTGCCGCCATGGATGGTGGCAACAATAGAAAAACCCGGCGCATGGCCGGGTTTTCAAAGGTCTGGCAAGGCAGTGTCTTTCAGAAATCCTCAACCGCCATCGCCATCAAGTTGTCGGCACCACTGAGGATCGCGGCGGCGTGCGAGTGGGTGCGTGGCAGGATGCGCTGGAAGTAGAAGCGTGCGGTGTCGCGTTTGGCGCGCTTGAAGGCTTCGGGCTGGTTGCCAGCATCGGCGGCGGCGACGCTGCGCGCCCACCAGTAGGCCAGCACCACGTAGCCGGAATAGAACAGGTAATCGACCGAGGCGGCGCCGATTTCCTCCGGGTTCTGGCCGGCACGCTTGCCGATTTCCAGCGTCAGCTGCTGCCAGTCCTGCGCCGATTTGGCCAGCGGTGCGATGAATTCGGTCATCGCCGGGTTCTGCGTATGCGCGGTGCAGAACTCCACGATCATCGTCAGGAAATGCTTGAGCCCGACGCCTTGGGTCTGGAGCGTCTTGCGGCCGAGCAGGTCGAGTGCCTGGATGCCGGTGGTGCCCTCGTAGATCGTGGTGATGCGGGTATCGCGCACGATCTGTTCCATGCCCCATTCGCGGATATAGCCGTGGCCGCCGAAGCATTGCAGCGCGTGGCTGGTGGCTTCCACCGCCCACTCGGTCAGGCAGGCCTTGATGATCGGGGTCAGGAAGGAGAGCAGTTCATCGGCGTGCTGGCGGGTGGCGGCATCGTCGCTGCGCTCGATCACGTCCAGCAGGCTGGCACCGTGCAGCGCCAGTGCGCGTGAACCTTCGGACAGCGCCTTGCAGGTCAGCAGCATGCGCCGCACGTCCGGATGCACGATGATCGGATCGGCCGGCTTGTCCTGCGCCTTGGGGCCGGTGGGTGAGCGCATCTGCAGGCGGTCTTTCGCGTACGCCAGGGCGTTCTGGTAGGCGCGGTCCATCAGGCCCAGGCCCTGCAGGCCGACGCCGAGGCGGGCCGAATTCATCATCGTGAACATGGCCGCCAGGCCACGGTTGGGTTCACCGATCAGCCAGCCTTGCGCGCCATCGAAGTTCATCACGCAGGTAGCCGAGCCGTGGATGCCCATCTTGTGCTCGATGCTGCCGCAGCGCACCGCGTTGCGTTCGCCCTGTACGCCGTCGCGGCCGACCTTGAACTTGGGCACGATGAACAGCGAAATGCCCTTGGTGCCGGCCGGTGCATCGGGCAGACGCGCCAGCACCAGATGGATGATGTTGTCGGTCAGATCGTGCTCGCCGCCGGTGATGAAGATCTTGGTGCCGGTGACCGCGTGGCTGCCGTCGGCCTGCGGTTCGGCACGGGTTTTCAGCATGCCCAGATCCGAACCTGCGTGCGGTTCGGTCAGGCACATGGTGCCGGTGTAGCGGCCTTCGACAATCGGGCGCAAGAAGGCTTCGCGCTGCCATTCCTCGCCGTGGTGCTTGAGCGCCTCGGTGGCGCCGTGCGAAAGCAGCGGGTAGTTGCCCCAGGAAAGATTGGCCGCGTCGACCATTTCCTTGATCGCCGAACCGATGGTTTCTGGAAGATTCTGTCCGCCCCAGGCTTCCGGTGCGGTGAGCCCGCCCCAGCCGTTTTCGACCCACTGCTCGTAGGCGGCTTTGAAGCCTTGCGGGGTGCGCACGCTGCCGTCGGCCGGATCGAAATGGCAGCCTTCGGCATCGGCGCTCTGGTGCAGCGGCGCCAGCACTTCCTCGACGAAGCGCGCGCCTTCTTCCAGCACCGCGTCGACCAGTTCGGCGGTGACGTCCTGGCTGCCGGGCAGGCGGGCGTAGAGGGCGGGCAGTTCGAGCACATCGTGCAGCGCGAAGCGCAGGTCGCGCAGCGGGGCGGAATAGGCGTTCATCGGGTTCCTCGGATCGGTTGAAAGGTCAGCGCATCACGCCTGACAGGCCCGGCACCGGCCACAGCTGGCCTTCAAAGGTGAAATCGTCGCGGCGCTTGTCCGGCTCGCTGCTTTCCAGCGTGCCGCGCAGCTCGTAACGCACGCTGCGGCCGTCATCGAGCGCGGCCCTGACGCGCGCTGCGGCTTCGCTGGAGGGTTGCAGTTGCAACTCTTCCACCTCGGCATTGAACGGGCCGATCGCCACCGGCGGCACCAGCTGCATGCCGCCGGCCTCAATGCCGTCCACCAGCAGCTGCGCCGACACGTTCGAGACGGTGTGCGGCACATTGCTGAAACTCTGGATGCGCAACTGGATCAGCCAGCTGCCGTCGGCCTGCAGCACCAGTTCCTGCACGCTGGCATTGGGCGCGAACACGCGCTTGCGCGGGCCGTTGCTGCAGGCTGCCAGCAACAGCACCAGGCACAAGCCCATGACAATCAAAGGAAAGGCGGTTTGCCGCTTCATCGTTCCATTCCCCCGCGTACGGATGTGGTCGCGGGATGATAGCGGCAAGCGGCGGCAGGATGACTGCGTGCGGTGCATCCAGACAGTAGGTCAGCTTGGCTTTCCAGCCGACTTCAGACCTGAATGCGTTGCCGTCAACCTGGCGTCACTGCTTGTCTGACAGCGCCTGCGCTCTTGCGTCATTCGCCCTCAACTGCTCGCCGGCACAGCATCTGCGGCCCAGTGTGGAATCTGTGTCAGGAGGAAGCGCGGGCGACCATTGCCAATCTGCGTTCGCATAGCCTCAACGCGCACACGCTGGTGCAGGTGGTCGTTGAGTATTTCAACGTTGCCCACTTGGGGCGAAATTTTGCCGCGCACGATTTCGTTGCTGCCTGACAGCTTGAACTCGAAGCTGCGCGCCACCGGCAACACGCCGACGAATTCGCCCTCTAGCGTTTCCAGACTTTCGTGCAGGTTGTCGGCGGCCAGACGCTCCAGACTGCGCCGCACCTGTCCAGGGTCAGAGAAGCGCATGGCCTTGTCGCCGTATTGCAGGGTGCAGATGGCTTCGTTGTCGGCCAGCACGCGCAGGAAACCACGTACCTTCTCCAACGCGCGAGGGTCGGTTTCCGAGGCGATGTCGGCCAGTTCGTCATCCTGTCCCAGCGTGGCTTGTAACAGGCTCTGGGTGCGATCCAGCGCGACGGCGACGGCGCTTTCATCATCCAGCAGTTCCTGCGCGCGGTATTCCTCCAGGTCGAAACCAAACGAACCGATAGCGGTGTTGGTGATCAACAACTGGTTCTGGTCACGGTTGGGGATCGGGCCCATCGCCGCCAAAGGTGCGGACAAGGATGCAGCCACGGTCGCCACCGTGTCGGTGAAACTGCTCACGGCCTTCATGCCGAAGTCGGCAAAGATGCCGTGACTGTCGATCACCGGCAGGCCGTTGAAGGTCAGGCGGGCACGGGCAGGACTGCGCCCGTCCGCAGGCAAAGCCGCCAGTTCGGCTTCGATGTTACGTAGCCGCGCTTCATCGCTCATCCGGGTCAGGAGCGCTGTGGTGGGCGTTTTTGGCAGCATCCGCTTAACGGTTTCGCGCTCGGCCAGCAGGAAGTTGCGTTGGTCTGTGTTCATGGCTGCGCCCCCAAAGCGTCTTGCTGATTCAAATACTCGGTGGCCTGCTGGTCGTGTGCCGGGTTCAAGTCGACTTCAAGATACCCTTTCCAGGCCTGATTGCGGCGGTGCGACCACATGCTGTACCAGTAGGCACTGCGTTCGACCAGCTCATTGGCAGGCAGGTTCAGGTCAAC
This sequence comes from Denitratimonas organivorans, assembly GCF_037478135.1. NCBI lineage: Bacteria > Pseudomonadati > Pseudomonadota > Gammaproteobacteria > Lysobacterales > Lysobacteraceae > Denitratimonas > Denitratimonas organivorans. The sequence continues at coordinate 148,477 of NZ_JBBHDV010000002.1, forward strand.
GAAGTAGCTGTCCACTTGGAAAGCCCGCTTGGCCGCTTGATTGTCCAGCGCGGCAATTTGCTGTTGTGTTGGCGTAAAACCGGCAGGTGGATTCAGGAATGTGACCACATCCATGTCCTGCGGTGGGCGGTTTTCCAGCATTTCCACCTGCTCCAGAAAACTTCCGTCGAGCCATTGGAAGCCATCGGTCAGGCCCATGCCGTGCAAGGTTGCGCGATAGACCAGCCAGCCGCGCAGGACTTGCCGGCGCTGCGGCAAGGTGGCGAAGCGCACCACCACATCCGTCAGCACCACGCGGTACGGCGAACGCTCGACACTGGTCGGGTTCAGCACGTCGATGGGTGGCAGTAAGCCATGCGGATTCCAAGCGGGGATGGCGACGGTGCTCATGCGACGGTTTCCATGGGTTCGGGTTCTTCGGTTTTCACCGGCATCCTGCCGGTGAGCAGATCTTGCACCAGGTCGAACTTCTGAGATTTCAACCCGCTCAACATAGCCCCTTCCGAGGGTAACTGCCGCAGTGCATCCGCTCCAGTGCGTAGCGGGTGAGCAGTAGGTTGAAGTCGAGCTTTTCGGCGCGGGCCTTGTTGAGCAGTCGGGCGCGAACCGACGCGGCGATGTTGCGCCCGCTCTTGTCGGGCGCTGACCCGCGACGAAGTACGCGAGCTGGAAGACAGGCCGGCGATGGGCGGCAATGCCAGCGTGCTGACTGTGCAAAGCGCCATGACCACGCTGGACAGTATCGGCACCGCGTCCGATGCGGAACGAGCCCGTGCGGCGCTTCAGGGCTTCCTGGGCGCTGCCTGATCGCAGAGGCTTGCCGGCACCCAGGTACGCCACCCGATGCCCGGCCACTGCGCCGGGCTTTTTCTGGGGTGCGGGTCGCTGGTGCATCCTCTCAACGTTCGCTCAACGCTTTTGAGGGGCTACGAAGGGGCTTCCGCCTGCTGTGCGGTCTGATCCGCCTGGACGATGCCACGGCAATGACGGTGTAATGCCACGGCAGTACCGAGCGAGAGTCGGACGCCACACAGATGCGCAGTGACGCCGCCGTGCGTACTCACTGAGGACTCACGGAGTGCACATGTGCAGATGCGACGGCAACAGGGAACTTCGCCTTGACTGCCGTTATAGCGTGGTACAAATGGGCACCAAACGGTGCACCAAGTGCGGGATTCGCGAAAACGGAGAGGCGATCCGACATGTCATGCGAATCGCTGAAAGCGTTACGGGGTAAGGCTTTGGGGATGGTGGCCAAGGACGGAATCGAACCGCCGACACGGGGATTTTCAATCCCCTGCTCTACCAACTGAGCTACTTGGCCTTGCTGCCGGAACAACCGTGGTGGCTGCCGGCCCGCGCGGTGGCGGGAAGCAGGCTATTAGATCGGTTCGGCCAGAAAAGGTCAAGCCTTGGTGGCGAGGCTGCTGTGTCCAATCGCTGTGGGCCTTTGTTCCGGCGATGAGCGACCCCGCCAGACAGCGAGGAGTTGCACTTGGGAAGCCTCAGGTCAAGTCTTTCAACGTCATCCCGGCGGCTTGTTCAGGCGTTCCTTGGGAGGCCTGCCAATGCACCAAGATCAGCGGAGCAAGCCCTTGGGGTGGGCTTTGCTGGGATCTGACTTGCCAGCGATCAGGCGGCGGGGTTGCAGGGAAAACCTCATCGCGGGCAAGTCCTGCCGCAAGCGCAACAAGCTGGGCAAAGCAACGCCCAACGCGGGGCAGGGCGAATCCTGTCATGCAAGCCAGGTGGCTGCATGCTGATTGGCGTTCGAGGAGCACCGTTCAAATGCCTGCTCACGCCTGGCGGAGAGCAGCTTCATGCAGCTGGTGTATTGGGTCTAATCAGTTGCAACTTTGTAAAAGTTTGAGCCGAGTCACTGTTTCTCTCGATTTCACACGAGCTTGTGATAAAGTCCGCCCCGCTGGAAGGGATCGAATTAACCCTGAAGGCATGGCTGAAGTTGGCTTAGATGGAGCTGGGTGGCGTCAGAACAGGCATTGCCGGCTCTGACCCAACCTGGAAGCTATTCAGAAACAGGGGGCGTCAAATGTCACCGATGTTGCAAACAGCAATCGGCGGCGCGGGCACGTTTGTGCTGGCAGTGATTTTCATTGTGCTGCTGTTGCCGCATGCCGGGCGATTGGGTCTGGTGGATCATCCCGCTGGTCGTAAAGCACACGCACAGTCAACTCCGGTAATCGGCGGTCTGGCCATGTTGCTGGCCTGTGCGCTGACGTTCGTGCTGCTGCCTGGCGATCCTGGCCGGGCTTCGATCGGGTTTGGATTGGCCGCGATCCTGATCACCGTGGTAGGCGCGGTTGATGACCGGTACGACATCCCCTGGCATCAGCGCATCGTGGCCCAGATCATTGCTGCGCTCATCATGATCTATGTGGGCGGAATCCGAATCGAACAGGTCGGCAACGTGTTCGGGTTCGGATCATTCGATCTGGGTGTGCTCTCGGTGCCGTTCACGGTGTTCGCCACGGTGGGCATCATCAACGCGGTCAACATGATCGATGGCGAGGACGGTTTGGCCGGTTCCTTGGTGCTGGCGGCGCTCGCCATGATGGGAGCAGCAGCGCTCTATTCCGGCAACGACACCGTGTTCTTGCGGATCGGGTTCATCATGGGTGCCGTGGCGGGCTTTCTGCTCTTCAACATGCGCCTGCCTGGGCGTGCGCAGGCACGGATCTTCATGGGCAATGCCGGCAGTGCACTGCTCGGACTCACCATCGCCTGCTTCGCCTTCCGTTTGACTCAAAATCCCGGCCACCCGGTCGGGCCGATCCTGGCGCTCTGGCTCATCCCGATTCCGATCATGGATTGCCTGGTGTTGATGGTGCGCCGGATCCGGTCGGGGCGTTCGCCCGCAGCCGCCGACCGTGGACATATCCACCATTTGATGCGCCAGGGCGGCTTCAGTGTTTCCGCTACCGTTTTCACCCTGGTTGGATTCAGTCTTGCTACTGGCCTGTTGGCGGCCGTGGCCCTGTTGCTGCATGTGCCACAACTGCTGCTGGCGCTGGCTTTCGTGCTGATGTCCCTGGGCTATTACTGGTTGACCTCGCGCACGGACCGGGCAGTGGCGTTCTTCAGCCATCTGCGCTGGCCGCGCAAGACACAGGTTGAGTGCCGAATGGCGGATACGGATAAAGCGCAATCCTGATTGCACGTACAGGCAGCGGGCGGGCAGATGCAATCAGGATGCAACGGTGCACAGGCAGATTGATCCGGTAATGACCTCACTGACGACAGGCATGGCTTGCCAAATCCGCACCTGGTCGCTAGCCTGCGCTGGCCGTTCAATCATTGAACACCCTGGTCCGGCGAGCATGTCCAACGACGAACTCGATATCGCCATCATGCGCCGGCTTGCCGATCATCCACAGGCAAGCCAGCGTGAATTGGCACGTGAGACAGGCGTGTCGCTGGGGAAGATCAACTACGTGCTTCGCGCATTGATCGACAAAGGCTGGGTCAAGGCCGGGAGCTTTGCCCGCAACCCGGAAAAGCTCGGCTACGCCTACCTGCTGACACCACGCGGCATCGAGGCCAAGGCCCGAATGACGCGCGCCTTTCTCGCCCGCAAGGTGCATGAATACGACCGCTTGCGCGCCGAGATCGAAGCTCTTCGAAGCGAGCTTGATGCCCCTCGGGACACCTCTTCACCGGAGCAGATGTAATGCGTGGAGGGGAGGGGGGCTTGCGATGGTTCTGCGTGCACACAAAAGCCCGTGCCGAAGCGCAGGCGCTGGAGCACCTGTCACGCCAGCAGTTCGCATGTTTCCTGCCACGCATCCGCCAGATGGCATCGGGAATACGCAAGCGCGAGTCAAAAGCCCGGGTGGAGCCACTTTTCCCGCGTTACCTGTTCCTGCAAGCCGACCCGCTGGCGCAGGACCTTGCGCCGGTTCGATCCACTCGCGGTGTACTTGGGCTGGTTCGTTTTGCCGATCAGCTGGCGCAGGTGCCTGACGACATCATCGGCCGTCTGAAGCAGGACACCGGCCCGGATGGCGTAATCGAACCCATGCCACCGAGTTTTCAACCAGGTGATGGGGTGGGCATCGTTGACGGCCCGTTGGCGGGTTTGCGCGGTGCTTATGCCCATGACAATGGTCAACAACGTGCCATCGTGCTTCTGCACCTGCTGGGTGCCGAGCAGCGCGTGGCGGTGCCGCTGGAATTTTTGCAACCTCTCGGAGCAATGCCTGCCGGCTGACGTAGCGCAGGTGCTCGGTTTACAACCAGATAATGCGGGCTTGCGGAAATGCCCTTTGCAATCGCAGGGCGGTAGCGTGCCAGATTGCAGCCTGGCGCCCGACCTGTCACCGGGTCACGCCAACAGCCCTTCCATACCTCACTTCATCCTCAAACTGCCAACCCAATGACGCTCACCATTCCTGATCCCCAGACCACCCGCATTGCCATCGTAGGGCTGGGCTATGTCGGCCTGCCACTGGCGGTGGAGTTCGGCAAGCAGTACGACACCATCGGATTCGATATCAACACCGCCCGAATCCAGGAGCTGCGCGCCGGCCATGACAGCACCCTGGAAGTGGAGCCGGAATTGCTTGCCCAGGCCGCGCGCCTCAGCTTTTCCAGCGAACCTGATGGCATTGCCGACTGCAACGTTTACATCGTCACCGTGCCTACGCCCATCGACAACGCTCGACGTCCGGATCTGACTCCGCTGCGTAAGGCCAGCGAGTCCCTTGGCAAAGTGCTCCGGCCCGGTGATACGGTGATCTACGAGAGCACCGTGTTTCCCGGGTGCACCGAGGAGATATGCGTACCGATTTTGGAGCAGGCGAGTGGTTTGACCTTCAACAAGGATTTCTTTGTTGGCTACAGTCCGGAACGTATCAACCCGGGTGACAAGGAACACCGGGTCACCAACATCCTCAAGGTGACTTCTGGTTCCACTCCGGAAGCGGCGGATTTTGTCGATGCCTTGTATGCCAGCATCATCAATGCAGGTACCCACAAGGCCCGCAGCATCAAGGTCGCTGAAGCCGCCAAGGTCATCGAGAACACCCAGCGTGACCTGAATATCGCACTGGTCAATGATCTCGCCATCCTGTTCAACAAGCTCGGCATTGATACCCTGGAGGTGCTGGAGGCTGCTGGTACCAAGTGGAACTTCCTGCCATTCCGTCCTGGTCTTGTCGGTGGCCATTGCATCAGCGTGGATCCGTACTACCTCACCCACAAGGCGCAGGAAGTTGGCCACCATCCGGACGTGATCCTTGCTGGTCGGCGCACCAACGACGGCATGGGCGGCTACGTGGCCGACCAGACCATCAAGCTGATGCTGCGCAAGGGAATCAACCCGGTAGGGGCACGTATTCTTGTGCTCGGGCTGGCCTTCAAGGAAAACTGCCCGGATCTGCGCAATACTCGAGTGGTGGATATTATCGAGGCTCTGCGTGGCTACAATACCAGCGTGGATATCCACGACCCATGGGTCAGTGCCGAGCAAGCCCTTCAAGAATATGGCATGAATCTGATTCAGCCACAGCCCGAAAGCTACGATGCCGTCGTCGTTGCTGTTGGGCACGACCAGTTTCGTGCTCTCGGTGGTGAAGGTATTAGGGCATTCGGCAAGCCCGACTCCATCGTGTACGACGTGAAATATGTGTTGCCTATCGACGTGGTGGATGGGCGCCTGTGATCCGAACCGGTACTGGAGTGTTTGAATGAAAGTCACTATTTTCGGTACGGGCTACGTTGGCCTCGTCACCGGAACATGTCTGGCCGATGTTGGCCATGTCGTTACGTGCGTGGATATTGATCAGGCCAAGGTCGATGGGCTCAATAGAGGCGTCATCCCCATCTACGAGCCAGGCTTGGAGTCCATGGTCAAAGCCAACCATGCCGATGAGCGCCTGCATTTCACCACTGCCGCTGTCGACGCGGTCAAGGATGGTGGCATTGTCTTCATTGCCGTGGGAACGCCGCCCGACGAAGACGGCAGTGCCGATCTGCAATACGTGCTTGCTGTGGCGCGCAACATTGGCAGGCATGTGCAGAAGCCGGTTCTCGTTGTCAACAAGTCCACCGTGCCGGTTGGCACCGCCGACAAAGTCCGCGCCGCGATCGCCGAGGAACTGACCGCACGCGGCACCGACATCGCCTTCAGCGTGGTATCCAATCCGGAATTCCTGAAGGAAGGCGATGCCATCAACGATTGCATGCGCCCGGACCGCATCGTCATCGGCAGTGATGACGAGCAGGCGATCAAGACCTTGCGCCAGCTCTATGCTCCCTTCAATCGCAACCACGACCGCATCGTCCCCATGGACGTGCGCTCGGCCGAGCTGACCAAGTACGCCGCCAACGCCATGCTGGCGACCAAAATCAGCTTCATGAACGAGATCGCGAACATCGCCGAACGTGTCGGCGCCGACGTGGAAAACGTGCGTCAGGGCATCGGCTCGGACCCGCGCATCGGCTGGCACTTCATCTATCCCGGTGCCGGCTACGGCGGCTCCTGCTTCCCCAAGGACGTGCAGGCGCTCACCCGCACCGCCCAGCAATGCGGCATGCGCCCGCAATTGCTGGAAGCGGTCGAGGCCGTCAACGATGCGCAGAAGAACCATCTGTACGAACTGATGCTGCGCCATTACGGCAACGCCGACGCCCTGCGCGGCAAGACCATCGCCGTCTGGGGCCTGGCCTTCAAGCCCAATACCGACGACATGCGCGAAGCCTCCAGCCGCCGCCTGCTCCAGCACCTGTGGGACGCCGGCACCCGCGTCCGTGCCTACGACCCGGAAGCGATGGAGGAAACCCGCCGCATCTTCGGTGATCGCTCCGACCTGCAACTCTGCGAGACCGACCAGCAAGCCCTGGACTGTGCCGACGCCCTCGTCATCGTCACCGAGTGGAAGCAGTTCCGCAGCCCCGACTTCGCCCGCCTCAAATCCCGGCTTGCCACGCCGTGATCTTCGATGGCCGCAACCTGTACGACCCGACGCTGGTGGAAAACGCCGGCCTGGCCTACTACGGCATTGGGCGTGGTCGCTCGGTGCGGTTTCCACGCAATGGCTAAGCGCAAAGACAGGCGGTTGAAGGCGGAAAAGTCCGCTCTCGAAACGCAAGCTGCCGCTCTCATCGATGCAGAGAAATTCAGTGCGCTTGCGCCCACTGAATTTGATAACCCCAACGACCTCCCAAGAGCCGACCCATGACACAAGCCAAGGCTGAAATCGCCGCCATGTTCGAGGAGGTCTGGAACGATGCCGACTTCCATTTCGATATCAAGGCCCAAGAGGTTGCCATCGATCTTGCCCGCGCACTTGAGGAGGCAGGCATGACCCGCGTCCAGTTGTGCGAAAAGCTTGGTTGGCAGCCCAGCCGCATGAGCAAGGTACTGGGTGGTGGCGCCAACCTCACTCTCAAAACCCTCTGGCAGCTTTGCGGTGCCATAGGGCTGGAATACGATGTGGTTCTGCGCACGCCCGAGCAGGATCGGGCCGCCCAGCCTTGGGAAGCTCGTCATCTGGGCAGCGATATCCGCCGCTTGCATAGTGGGGCGCAACGCAACCATGCTCACAGCCAGTTCCTGTTGGAGGCAGTGCGCCACGTCAATCAAATGGCGTGGCTGCGTACTGCGCATGTGCGCCATGTGGCCGGCTCGGGTCGCGTTGCCTGGACTTTCGCGGGATGGAAAAGCAGCAAGTGGCCGCAGATGCCACAGGCAAGGAGTGCTGAGGCATGGTGAACGCATGAAAATCCTGGTCACCGGCACTGCCGGCTTCATCGGCTCCCACGTTGCCATGCGCCTGCTTGAACGAGGCGACGAGGTGATCGGTCTCGACAATCTCAACGATTACTACGATGTCAGCCTGAAGAAGGCGCGGCTGGCGCGGATCCAGGGGCAACCCGGCTATACGCATGTGCATGCCGATCTCGCTGATCGCGAGGTTATCGAAACAGTCTTCGCCCACCACAAACCACAGCGTGTCATCCATCTTGCTGCCCAGGCCGGTGTGCGTTACGCCGCACAAAATCCGCATGTGTACGTCTCCAGCAACGTCACCGGCTTCTTGCACGTGCTGGAGGGCTGTCGCCATCACGGCGTGGAACATCTGGTGTTCGCTTCGACCAGCTCGGTTTATGGCGCCAACCGCAGCATGCCGTTCTCCGAACACCAGCCTACCGAACACCCGCTTACCCTCTACGCCGCCACCAAGAAGGCCAACGAGCAGATGGCGCACAGTTACGCCCATCTGTACGACATCCCCTGCACCGGGTTGCGCTTCTTCACCGTCTACGGCCCTTGGGGCCGGCCGGACATGGCGCTGTTTCTGTTTACCAAGGCGATTTTGGCTGGTGAACCGATCAAGGTGTTCAACCACGGCCACCACAAGCGCAGCTTCACCTACGTGGATGACATCGTCGAAGGTGTGATCCGCACCCTGGACAGGGTTTCGACCAAGGATGAAGGCTGGCGCGGCGAGAGCCCCGATCCCGCCACCAGCGGCGTCGCCTCATACCGTATCTACAACATCGGTAACGAACAGCCGGTGGAGTTGCTGCGATACATCGAAGTGTTGGAACAGTGCCTGGGTCGCAAGGCGCAGATGGAGATGCTGCCGTTGCAGGCGGGGGATGTGCCGGATACCGAGGCGGATGTGTCGGCGCTCAGCACCATGGTTGATTACCGACCTCAGATAGGGGTGGATGAAGGTATAGCACGGTTCGTGGAGTGGTACCGGGAATACTACGGAGTATGAGACGTCTCTCTTCGTGGGTCCGAGGACAACTCAAGTCCGAGTTCCGCCGCAACGCGGCCTGGTATACCGGCTTGACTGGGTTTCAACGCATCGCGGCGATGGTTCAGACCATATTGATTGCCCGCGCGCTCGGGATTACCGAATATGGTGTCTACGGGCTACTGTTTGGCACGATCGGCTTGGTCGCTTCGACGGCGGGCCTGCAGATGGGTCTGACAGCAACCGTTTTTGTTGCTCGCTACAAGCAAGATGCGCAAGCCAAGGTCGCAGCCGTAATCTCTGTGGTAAGCCGCTTCGGCTGGATGGTTGCAGGAGCGATCTTGCTCTTGACAATTCCCTTTACAGAAAACATATCCGAATACCTGCTGCAATCATCTTCCTATCAACTGGCCGTATTGCTAGGTGCCGTATTTGTCGGCGCATCCATCGTCAGCGGAATTCAGAACGGTGTGGCGCAGGGGCTTGAGCTGTTCGGGCCAATTGCCAAGGTGAACGCCGCCACAGCATTGCTGGTGCTGTTCAGCATAGTTCCTGCCGGCGGCCACTTCGGACTCACTGGGGTGTTGCTGGTTACCCTCGGAGGCGTCGTTCTCAAGTTCGCCCTTCTGAACGGAGTGATTCGTCGCAAGCGGTCGGACCTCTCGGTTCCGAAGAGGGGGGAGGGTGTTTCCTTTAGTACGTTGGTGTCGTCCTTCGCCCTACCGGGAATGTTGGTGAGTTTGGTGGTTGGGGGAGTCACCTGGTTCGGGATGTTCATCCTGTCGCGACAGGATTCAGGTTTTGAAGGGGTGGCGGTGGTGAACGCGGCATTGCAATGGCGCGGCCCGGTCTTGTTATTCCTGTCTGCGATCAGCGCTGTGGCAATCCCAAGGTTCAGCCGCCTGCATGCCACCGGCGATGGGCAGCAGTCGCACCAGTTGCGCCGGCGTCTTGCATTGCTCAATTTCGCGATCGCCACGACTGTTGGGTTGGCAGTGATTGCTGGTGGGGGAACGATCCTGGGTCTCTATGGCCAAGAATTCTCTGGAGGGCGGATGGCGTTCAGTCTGATCGTTCTGTCCACCATTCCGATGGTTGTGGCCAATGTCTATATGCAGGAACTGGTTGGGGCCGGGAGGATGTGGCGCCAGCTCTGGATGCATGGCCCGTTTCTAACAATCCTGTTTGTTAGCCTGCTGCTTCTGGTTCCTATGTATGGAGCGTTTGGGTATGCCCTTTCGACATTTTTTGGTGCTCTGGCGTTTTTTGTACATGTCGTGACTAAGGGCAATGTGAGCGAACGCTGAACTGCAGGGTTTTGAGAGTACAAGTTGCGCGAGTGTATGTATTTAATGGTGGAGTCACTGCAAGCATACAGTATCAAGCAATAACTACCTCTATTTTTTTTGAGATTATTTAATAATGTGTGGAATTGCAGGGATCATTGGTTCGCCCGTTGACAGCTGCGTCCTCGGTGCCATGCTGGATGCCGAGATCCATCGGGGTCCAGATGGGTATGGTGTTTGGGAGATGGTGCTCGATCAGGACAAGCATATTCTTTTGGGTCACCGTCGCCTCTCCATTCTCGACCTGTCCGATGCAGGCGCACAGCCAATGAGGGACGCCAGCGGTGACTTCGTGCTGACGTATAATGGCGAAATCTACAACTATCTGGAAGTCCGGGCAGAACTTGTGGCATTAGGAGCAGTATTCCGCTCCCACACAGATACCGAGGTATTGTTAGAGGCCTACAAGCGCTGGGGTACGGACTGCCTGCAGCGCTTCAATGGCATGTTCGCCTTTGTGCTTTATGACCGGCTACGCGGCGTGCTGTTCTGTGCCCGCGACCGCTACGGGGAAAAACCGTTCCTGTTCGGTGTCGGCCGCGACTTCTTTGCCTTCGCCTCAGAGTACAAGGCGTTGCTGCAGCATCCGGGGTTGTCGCTGGACTATGACGAACTGCGCCTGGTGCGCGCTGCCTATAGGCCGAGCACTGGGCTGGACGGTGACCGTCAGACCGTTTTCAACGATGTCCAGCAACTGTTGCCCGGCGAGGCGATGGAGGTGGATGTCCGCACCCTAAAGCGCCGCATCTGGCAGTACTGGGCCTTGCAGCCGGGCAGTGGCGGTGTGGTGTTGGACGAGCGCGAGGTCTTCACCCATTTTCGCGAGTTGCTGGTGGACGCGGTGCGGCTGCGCATGCGCAGCGACGTGCCGGTGGGTTCGTGCCTGTCCGGTGGCTTGGACTCCAGCGCTATCGTCTGTATTGCTCGTCAGTTGCTGGGCCAGGACGCCGACTACCACACCTTCACCGGCCGCTTCCCCGGAACCGCCGCCGACGAATGGGTCTACGCCTCCCAGGTGGTCGATGCCACCGGTGTGCACAGCCACGTAGTAGAGCCGACCGTGGACGGGTTCATCGCCGAGTTGCCCACGTTCGTCTGGTACAACGAACTGCCGGTGGGCAGTTCCAGCCAATACGCGCAATGGAACGTGTTCCGGCTGGCCAGCCAGCACGGAGTGACGGTGCTGCTGGATGGGCAGGGTGCCGACGAGACTCTGGGCGGCTACGAGCAGTATTTCGCGCGCTACGTGGAAGCTTTGCGGGAGCAAGGTGATAGCCGCCGGCTGGCACGGGAGTTGCCGCGTATTCGCGAGCGCTACCCGCTTGCACTGGTGCCTCCGGCACGCGCATTACGCGACCGGCTGCCATTCCGTGTCCGGCACGTGTTGTCCAATCGCTTGGGCATCGGCACGAGCCTGTTGTATGGGCTACGACCGGGCCTAGCCCATCAGGTCGCTAATGATGCGGCTCTGCCGCGGTTGTCCTCGTTCAACCCATTGGCCAGTGCGTTGGCCCAGGATACCTTTGGGCGATATTTAACCACTTTGCTGCGCTACGGTGACCGTAACTCCATGGCACATTCGCGTGAAGTACGGTTACCGTTCTGCGACCATCGTATCGCCGAGTTCGTGGCCAGCTTGCCGCCGCACCTGTTGATGGGTGAAATTCAGACCAAGCGCCTGTTGCGCGAGTCGATGCGCGGCATCCTGCCCGAGGGCATCCGCACGCGCTGGAACAAGCAGGGCTTCCGCCCGCCACAGGATCTGTGGTTCCAGTCACCCGCGTTGTTGGCGCAGGTCCGTGACATCTTCAACAGCGCGGCTTTCCGTGACAGCCCCTATTGGATTGCCGGCTGGTGGCAACGAGCGCTGGGCCGGGTGGAACAAGGCGAACTGGGCCTGGGCTGGACGCTATGGCATCCGTTCATGGTCGAGCAATGGAAACTGCACTTTTTGGAGCCATTGCGCGCCAGCCGGGAGCGTATGCAACAGGAACAGCCATGAAGCTGGTTTTTATCAATCATGTCCACCCAGATACGCCACACGTGTCCGCGATGCGCATGTACTACTTTGCCAAAGCAATGGCCTCGCGAGGGCACCAAGTCGTGCTGCTAACCGGCGAATCCCCCGTACAGCCGGGACATTGCCTAGATGCAAGTGAAATCACGTCGGTGATCGTCACCCACAACTGGACCAAGCCGCTGGTACTGTCGGTAGGCGAACACGCCGTGTCTACCCGCCCACAAGGGGCGGAGAGTCTGCCACCGCTGATACGAAGGATAAGGACCGCTTGGCGTCTATTGGGTGGCGATGGTGTTCACGGTCAGTGGGTGGCCAACGCATGGCCCATTCTCGAAAAGATAGCCGAGGCATTCGATCCCGACCTGGCCTGGGCCACATTCGGCAACACCAGCAATCTCCAACTTGGGCAGTGGCTGGCGCAGCGGGTGGGTTGCCCTTGGGTGGCTGACATCAAGGACAATTGGTACGGATATATTCCGAAGGGTTTGCGCCACGCGGTGGCATGGCGTTTCCGGGACGCAGCGGGCATGACTTCAAATGCGTGGCTGCATCTGCAAGCTGCCGAGTCCTGGGGCAAGTCGAAGCCTAAAAAAGTCATCTATAGTGGTGTTGCCGAGGCATTCTACCAGGTTCCAGCGAATGATCAGAGTGATCGATTTCGCGATGTTTTGCTGGTTGGAAGTATCCGCTCAACTACGAAGCTGCATGTGCTCCTCTCAGCATTGAAGCAGTGGGCAGAAGCACTGCCGGTATGTGGTCAGGAGCGCCTTCGACTAGTGTACGCGGGTACGGATTCCCGGCAATTCAATGAGGCTGTGCATCAAATTCTGCTGCCGTGTACTGTGATGAACATGGGGCAACGACCGCTGGAGGAACTAGCACGAATGACGCAACAATCGTTAATGAATTGTTATCTTACTAGTGATGTGTCTTTTCATCACAAGTTACTAGAGCTTTTGGTCGCGGGTCGACCGGTGGTGTGTTTCCCCCGTGAACATCCGGAGAGCAGGCAATTGGCTGGGGGTAGCACTACCGGGTTCCATGAATGTGCGACTCTCGATGAACTGGTGACGGCTTTCGATACGCTATGGAAGGAGCGAGCGGCTCCGACGGCGTCAAATCAGTTGCCTGCTTGGCGTTGGGATGATTTCTCCGTTGAACTTGAAAAGTTTTTTGCTAGCCTCGTTCAAACGGGACGAGAGCAGCGTATGTCATAGCTGGGTACGTGGAATTGTGGGGTCGAAAAGAGCGTCGGTTGCGTATAGTCGATGTTGTAGCGCATCACAAATATAGCGGTCATGACAACGAAAGCACTTACGGTATGGCGAGGACATGGGCATGACCATGACTCCGGTACTTGTTGAATCCAATCTATCAATTGGATTCATGGGATCTGGTTAGCCCTATCTCTTAGCTATGAGGATTGCTCGTCAAGCACAGAACCCCTTCCAAATAAGGCTTGTAGCGTCTCAGATCGAAAAATGGTTGATGGTAGAACGGCAAGAGTGTTACTTCGACCGGAGAGCGTCTGTCTGCTTCGCTTTCAGGGAGTCCTCGGATGTGAGGGATAGGGCTAATCAGCTTATGGGAAGCGGAAAGCACATGTGCAATACGGGGCGAGACAAATTGAGGGGTGAGGGATTGTGCACTACGTAGGTACTCCTGTGAGGGGTTCTGTGAGAATATTTATGGGGTTGCTATGGCAGGTGTAATGTCAAGCAGCCCCTTGCAGAAGTCGATGGGGCCGACTTTTAAGTCCATCCACTTCAATGCTAGGCACCTCATTGAGACGCTGCTGCTTTCGGGAGTTGTCTACGGATCCTTTCTGCTGTTGGCATTTCTTTTTTCTAGAGTAGGAATAGCCGACCACCTGAGCCTTGCCGTGGTGCACCTGGGAGGAGCTGCGGCGTTGCTGACCTGTTGGCGGTTTGGGCGTTGGGGGCGGGCAAGGGTGGTTAGTTTTGGTGCGGCGCTGCTATTGATCGGGACGGCTTTCAGACTGCACGCTGCAGTTGATGCGGTGGTTTATGGGACTCGTGTTGAAAACATGTACCGGTACTGGGCGATTCCAATATCTGATCCAGTAATCGACCTTCTATTGAAAGGGGAGTTGATCACGGTGACAGGCATGCTGCTGGTGGCATGCAGCTGGCGACTCAGTGTTGGGAGTCGGGTCGAGCAGTTCTCGTTCCTTGAAAATGTTCGCCAAGTACCTGTCAGGGTGGCATGGCTGGTTTATATTTCGGCGATGATGGTTGATGTCACCGATAAATTGTTTGGAATAAGTTTTGGCCCATTTAGTCAGATACTTTCTTTGCTGTTTGGCTTTGGTGTCGCCGCCATCTACTTCATCGCAAGAGTCAAGGAGCAGGTGGTGCGCCAAGTAGTGACAGCTAGTTTGCTGGCATTGCCGATGTTCATTTTAGCTATTGGAAGCGGGATGAAAGAGGAGATGTTGTTTCCCTTCATCCCTGCCGCAGTTCTGTATTGGATGGGTTTCAATAATGTTGTGGCTCGAGTGGCGGCAATAATAATGGGATTCGTTCTGCTGGCTTTTTCACAGTTATATGTGCAATACGTGCGGGAGGCAACTTGGGGAAGCGCAGGGCAGTTGGATGTATCAAGAGGAGAGTTGATTGAGGGTTTTAGTGACCAGGTTGACACTGAACAATCCACGGATGCGATAAATAGCATCAGTTCCAGAATCAACCAAACTATTGCACACGCCACAACGACAACTTTGGCCGATAATAAAGGTCATGAACCTATGGAGGTATTTGGTCCAATTCCTGCGAGCGTGATCCCTCGAGCGTTATGGCGGGGCAAACCAGTGTTGCAACCTGGGGCCATGCATACCGCGCGCATTCTTGGGGGGCACATCCCCTTGTCTCAGATAACTTCTGCCACTGCCGCCGGCTTCTTTACGGAGATGTACTTGGGTGGTTGGTGGTTGGGTGTGGTCCTTGGCAGCATTATCTACGGCGTCATGTTGGCGGGGGCGCAGAAATGGGTATTACGCACCGACTCTGGATTTTCGCACCAGGCACTCTGCTTCATCACCCTGTACTGGACACTCCGTTTTGATGAAAACCATGTGGTGTATGCCTACACAGCCATCATTTTTACGGTTGTTTTTATCTGGATGCTGGGGGCGGCCACCAAGGCAATGGGGTTACGCCGCACACGGCCAGTAGAGAGTCAGATCCCGAGGAGGCCAAATATAATATGAGTAATGAGAATAACGGTATGATGCGAAAGCCGGTCATGGTATTTGCCGGTAACTTTCGCCTTGGCTCAACCGAAAGTGGATTGGCGGATGGCTTTCGACGGGCCGGATGGGCCGTGCAAGAAGTAGATATTCGTCAATTTTCATCAGGATCGCGAAAGTCAATAATTTCGCGAATTGCTTCTCGTGTTGCCACTATGGGGTGGGAAAAGTCCTATCGAGAGGCGGTTCTCAAGGAATGTAAATTTTTACGGCCAGACGTCGTGTTCTTTGTAAAAGGCCAAGGGGTGACAAATGGGTTTCTTAGGGATCTGAAATTGCATTCATCCCACGCTGCTGTCTATTATCCAGACGTATCATTCAATCACCCTCAACTGCACTTGGACTCACTTTCGGGCTATGACTTATTTGCGACAACCAAATCTTTCCATGTTGAATGGCTACAAGAGCGTATAGGAAGAGAAAAAACCGTATGGGTGCCTCACGGATACACGGATAGACTTCACTCTCCAATCTATTCCCACCTAAATGACGATAGCAGGGATTCCGATGTTCTGTATGCGGGGAATTTCTCGGAATACAAGAAGGAATGGATGTCGGGATTGATAGAAGATAATCGAGATGCGAGATTTATAATAATTGGCAACAGGTGGGAATCTGAGCTTGATCTACCGAAAGAGTCATTTCTTGGCGAGGTCTCGGGCGTTGGCTATGCCAAGTCAATTCAGATGACCAAGATAAATATTGCACTCCATTTCGGAAAGACGGACTCCCAGTGGCAGGATCTGGTATCCAGGCGGACGTTTGAAATTCCGGCATGCAAGGGCTTCATGTTGCACATAGATAATGATGAGGTTCGTAACCTATTTGACGTAGGAACTGAGATCGACGTCTTTTCGTCGAAAGAAGAGTTGAGCGATAAAGTTAAGTACTATTTGGCAAATCCATCTATTCGAGAGCGAATGACGGAGCGTGCCTACACTCGCTGTGTTCCGGCATACGGCCACGTTAATCGCGCAATGGCGATAACAGAAGCAATGGTCGAGAAAGGAATGATTTCATCTACAATTTCTCAGTAGGGCTGGCGACTCATGAAGTATAGATTGGTGATCCTTGTCAGCCACCCTATTCAGTACTATGCGCCACTCTATAGAGAGTTGGTCGCACGAGATAATATTGATGTGCATGTGGTTTACCTGAGCGACACGGGAGCCAACGCCTACCACGACGTCAATTTTGGTCGAACCATCTCTTGGGATATCCCGCTTCTAGATGGTTATCCGCATAGCATCCTTCAACCCGGGATTGACCTTCAAGGGCTTTCGTTTATCCAAAAGAGCTCACCAGGGCTCAAGGAAACTCTGCAAAACCTGAGTCCTGACGCTCTTTTAGTGTACGGGTATGCAAGCCGGATGAACTGGGAGGCGGTGCGCTGGGCAGCCAAGAATCGCACTCGAGTCCTTTACACAAGCGATTCAAACGCCAACAACCCACGAGATCGACTGAAGGCATGTGCGAAGTATTTTATCGTCAGGAAATTCTTCGTGAACGTTGATGCCTTTCTCTGCACTAGCGAGGCAAACGTTGAGTACGTTAAGCGGTATGGGGCCCCTGAAAAAACGATCTTCCGACAACCTTTTTCTGTCGATGTTTCTCGGTTCTCAGCAGAGGCGCCTGATCCGGAATCGGACAGAGAGTTCGATTTTATTTGGGCCGGAAAGTTTATGCATCGCAAACGCCCGCAGGATTTTATCCTAGCCCTTGATGCTGTTGCAAAAGGGTCTGATGTGAAAATCAATGCAGTACTTGCGGGAGATGGTCCGCTGCTTGATTCGGTCAAGGAGATGGCGATCGAACTTCCTTCAAATGTGCGCGTGCAATTTGCTGGTTTTGTGAATCAATCGGCTATGCCACAGATGCTGCAGCAGGCGCATGCTTTTGCCTTTACATCGGAATCGGAGCCATACGGACTAATTGCAACGGAAGCTGCCGCTGCCGGCCTGGCGTTAATCGTGGCCGAAGGTATCGGGTGTGTTGGGGATACGGTGTTAGCGCAGCCTAATGTGAATGCACTGATCTATCCGCCGGGCAACATAGACGCTCTTTCCCGGGCGATGCTCAGACTGCTGACGGAGAAGGGCACATTGATCAGAATGCAGCAAGCCAGCCGTGAGATCGCACAAGAGCACGACATTCCTAGCGCAGCAGCCGTCATCGAGAAGGCCGTTTGTGACGTAGTGACTAATAGTCATCGGAAGTGACTTTGAACGTTACCCACTACATGCGCCAGCCGCGGTCCAATGTGTTCAGCATTGAACGCCTATACGACGACGTGCGGGAGGCGCTTCCTGGCGATATTCACGCAAACGTCTGGATATGCAGGGAGCCATCTTCAGGATTATTGCCACGCTTGCGCGACGCATGGGCTGCGCGCAAGGTGCAAGCTGATGTGAATCACGTCACTGGTGACACCCATTACTTAACCTACTTCCTCAACCGCCAGCGAACCCTGTTGACGGTCCACGACCTAGTGGCACTGGACAGGTCGCGTGGACTGAAACGATTCCTACTGTGGTTGTTCTGGTACTGGCTTCCGATCAAGCGTAGCCGGCTGGTGGTCACCATTTCCGTGAAGACCAAGCAGTCTCTTCTATCAGCTGTTCGCTGTGACCCGGGGAAGGTTGTCGTAATTCACAACCCAGTATCCGACGAGTTCAGGCCTTTGCCCAAAGCCTTCAACGTCACGCATCCGCGCATTTTGCAGATCGGTACCAAGCCGAACAAGAATTTGGAGCGTGTAGCGGAAGCTCTCGCTGGCTTGCCCTGCACCTTGGTCATAGTCGGCAAGCTGACAGCACAACAGGAAGCTGTTCTGGCCCAACACAGGGTCACGATTGAGAATCATGTTGGTTTGAGCCGAGGGGAGTTGTTGAGTCAGTATGAGCAGGCAGACCTGCTGATGTTCGCTTCTCTGTATGAGGGTTTTGGTCTTCCAATTGTAGAAGCAAATGCTGTGGGCCGCCCTGTCATTACCAGTAGTCTTTCGCCAATGCCCGAAGTTGCCGGAGATGCTGCTCTGTTTGTGGATCCGTTTGACGTACAAAGTATTCGCCAAAGCGTTATTGCGCTGATGCGAGATGCTGCGCTCCGGGACAGATTGGTGGCAGCGGGCTTCCACAATGCGAAACGATTCTCATCTCGGCGAGTAGCTGAGCACTATGCTTCGATATACCGAAGCATTGCGTCATGAAGCTGATTCACGTTTTGCCCCATATCAACGTCGAAGCCTCCGGCCCGTCCTACTCAGTACCGCGCCTTTGTCAATCGCTTGCCGGGCGCGGTCACCAAGTGACGTTGTCGTGCCTGCATGCCGGGCGGGAGATCCCAGGGGTAGAGCTGTCCGTGCACCCACAGTGGCCTGTGCTGCGTCGTTTTGCTATTTCGCCTGGCCATGCCCGGGCATTGGCGGGGGCAGCGAGGCAGGTAGATATCGTGCACAACCACAGCCTGTGGTCGATGGTGAATGTTGCTTCGGGTTGGGTGGTGCCTGGAAAGCGGGCAAAACTGGTGACTTCGCCTCGCGGCACCTTGTCCGAATGGGCGCTTTCGCTCAGCAAGCGGCGCAAGCAACTGCTGTGGCCGGTGCAGAAGCGCGCGCTTTCGAGGGCTGATCTGTTGCACGCGACCAGCGGGGAAGAATACGCCGACATCCGTCGAGCCGGTTTCACTGCGCCCGTGGCCATCATCCCAAATGGGATCGACCTTCCCCCAATGCTCGCCACTCGGATACAGAGTGAGGGCGTGCGAACTCTATTATTCCTGTCTCGCATCCACCCCACGAAAGGCATTGAGCGGCTTCTGGATGCCTGGGCACCACTTGAACACCGCCATCAGGATTGGCAACTGAAGATCGTAGGCCCAGGGGAAGCCGACTACATCGCTGGGCTACAGGCGCAGGTCGAACGTATCGGTGCACGTCGAGTCGTGTTTCCAGGACCTCTGTACGGACAGGACAAGGCAGCCGCCTACCGCAATGCGGACCTGTTTGTGCTGCCCACACACTCGGAAAATTTCGGTATGGCCGTGGCCGAGTCGCTTGCATACGAATGCCCTGCCATAGTGGCTCGCGGTGCGCCATGGTCGGGGCTGGAAACTGAAGGATGTGGCTGGTGGATTCCCAACGACGTGGACAGTCTGCGTGCCACCCTGGATATCGCCATGTCGCTCCCCAGAAGTCAACTCCACGACATGGGTGCGAAAGGTCGCCTTTGGATGCAACGGGACTTTTCGTGGGATGCGATCGCCGCGAGTATGGAGGCTGCCTATCAATGGATTGGTGAAGGTGGGACGCGTCCGCCCTGTGTTCACGAGGTGGGGAGTATGTGATGAGCGGTATGGGAGGCACCTGTCGTGTATGCGGAAGTGCGTTGCTCGAGTGGCGACGCCCTTGGTTATCATTTAAATGGGGAAGATGTGGGATTTGCTGTTCTGTTCAAAAAATCATCAGTGAATTGGAGTATTGGAATCTCAATCCTTCGTATGATCCCGGCTATCAGTCTGGTAACACTGATTTATCGGACTTACTTGTGCGCATGGATGTAGATGGAAAGGAGAAGCTGCTTAGGAAGTTTTTTCCTGAGGTGAGGGCGGGGGGGCGACTGCTCGATATAGGCTGTGGGATGGGGGGGTTCCTGCTTGCGGGGATGCGTGCAGGGCTTAAAGTAAGAGGGGTGGAGCCGAGCGCCTCTCATAGCAAAGCGGCAACTGAGTTGTTCGATTTGGACGTGGTCTCCGGATACTATAAAAAGGGGATGTTTGAGGAAAAGTTTGACATTGTAATTTTGTCGCATGTAATCGAGCATATCTATCAGCCTGGTGAGTTTCTTGAATGTGTTGTGGACGCACTTGCCCCTGGTGGAAGGCTTCTTGTGATAACGCCAAATGCTCAGGCACTGACTGCAAAGCTATGCGGAAGATACTGGTCAATGTACAAGCCGATCGATCATGTCACGATGATTGGGAGCTCGGCTGTTGAATACCTTGTTCCAAACGGAACGAGCCTTGAATTGATCCGTACGAATGAATGGAGTGGAGAGTTTGCCGCACACTTGATCTCCGCAATTCGTACTTTCCTTCGTCCGGAAGTTGCGAATGTGGAATCTACTGGACATGCCTCATCTACAAAGCAATCGACGCTGAGTTCGACGCTTCGGATAGCTCTGGCCGTATTTTCACTTCCATTTAAGTGGGTGGGTCGCTTGACCGGACGTCAATCATGTCTCTACTTTGTTCTGAAGAAAGAAGGAAAGTAGTGGCAATGGCAGTCCGAGAAGAAAAATGGCCTGTTCCGATTGCTGTAATTATGATCTCACTGAATGAGGCCCATAATATGGCAGCGGTTTTGGATAACCTTAAAGGTTGGGCACAGGAGGTGTTCCTGGTAGACAGTTACAGCGCCGACGACACGGTGGATATCGCTTTGGCTAATGGTGTGCATGTGGTTCAGAGGAAATTCCGTGGGTTCGGTGACCAGTGGAACTTTGCACTGAAGAGCCTGCCGATTACTGCACCATGGACGATGAAGCTGGATCCAGATGAGCGGTTGACTGCGGAACTGAAGAGTTCAATTGAAGAAGCGGTCGCAGAAGGGCGCGCGGATGGCTTCTCGCTGGATCGAAGGCTGTGGTTCATGGGCAAGGCGTTGCCTGTGCGGCAGAACATTCTGCGAGTGTGGAAAACCGGGCAGTGCAGGTTTACCGATGTTGCTGTCAATGAGCATCCGATTGTTGAGGGGCGGGTCTTGAAGGTTTCGGGAGTAATGGAGCATCACGACAGCCCGAACCTTCATCACTGGTACCACAAGCAGAATCAGTACTCGTCGGCAGAGGCTGCTCGGATTGTGGCGAAGTCCGGATTTGCACAAACGCCCGCGCTATTGGGAACCCCGCTGCAGCGTCGTATGTGGGTGAAGAAGTGGTTTGACCGCGTTCCCTTCAGGTTCTTCGGTGTTTTTGTGTACTACTACCTGTTCCGTGGCCTTTGGCGAGCAGGGTGGACTGGATACGCATGGTCTCGATTGCGGTCGCACGTCTACATGATGCGCCACTTCAAGGCAGTAGAGATGGATCGCCTTGGCCAGAGTTCCTACACCAAAGTTGCCAGCGGAACTGGGGCTGCTGATAGCCGCGTCGCACAATTCGATTGAGCATTTGATGAAACAGATCCTCCAAAGCCTCAAGGACGGCACCACCCAGCTGGCTGATGTCCCCACTCCGCAGGTATCTACCGGCAGCCTGCTCATCCATACCTCGACCACGCTGGTCTCCGCCGGCACCGAGCGCATGCTGGTGGATTTCGGCAAGGCCAATCTGTTGAACAAGGTGCGCCAGCAACCGGACAAGGTGCGCATGGTGCTGGACAAGGTACGCACCGATGGGCTGGCTACCACGATCGAAGCGGTGCAGAGCAAGCTCGATCAGCCGCTGGCGCTGGGCTACTGCAATGTCGGCGTGGTGGCAGAGCTGGGCCGGGGTGTTGAAGGCTTCGCCGTGGGCGAGCGCGTGGTCAGCAACGGCAAGCACGCCGAGGTGGTGTGCGTGCCGAAGAACCTGTGCGCCAAGATCCCGGACGGCGTGTCGGACGAGGCCGCCTCGTTCACCGTGCTCGCGGCCATCGGCCTGCAGGGCATCCGACTGGTAAATCCGACCATGGGCGAGTGCGTGGTGGTCACGGGTCTGGGCCTGATCGGCCTGGTCACCGTGCAGATGCTGCGCGCGCAGGGCTGCCGGGTGCTGGGCATCGACTTCGATCCGGCGCGGCTGGCGCTGGCACGCCAGTTCGGTGCCGAGGTGGTCAATCCCGGCGCGGGCGAAGACGTGCTGGCCGCAGCCCAGGCTTTCTCCCGCGGCCGCGGCGTGGACGCGGTGATCATCACCGCCTCCACCAAGAGCAACGAGCCGGTCAGCCAGGCCGCGCAGATGTGCCGCAAGCGTGGCCGCATAGTGCTGGTGGGCGTGGTGGGGCTGGAGCTGTCGCGTGCCGATTTCTACGAGAAAGAACTGACGTTTCAGGTCAGCTGCAGCTACGGCCCGGGCCGCTACGACCCTTCCTACGAGGAGGGCGGCAACGACTATCCGGTGGGCTTCGTGCGCTGGACCGAGCAGCGCAACTTCGAGGCCGTGCTGGATCTGATGGCCTCGGGCCAACTGGACGTGGCGCCGCTGGTCTCGCATCGCTTCAGGCTGGAGCAGGCGGTGGAAGCGTACGAGCTGCTGTCCAGCGGCGAGCCTTCGCTCGGGATTGTGTTGCAGTACCCACGAGATGATGCGGCGGGGTTGGGGCGCAGGACGGTTCAGTTGGGTGGCGAATCCTCACCCCAACCCCTCTCCCGGGGGGAGAGGGGCTCTGCATCCGTGGCGTTTTTGGGCGCGGGCAACTATGCAGGGCGGGTGCTGATTCCGGCGTTCAAGGCGGCCGGTGCGTCATTGCGCACCGTGGTGAGCAGCGGCGGTGTGAGTGCGGTGCACTACGGGAAGAAGCATGGCTTTGCCCAGGCTTCGACCGATGCGGCGGCGGTGCTGGAAGATCCTGCCATCGACACCGTAGTGGTGGCCACCCGGCACGATGCGCATGCGCGCCAGGTATTGGCGGCGCTGCGCGCGGGCAAGCATGTGTTCTGCGAGAAGCCGTTGTGTTTGACACTTGAGGAACTGGTGGAGATTGAGGTCGCAGCAAAAAGCGGACCCCCACCCCAACCCTCCCCCGCAGGCGGGAGAGGGAGCGAAAGACCGCTGCTGATGGTGGGCTTCAACCGCCGCTTCGCCCCGCAGGTGGTGAAGATCAAACAGCTGCTGGCCACCGTGGCCGAGCCCAAGAGCTTCGTCATGACCGTCAACGCCGGTGCGATTCCAGCCGACCATTGGACCCAGGACAAGGCCGTGGGCGGCGGGCGCATCGTGGGCGAGGGCTGCCACTTCATCGACCTGCTGCGGCATCTGGCCGGGGCGCCGATCGTGGGGCATCACGCGGTGGCGATGGGTGCGCATCCGGCGGTGGAAATTGCCGACGACAAGGCCACGATTACTTTGCAGTTCGCCGATGGATCGTTCGGCACCGTGCATTATCTGGCCAACGGCGACAAGGGCTTTCCCAAGGAGCGCCTTGAAGTGTTCTGCGCCGGCCGCGTGCTCCAGCTCGACAACTTTCGGAAGCTGAGGGGATGGGGATGGAAGGACTTCAAGAAGATGAACCTTTGGCGCCAGGACAAGGGGCAGGCGGCGTGCGCCAGGGCGTTTGTGGAGGCAGTGAAAGCGGGTTCGCCATCGCCGATCCCGCTGGACGAAGTGATCGAGGTGAGTCGGGTGAGTGTTGAGGTGCAGCGGGATTTGGGCTGAAATGAGGGCCTGGTACGGTGGTGGGTGGGTATCATTTATTCCCGGTCGGGATAAATATCTTGACACAAGTACATGTCTGGATAAATGATCCCGAGCGGGAATGACTGACCTCTATCTGTCTGATGCTCTCCAAATTTTCCCGTACGGGTTCACTAACGGTACTGACCGATGTCAGCACTCTGGGCGCCGCCGTGCGCCAAGCGCGCAAGGTCCACGGCCTGACCCAGGCGGATCTGGCCGGTCTGGCCGGCACCGGCCCCCGCTTCATCAGCGAGCTGGAGCGCGGTAAGGACAGCACCGAGTTGGGCAAGGTGATGGATGTGCTTGCCGTGCTGGGCTTGCGCCTGCTGCTGGCGGGGGGGGACGCATGATCGAACGGCTGGAAGTGGAGCTGTTCGGGCAGCCTGCGGGAACGCTGGAGATTTCCGGGCCCCTGCGCAGCCCGGAGGACTGGGCCTTCACCTATCACGAAGCTTACGTCGGCTCCGGAGCGCCCGCGCTTTCGGTGACGATGCTGGTACGTGAAGCGCCCTGGGTCGGCGCGGTGGCACGCAACTGGTTCTGCAATCTGTTGCCCGAAGGCGCGGTGCGCCAGGCCATCGTGCAGCGGTTGCGTATTCCCCACGACGACTTCAGCCTGCTGGCCGCCATTGGAGGTGAGTGTGCGGGTGCGGTCAGCCTGCGCGTGCCGGGGGCGCCGGCTGAGGCGGCCGACGCGGACGAGACCGATCTGGAAGCGGTCCTGTTCCTGCAGGGTGACGAGGGCGGCGAAGGCAGTTGGGCGCTGGCGGGTACGCCGATGCGGCTGTCTCTGGCCGGCGCACAGGACAAGCTGGCGGTGGTGGCCGAGGATGATGGCCGTCTGCGCCTGCCACACCGGGGCGAGCCCAGCACCCACATCCTGAAGCCGGACAGCCGTCGTTTCCGCGGGTTGCGTGATGCCGAGGCACTGGGCCTGGCGCTGGCACGGGATCTTGGCTTGGATGCTGCGTCCTCGCGATTGGTTGAAGTGCTGGACCGGCCCGCGCTGCTGATCGAGCGCTATGACCGCGTTCGTGTCTCCGACGGCACGCTGCAGCGGCTGCATCAGGAGGATTTCTGCCAGGCGCTGGGCTACCCGGACGGGCTCAAGTACGAAGCAGGTGGCGGGCCGGGTCTGGCCGCCTGTTCGGCCCTGGTGCGTAGGCTGGCTCTGGGCCCCGCTGCGGTGCAGGGCTTGCTGGATTGGGTGGTGTTCAACGCGCTGATTGGCAATGCCGATGCGCACGCCAAGAACCTGTCCCTGCTGTGCGACCGCGACGGGCAACGCAGGCTGGCACCGCTGTACGACCTGGTGCCCACCATCTATCTGCCCGAGTCGCTGGTGGACCGCACGCCTGCCATGCGCATCGGCGATGCTGCTGGCATCGACCAGGTAAGCGCGGATGACTGGACGGCCTTCGCCACGGCGGCGGGCTATCGCAAACCTTATGTGCTCGGCCGGGTGCGCTCACTGGCCGCCATGATTCTGGAGCGTCTGGCGGACGTCGGCGCCGGGGTGGTGGAGCAGGGCGGCGATCCGGAGCGCATGGAGCGGGTGATGGTCGCCGTTGCCGGCAATGTCCGACGCCATATCGACACACTTTGAATCCGTAGGGGAAGTGAACTACATGCTGATCGATATCATCGCGGGCGCACGTCCGAACTTCATGAAGATCGCGCCGATCATCAAAGCGCTGGAGGCGCGCAAGGCCGAGAGCGGGCCGCTGCGCTACCGACTGGTCCACACCGGCCAACACTACGACCCGCGCATGTCGGGGGATTTCTTCGAGCAGCTGGGCATTCCCGAGCCCGATGTGAATCTGGAGGTCGGCTCCGGCACACAGGCCGAGCAGGCGGCGGGGATCATGATCGGTTACGAGAAGCTGCTGCTCGGTGAGCGTAGCGCGCTGTGCCTGGTGGTGGGTGATGTGACTTCGACCATGGCCTGCGCGATCGCGGCGCAGAAGCTGCACGTGCCGGTGGCGCACGTGGAGGCCGGCATCCGCTCCGGCGACTGGGGCATGCCGGAAGAGATCAACCGCATGGTGACCGACGCGATCACCAACTGGTTTTTCACCACCAGCGAGATCGCCAACGCCAACCTGCGCGCGGCTGGTGTAGGCGAGGAGCGCATCTTCTTCGTCGGCAACACCATGATCGACACCCTGCTGGGCAACATGGACCGCCTGCGCCCGCCGGCGTTCGTGGAGGAACTGGGCCTGGAGGCGGGCGGCTACTTCGTGCTGACCCTGCACCGGCCCTCGAACGTGGACGCCACCGGACCGTTTGCCGCGCTGCTGACAGCGATAGGCGAGGGTACGCGCGGGCTGCCGGTGGTGTTCCCGGTGCATCCGCGCACCGCCAAGACGCTGCGTGAGTTGCCGGGTTTCCCCGAGAACATCAAGCTGGTGGATCCGCAGCCCTACCTGGAGTTCAACTGGCTGGTGAAACACGCGAAGGCGGTGATCACCGACTCTGGCGGCATCACGGAAGAGACCACCGTGATGGGCGTACCCT
Source organism: Denitratimonas organivorans (assembly GCF_037478135.1). Classification (NCBI taxonomy): domain Bacteria; kingdom Pseudomonadati; phylum Pseudomonadota; class Gammaproteobacteria; order Lysobacterales; family Lysobacteraceae; genus Denitratimonas; species Denitratimonas organivorans. Next base: position 174,726 of record NZ_JBBHDV010000002.1, read on the forward strand.
GCATGACCCTGCGCACTACGACAGAGCGGCCGGAAACGATCAGCATCGGTACCAATGAGCTGCTTGGCACCGATCCGGCGTCGCTGGCACCGGCATTGGAGAGACTGTTTGACGGCGGGTGGAAGAAGGGTGGCATTCCCGAGAAGTGGGATGGGAAAACGGCGGTGAGGATTGTGGCCGAATTGGAGCGGCTGCTGTTCTGAGTGCCTTCGATAGCTGAAGGTAGAGCTTGCTTTTGTTATGCAACCGATTGATCGTGAACATTATTTTTCAGTTTTGGGGCGGCAGGCTTCTCTTGTCACTTTTATACCTTGAGCGGTATAGTGTATAGACTTTTCATCCATCAGGATGCTGAAGAGGATCTTGAGCAAATTTGGGACAGCGAGCCGGATGCTGCGGCCCGGATCCTGGTGATGCTAGAGGAGTGCGAGGGCAACCAGGGCCTGTTGGATCGATTGACGCAACACGAGTTCGGTGCTCGCGGAGTCGACGAGTTCAATGTCAGTCGCTGGCAGGAGCGTTGGCACAAGGGGGACAACCTTTGGCGACTCAAGGTCTGGGATCTGGAAGACAAAGATCTCCGCTACCGCATCATCTATGCCTTTATTCCGCAGTCACGGCACTACCATGTGCTTGCGATCGCACCACGAGATTTCAACTATGACCCAAGCCATCCGCTCTACCGGCGCATCATCAACACCTATCAGGAGCTTTGAGCACGCGGGGGAAGGTGTTGTCTTGGAGACCCGCTCTCAAGGCGAGCAATGCAAGGTCTATCGGATCGGTGAGTTTTTGGCCGCTCCGGTGCAAGTACCTGTGCGCCACCGTGCCGTGGGTGATCTGGTCGCCCGCTGGGAAGCCAGTGGTGACAGGCGAGCGGCCATCGCGCGTGCGCGCCAGTGGGTGGCTGGAGTTTTTCACACCGACGAGGGCGTTACTTTGCGCACCTTGCGCATGAACAAGGGCATGTCGCAGAAAAAGTTGGCGGACTTGATCGGGACCAGCCAGCCTCACATCGCCCGGATCGAGGGCGGTGCCGACAACCTGAGCATCGACACCTGCCGTCGGCTTGCGCAGGCGCTGGATATCGATATGAACGCACTGGACGCTGCGCTGAAACAGCAGGAAAGCTTGAAGGCGTCAACCCGATGAAGCCGTATGCGTATGCGATCTATTGCGATGACATACGCCAGGAGATCAGCGGCAAAGTGACCCTGGTCGGGACATATACCGGCTCGCTGCTGGTGCGCTCGTTCCCTGTGACTTTGCCGAAGTTATGTCTGGCGCTGAACGTGGTGACGCCCGTCGAAGGATCATTCGGTGATCTGAAAATCCGGATCACACACAACGAAGTTGTCATTGCCGAAGGCGGCATGACCGCGCCAGACTTGCATGCGGCGTTTGCGGCAACCCGAAATTGTGGTGACGACAACCCGTCAAATGACGGGCGCCAACTGCTTGCTGGCTTCCATTTCATCTTTTCGCCCATTCGCTTGGAAGAGCCAGGTCGCATTCGCGTGCATGTCGAAGCAGGGGGCGAGGAGTTCAAGGCCAATGCATTGCGAATCGAACAGTTGGATGAGGCGGACGCGGCGAACTGAGCCAGCGCTCGCATGATGACTTCGAAGCTCTTCCGGCTCTGGCATACCCTGCGCTGGCTGAAGCCCGTGCAGTTCTATGGGCGTGTGTGGTTCCGGTTGTCACGCCCGCGTCCGGATGTGTCTCCGGCGCCGTTGCGGCGTACCGCATCGGCTGCATGGGTGCGTTGCGCGCGCGCCGCATCGATGACCGGGCCGAATGCGATGCGGTTTCTGGGTGTCGAGCGGGAGTTGCTGGTCGCCGGCGACTGGAACCGAGCGGACTGGCCCAAGCTCTGGCTGTACAACGCGCACTACTTCGACGACCTGGTAGCGGATGAGGCACCCGTGCGGACCCGGTGGCACCGCGATCTGATCAGGCGCTGGGTGGCCGAAAACGCGCCGGGGCGGGGTAATGGCTGGGAGCCGTATCCGTCGTCGCTGCGGATCGTGAACTGGGTCAAATGGGTGCTGGGCGGCAACAAGCTGGAGCCCACGGCGGTGCACAGCCTGGCAGTGCAGGCGCGCTACCTGCGGCAGCGGCTGGAAATCCACCTGCTGGGCAATCACCTCTGGGCCAATGCCAAGGCGTTGGTGTTTGCCGGAGCGTTCTTCGAGGGTGATGAGGCAGAGGCCTGGCTGCGCAAGGGCACCGCCTTGCTGGAACGCGAACTGGTGGAACAGTTTCTGCCAGACGGCGGTCACTTTGAACGCAGCCCGATGTACCACTCGATCCTGCTGGAAGACGTGTTGGACTTGTTGCAGCTGAATCGGGTGTACCCGGGCGTGCTGTCTTCGGCCTTGGTAGCGGCGTTGCACACGGGTGCAGGCTCGATGCTGCGCTGGCTGCGTGTGATGACGCACCCGGATGGAGATATCGCGCTGTTCAACGATGCGGCATTTGGAATCGCCCCTTCCCTGGTTTCGTTGGAAGCCTACGCGGATGGGCTGGGCATATCGCCGGACTGCACGCCGCTGGCATCGCTGGAAGTTCTGGAGGCTTCCGGCTACGTGCGCATGTCAAAGGGGCCTGCGGTATTGATCGCCGATGTGGGACGGGTGGGGCCGGACTACCTGCCGGGGCATGCGCACGCGGACACGCTCTCGTTCGAGCTGTCTCTGCATGGGCGTCGCGTGCTGGTGAACGGCGGCACTTCAACCTATGAGACCGGGCCGCTGCGGCTGCGCCAGCGCGGGACCGCCATGCACAATACCGTTGAAGTCGACGGTCAGGATTCATCTGAAGTCTGGGGAAGTTTCCGCGTGGCACGTCGCGCGTTGCCGATGAATGTCCGCTGCTTCGAGGACGGTGGCACGCTGGTGCTGGAGGGGGCGCACCACGGCTACGCGCGGCTGCCCGGCAAGGTGGTGCACTCGCGTCGCTGGGAGTTGAGCGCCGATGGATTGGCGGTGGTGGATGTGCTGTCGGGAAAGCCCCGGACGGCCGTGGGCCGGTTCCGGTTCGCACCGGGATTCGATACCACTTCCAGCGCCGGCAACCGGGTGGCAGGTGGCGACGTTCACGTGGCCTGGCAGGTCAGTGGCGCAGATACGGTGTGGGTGCCGGATGCCTGGTATCCCCGCTTTGGAGAAGAGCATCCATGTCGGGTGCTGGAGTGCACGATGGCCGCTGGCCACACGACTACGGAGTTCAGCTGGACCTGATGCCGCAATGAAGATTCTTTTCCTGTCGGACAACTTTCCGCCCGAAGGCAATGCCCCGGCAACCCGCCTTTACGAGCATGCCACCCGCTGGGTACGCGCCGGACATGAGGTGACCGTGGTCACCTGTGCTCCGAATTTCCCCGAGGGCAAGCTGTTCTCCGGCTACCGCAACCATTGGCGCCGAGTTGAACAGATTGATGGCATTCGCGTGGTGCGGGTCAAGACCTATATCACCGCCAACGAGGGCTTTCTCAAGCGCACGCTCGACTACATGAGCTTCATGCTGATGGGTTTCGTGATGGGTCTGTTCGAGCGCCGGCCCGATGTGGTGGTGGCGACTTCGCCGCAGTTTTTCTGCGCGATTGGTGGCTGGGCGCTGTCGGTGGCCAAGTGGCGACCTTTCGTGTTCGAGCTGCGGGATCTGTGGCCGGCCTCGATCATGGCCGTGGGCGCGATGAAGAAGAGTCTGGCAATCCGTCTGCTCGAAAAGATCGAGCTGTTCCTGTACCGGCGCGCCAATGCCATTGTTTCGGTGACCGAGAGTTTCCGTGAAGACCTCGTGTCCCGTGGGGTGCCGCGTGAGAAGATCCATGTGGTGATCAATGGTGTGGATCTTGATCGCTACGAGCCACGTTCACGGGATGCTGAGCTGGAACGTGAGTTCGGGCTGGCCGGGAAATTCGTGGCGGGTTACATGGGCACCCATGGCATGGCGCACGCGCTGCCGAAAGTGCTGGAAGCTGCGGAACAACTGTTGCACCGTGAAGACATCGCATTCTTCTTCGCCGGTTCGGGTGCCGAGCGCGGTCGTGTGGAGCAGATCGTGACCGAGCGAGGCTTGCACAACGTCCGTTTGATTGCTCGCCAGCCCAAGGAGGCGATGCCGGCGCTGTGGAGCCTGTGCGACGTGTCTATCGTTCCATTACGAGACAACCCGGTGTTCGCAACCGTCATTCCCTCCAAGATTTTCGAGTCCATGGGGATGGGCGTGCCGATCCTGATGAGTCTTCCCGAGGGGGAGGCAACCGGGATCGTCCGGGCAACCGGGAGCGGTGTGTGTGTGCCGCCGGAAGACCCGGCAGCAATGGCGGCAGAGATTGCGCGTCTGGCTGCGCAGCCGCAATCCGTAGAAGGGCTGCGGCAACAGGCATGGAGCTCTGCTGCCGCATTCTCCCGTGACACGTTGGCCGAGCGTATGCTGACGGTGCTTTCCGAGGTGCGAACTCGCTAACTGCCGGTGTTGTGTCATCACACGTTTGCACGGCAACTTGTGCGTAGCGGGTGCTAATTCAGGTCAATCCATGTGTTGCCAGTGCAGCAGGCTGTAGTTTGCGGTGCCTTCCTGTGTCTCACCGAAAACGTGGCCGTCGCACTCTACCCAGGCGTGACCTTCGGTCTTGGGGTGTGCTTGGCGGATGCCGACCTTCATATTCGGTGCCAGACCGGATCTGCGCATCCACCACCACAGGGTGAAGCTGCGAGCCAGACAACGGGTGTCGGGCAGGCGGCCGGAAAGGCGTTGCAGGGCATGGCTGCGGTGTTGCCAGAGCTCGGGTGAAGTGATGTGGGCTTCACCGGCCCTTTGGCGGGCCAGCAGGGCCCGGGTTCTGACGGTTCCGATGCCGGCCAGAAGGCTGCGTACGAGCACGAGACGCCAGGCGCATGGCCATAATGCGCGGCGTTCCTGGGGGGGGATGGCGCGCCAGCGGCGCAACAGCTTCAAGGTCGAAAGTCCGCGAAGTGGTGGCGGCACAGGGTAGCGCAGATTCCCTGTTGTCTCATCAGGGCAGGCAAGGGCTGCTATGTTCCCGGGTGTACCGGGTTGGACTGATTTGGGCAGGTTTGAAGCACATGGATATTCCGGAATTCGCGCGACGCATCGAAGAAGGCCACTACGGGGTCACGTTGCTCCCTGATGGTACTGGTGTGCTGCTGGATCTGAACCAGGAGGCATTGATCAGCTTCAATGCAACAGGCGCTTTCATCCTGTCATGTCTGCGGGAGCGCATGGATGAAAGTCAGGTCGTGGCTGCGTTGATCGAACGCTTCGAGGTGGATGACTTGACGGCGGGGCAGGATGTTCCGGCATTCATTGCGCAACTGGCGGACGCAGTTGGCATGTGACTATCCGGGTTGCAGCACCAAGGGTTTGGACATTCAAAGGTTTACGGCAATGCCAGCTCTTCCCTTCTCCCGCCGGGAGAAGGTGGCGCGAAGCGCCGGATGAGGGTACGAGCCGAGCACAACAGCAAAACTTTCCAGCAGGTTTTGGATTGCAATGCTTCCTCCGTACCCACACCCTTGCCACGCACTTGCATGCGCGCGGGTGTTTGCAGGCTCGCGGCTTTGCTGCTCGAAAGCCTGCTCACTCCGGGGGAAGAGGGCTTAAGCCGTGAGCTGTGGTAGTGCATGACCTTCTGGACTGATCAGGCCGGGGACCGGCTTCTTGCCGGAGGCTCAGAAGTGTGGTGAGTTCGCCAACGCAAGCAGGCGCTGCCAGGTGGCCTGTGGGTCGAGCACGATGTCCTGACCGGTCTCCAGGCGTGCCGGTGCGAGCCCGGCCAGGCGACTGAGGAGTTGGGTCAAACGGTTTCTCTCATGCGGAAAGTCGGGACCGAGAAGCAGCGGCTGGGTCGCACTGACCAGGGCGGTGTAGAGCTCGGCTTGCGAGGCTGGTTCCAGGATTGAATCTTCACGGCGGCCGGCGCGTGGGCGGCTGAGAATCCAGACACGGTTGATGCGGCAGTGTTCGGGGAAGCGCGGATCGTCGTCCTCGATTCCGAGAAAGCTGCGGCTGCCCGTGCGTCCTGATCGCCAGGCGCCCGGTGCATTGTCGAACAGGGTTCTGGCTGCCCATGAGGCACGCAGCGACAGGAAGCTGCGGATGCGCTCGCCCATGAGAGTGCCGTCAAGCTCACCGGCCAGCAGGTAATCGTCGCTGACGATGCCACCTCCGGCGACCAATGCGCTGGTGGCAAGTACGGACTTCCCTGCGCCACGCTGGCCCAGCACGAGAACACCCGTGCCGGCCACTTCCAGCAGCGCGCCATGGATGCAGGCAAGGCCGAAGCGTGCCCATTGCTGGGCGAAGGCAAAGCCCATCGCGGCGGGGATATGGCGGGGGTCGCAGGGCAGGTGGTGCGGCAGTATGACGCTGCTGGCCGGTGCGTTGCTGGTGCATTGCACGAGGCTGTCGCCGAAATCGTGCCGGAAGGTGTGACCGGCGCTATCGGTGAGGGGATCGGCGAGACCATCGGCGCTGTAGTGGATTGGCCCGAGGTGTTGAAGCTGGTGCCAATCGTGCCGGCCCTGGCCGCCCAGATGCAAGGCGGCCAGTGGCAGCGGTGCGGCGCCTTGGACGCTCAGGCTGGCGGGAAAATGGGTGCTGACAAGGCGATTATCCTGGACGATCATGGTGCAGGTATCGGGTTGCCTGTGAATTATCGGAATCGGCGTGATCAGGATTGGCTTGATTGATAATCCCGGAGCCGGATACGAAAACGCCAGAGCGGAGTGCTCTGGCGTTCAAGGGACACTGGAAGTCAGGAATCAGAAGGTGACCTGCAAGGTACCCCAGCATACTGCGTTGATGAGTACATCTGAGGAGGCGGAGGGATTGGTATACAGTGGGAACGCCGCGAGTCGCACATCAACCATATCCGGAATGCCAGTGCCACCTGGCAGTTCGGCCAGATTCACCAGGCCATCGTAGGTAGCTCGATTAAAGAGACTTTGTGCAGGATTGTGGCCGATGATCGTATAGGCATAGGAAAGGCTGACGTTGTGCCAAACACCACCACTGCGGCGGATCTGCAGCATGCCGATATTGGCGGCATTTCCGGAAGGGCCACGGGCTAGGTTGCTCTGGAAACTGCCCAGCAGTGAGACATGGGTAGAACCCAGTGGCACCGGAACATCATTGCCGGCAATATACGGATAGGGTGAGGCCAAAGTTGGCTGCGGATCCATGTCGAGGAAGCTTTGGCAGGCGGGATAGCCGGCGCCTTGCCAGAGGTAGCGTTGCCCAGAAGGAGGAGCCACGGCAACCGGAGTCGGATCAGCGGCCTGGGGTGTGGCCGCACGTCTTACGGGTGATGGTGTGTCGTAGTTCAGGCTGCAGCGGGTGCGACTGGCGTCGCACTGGATGTCCGGGAAGGTGCTGTTATTGGCCGGCATCACGCTTCGTTGTGCCGTGGCGGTATCGGCCAGCAGGGTGAGGACTCCAAGAGCGGATAATTGGATCAGGGTGCGGGATACTGACATGGTGAAAAGTTCCTTGGCTCGCGAGATTGATTGGCTTGGGTGTCAACCAACCATTGTGGCGGCACTAAAATCGGTGTCGAATTGCGACCCACCTGCACCCGCAACCACCTTGCTCAAGTTCGACTGCATCAACATCGGCGTCTGATACTTCTTTCGTTCACGCGGAATCGCGGTAGTGGTGGAAAGCGCAACCATGGCGCCCTGGATGGCGTCGGTATCGTTCATGGTGAATTTCGCCCTGTTTGAAGGAAAGGGGTGGACCAGTTGGCATAGCCCCGCGCGAAATGGTAGGTGTGCGCCGGATGAGTGTCAACTGCATCACGTTCTGCGGTGGTGGGCGGTGGGAAAAAGGCGTCCACGGCGTCACCGAAGAGGAGCTTTTCGCAGGGTACGGCGGCAATGTCCGGGGCGTATGCCTGAAGGTAGCGGTGGGCGTTGGCTTTGTACGGGAAGCGGCGTTGATGGATGCCGCGGGCAGGGTCCAGTTGCGGGAAGAACGGGCCGCGGAAAAAGGGCACATCCAGCAGCAGGCCGTGGGCATGGCTTGCGGCAGCGGCGTTTTCGTAGCCGCAGGCTTGCGCCAGGGTGAGGCGGTAGGCTAGACGCCAGGCAGCGAGGCTGTCGGCGGGGAGCTGGTTCGCCTTGATTTGTTGAATCAGACCGCGTTGGCTGTGGCGCCCGAGGGCCGAGGCGAGCAGGGCTTTGGCCTCGGCACGCCAGCCACGGGCCTGACGCAGCCAGCGGATCAGGTCATGACTGCGCAGGCGCTGGGCCAGGCTGCGGCCGAGGATGTCGCTCAGATTGAATGTGAAGACTTCATCACCGCCATGGCCAGTGAGCATCAGGCTGGCCTCGCGGCGCTGGATTTCCTCCATGCACAGCGCGCCGATGAAGCTGGTGGGGAAGGGCGGGGTTGGCAGATTCATGCGCTTTTGCTGGGCGCGCCGGGCCAGTTCGGCGGTGGCTGGGATGATGGTCGATTCAAAACCGCTCAACTCGACGATGCGGTGGATGACCGCGCCTTCATCGCACTGGAAGCCGGGAAACGATACGCCGGTACACAGCACTTGATCGCGATGCAGGATGCCTTGGCGTACCGCATCCATCAGGCCGACCAGCAGCACGCGCGAATCGGCGCCGCCGCTCAGGCGAAGGGCAATCTTGCGGTTGCCGTAGGTGCTGAAAAGCTGGCGCAGGCCATCGGTGAGGATCTGGACAGGATCGGCCTCTTTGCGCACCTGCGAGGCAGGTGCCATGAAACGACGCTGATCCGGTGCCAGGTGCCGGGCCGACACGTGATAGCAGACACCGGCGAAACAGCGTTTCACGTTTTCGTAAAAGGAGCCTTCGGGTTCGAGCATGAAGTTGCGGCAGCAGTGTTGCTTGTCGCGCTGACTCAGGCGGATTTCGCCCATGCGCTGTGCTACTTCGACGCGGGAATCGCTGATGACCAGGCGCTGGTTGTCGTGGCCGAACAGGAGTGAGGTGAAGCCGTCCAGGGAACGGCCAAAATGCAGGGTGCCGCGGCGTTGGCAACCGGCCACGTATGCAACCGGGCGCAGTTCTTCCAGGCCTTCGAGGATGCTGTCCAGACCGTCCGTCTGACCACGCGTCAGAAGTCGGGTCAGCGCTGGAAAGCAATCGAGGCCGACCGGTGTCGAGGCATACACCCACCAGTCCGATCCGCGCACCAGGGTGCTGCGCTCATCAAGGCAATAGTGCAGTGTGTCGACGACACCAGATGATTGTGGCCCGGTGAGTTCCAGCCGGATGACCCGGGCTGCATCGTTCTGGCCGGTCGGTGAAGGTTGCGGACGTACAGTGGAGAGGGAGCGTTCAAACAGGATCATGCGCGTATTGTGCATGGTTGTGATGGCATGGGTACTTCTGTCAGAGCACAGGCGGCGGCGCTGTCAACATGGTTGCAACAACGACATCGGAATTAGCCGCTACACTGCGCGCGCCCGACAATGCATTTGGAATGCCGTGTGATTGATCTGCACTATCACCTTCTGCCCGGAATTGATGATGGTTCAACCGACCTGGACATGTCGTTGGCCATGGCGCGGATGTCGGTTGACGATGGAGTGAGCTGTGCGGCTTGTACTCCGCACATCTATCCGGGTCTTTACGAGAACGATGCGACGGGCATCCGGACCGCGATCTCCGCACTGCAAGGTGAACTGGACCGGCACGGGATTCCCTTGCGTCTGGTGCAGGGTGCGGATGTGCATCTGCAGCCGGCGCTGGTCGAGGGGGTGCGGGCCGGGCGAATCCCGACACTGGCCGGAACGCGGTATCTGCTGCTGGAGCCCCCTCACCATGTCGCACCGCCCCGGTTTGACCAGTCCTTGTTCGAGTTGACCTTGGCGGGTTTGGTGCCGGTCATCACTCATCCGGAACGGCTGAGCTGGATTGAGGACCACTACGAGGCTTTCGAACGCGCTGTGGAGGCCGGGGTCTGGATGCAGGTCACGGCCGGCAGCCTCACCGGACGTTTTGGTCGGCGCCCCCGCTATTGGGCCGAGCGGATGCTTGATGAGGGGCTTGTGCATCTGCTTGCCACGGATGCGCATGACCTGCGTCGACGCCCGCCACTATTGGGGGAAGGACGCGATGCCGCAGCACTGCGGGTGGGGGCTGAAGAAGCTGATCGGCTGGTGGTGATGCGGCCGCAAGCCATCATCGATGACCTGGCGCCGGACCAGGTGCCGGCGCCGATCCGGGCCAGTGCGGTGCGCTCGCGTCGGCCTGGGTTCTTGAAAAGTCTGTTTGGTGCCTGATAATGGGACTTCGCACACAAAATCCCCGCGTGGCAGGATCGCTCATGAAACGCTTCAAGATGTTCACACTGCTGGCGTTTCTCGTGCTGCTCGGTGCCTGTGCCACCCGCTCTGGCGTGGACCGCTCGGTGTTGGCCGATGCTTTGCCGGCACCGGATACGACCAATGCGATCGGCGCTTACGAGGGCGATTCCGAGTACCGGATCGGGGCGCAGGACCTGGTGCAGATCACGGTTTTCAACGTGCCGGATCTGAGCCGTGACGTACGGGTCAATTCCAATGGCCAGATTTCGTTGCCGCTGATCGGAGGCGTCCTGGCCGGTGGCAAGACGATCCCGGAACTGGAGTACGACATCGCCACCCGGCTGGCCGAGACCTACTTGCAGGAGCCGCAGGTGACGGTCTTCGTGAAGGAGTACACCAGTCAGCGCGTCACCATGCAGGGCGCGTTCAATCAGCCGGGCATCTACCCGCTGACCGGCAAGACCAGCCTGCTGCAGGCGGTGGCGATGGCGCGAGGGCTTGATCCGCTGGCACAGAGTGACGCTGTCGTGATTTTTCGTGAAGTGGACAGCAAGCGGATGGCGGCGGTGTTCGACCTTAAGCAGATCAGTTCAGGGGCTGCTGAAGATCCGCGCGTGTACGGTGACGACATCATCGTGGTGGAGCGCTCTGGCACCCGCAGCTCGTTGCAGGACTTGATCAAGTCCTCGCCGCTGCTTGCCCTGTTCTTTTTGCTTTGAGGCCGCCGTGGTGTTTGAGGGGGCTCTTTTGCATGCATGAAACAATCGTTTACCACATCACTACGCAAGACCGACCGGTTTTGAGGCGATACTGATCGGTTCAAACGGAGGGGGCTCTCATGTTTGATTCGCCGCAAGCTCCTGGTCGGCTTGGCAAAGGTTCTTGTGGGCACTGCCCGACCTGTGCTGGTGCGGTTCGTGGCAGGACGGGATGAATAAATTACTGCGTGAATCGCCGGCTGGCCCTTGCGGTGTCAGTGCCGGCCAGGAACAACGCGGGTCGGATGGGATCACGATCCACGGCAATACCAAATCGAAGGATGATGAAACGACATGAGTTCCGAGCACTCGCAAGCCATTCCTCCAGACGGGGATGGTCGGTTACCCGCCCGGGTTCGGGATGATGGCAGTCGTCATGATCTGATACAGATGCCGGCCTCGCGCAGCCTCATTACCGAGTTCGAGCGCGGCAAGGATGAGGACGAAATTGACCTGCTGGCCTACTGGCGATTGCTGGTCAAGCGGCGCTGGATGGTGCTGGGCATTCTGCTGGCGGTGCTGGCGATCACCTTGGTTTGGACATTGTTGACGCCACCGCTGTATCGCGCTTCGGCAACACTGCAAATCGAGCCGTATGGCATGCAGGTCGTACAGGTGCAGGGCATTTCACCGACCCAGGGGCGTTATGACCCGAATTTCACCCAAACCCAAATCGAGCTGCTGAAGAGTCGCTCGTTGGCTGAACGGGTGGCCGAGGATCTGCAGTTGGCCGGCAGTGACATCTTCGAGCGACTCAAGCCGCCCGGATGGTTTGATCGGCTGCGCGGGTTGTTGGCACCACGGGATGAGGCGCCGCCGCCGGGTCCGGCGGCGATCCAGGTTGCAGAAGATGGCGCAGATGTGCCGACAGCGGCGCAGCAACTGGCCAGGGCTACGTCCCTGGTACAAGGGGGGTTGTCGATCAACCCGGTGCGTTCGTCGTATTTCGTCCAGGTGCAGTACACCAGTACGTTGCCGGAGTTTTCCGCACGCGTGGCGAACGCCGCCGCCGATGGCTTCATTGCGCTCAGCCTTGATCAACAGTACGGGGCTTCCTCCTACGCGAAGCAGTATCTGGAAGACCAGCTTGCCTTGCACAAATCGCGCCTTGAGGAACTCGAACGCAAGCTGGTGACGCATGCGCAGGAAATGGGCATTGTTCCCGGTAACGATGGACGTTCGCTGGTAGAGCAGAACCTCAACGATCTCAACCGTTCGCTGGCTGCAGCGCAGGATCAGCGCATCCGCGCGCAGGCACGTTGGGATCTTGCCCGTGGTGCGGGTGGTGCGGCGTTGCCGGCTGACATGCTGGGAAATTCCATCCTGCACACATTGCAGCAACAGCGTGCCCGGCTGCAGGGTGACTATCAGGACAAGCTTCACACCTTCAAGCCGGACTATCCGACGATGCTGGCACTTAGCAGCCAGATCGATGAGGTGCAAAAGCAGATCGACCAGGAGTTGAGCAACATTCGCGCTTCGGTCAAGGCCGAATACGATGCCGCGCTTGCGCAGGAAAACCTGCTCACTGCCCAGCTGGAGTCGCTGCGTACGCAGAGTCTGATGGTTGACTCTCGAAGCATTGAGTACAACATCCTCAAGCGTGAGGTCGACTCCAATCGCGAGATCTACAACGGCCTGCTGCAGCGCTACAAGCAGGTGGGTCTGGCGAGTGATGCGAAATCCAGCAATATCACCATCGTGGACCGGGCGCTTGTACCGACGGGTCGGTTTTCGCCCAGCCTGAAACGCAACCTGATGCTTGGCACGTTGTTAGGCTTGATGCTCGGGGTGGGGCTGGCGTTCTTGCTGGAGTTCCTTGACAACACCATCAAGACGCCGCAGGACGTCGAGCAACTGCTGCATCTTGGAGTGCTGGGCATCATCCCGAAGTTGACCCGTCAGACGCCGCTGGAGGCGCTCAAGGATCCACGATCGGCGTTCTCGGAAAGCTATCGTTCGGTACGCACGGCGCTGCAATTTTCGACCGAGCGCGGGGTGCCCAAGGTGCTGCTGGTAACCAGCAGCAATCCTGGAGAAGGCAAGACCACCACCGCTTACACATTGGCGCAGAATTTTGCGCAGTTGGGCAAGCGCGTGCTGCTGATTGATGGTGATTTGCGCAACCCGCGTCTGGGCAAGCTCCTCGGGCAACGCTCCGACGGTGGCCTGAGCAGCGTGCTGTCAGGTACCGACCCGCTGCCCAAGGTAATCATCAACACCGAGACCCAGGGTCTGGATGTGCTGCTGTCCGGCCCCTTGCCACCGAGCCCGACCGAGTTGCTGGCCGGTGTCAAGTTTGTGTCGCTGATGACGGTGGTGGGCAACAAGTACGATCAGGTCATCATTGATGGTCCACCCGTGCTCGGCATTGCCGATGCGCCGATTCTGGCCAATGTGGCTGATGGCACCTTGATGGTGGTGCAGGCCGGAACTACCCGTATCCAGGCTGCACAGACTTCGATCAATCGTTTGAAGATGACCCGTGCACGGATCATTGGTGGGTTGTTGACTCAGTACGATGCCAGCCAAAGCGGATACGGCTATCGTTACGAGGGCGAGTATATGTACGGCTATGGTGTGGCTCCGCGGCTGGGCAAGGGGTAGTCAGTGGCATGACTCGCGATGCGCTCGATCAGGCCCTTGCGCTATACCGGTCACCGGACTTGCGATTCGCGGTACGGGAGCGTGCGCTGGCACCGAACTTGTTGCAAGTGGTGCAAATGGCGGCGGCCAGTCAGCCTTTGCTGCACAAGACGGCACAAAAGTTGGGCATGGGTGAGGCAGAGCTGCTTGAAGCAGTACGTTTCTACCTGCAGCAAGTTCTTTTCGAAGGCAGCAAGGATGCCTATCGGACCTTGGCTGTTCCGCCCGATGCGGATATCGAAGAGATCCGCGAACGCTATCGCTGGTTGCAACGCTGGTTGCATCCGGATCGTCGCGGCGCAGACTGGGAGTCGCTGTTCACCACACGCTTGAATCAGGCCTGGTCACAGTTACGCACGCCAGCTGCGCGTGCCGCCTATGACGAAGAACGTGAGCGATCGCATGAAAGGATGCTTGATGCTTCCTCGGAGCATCCATCCGGTGTGGCGATCACCCCGGGTGAGTGGCGCATGGTGCCAGTTCCCCGGCGCGCTTCACCCCGACGCCATCTGAAAGGAATGATGCTCGGCCTCGGCCTTCTGGTGTGTGCTGGCTTGCTGTATCTGGCTATGGAGCACGAGGTGGACGGTGTGCCTGGCGGCTCAATGGCGCTGGAGTTGTCGGAGGCAGGAAACGACCTGCCTGTCGACAACAAGGGTGCAGATTCTGTTGCAGAGCCGACAGAAACGACACAAGTTTCATCGGTTACCTCTTCTCTGCAGCAGGTGGCGGGAATGCGGACGGATGATGCATCCAACCCTTCCGCCATAACGATAGAACCAGCGATGGATGATGGTGGCAGCGAACCCGCGATAGCAGAAGTGGTTGCGGCGACTGGTGCAGTATCAGAGCTGACGATCGCGTCTGCAGTTGTGCCGGATGTACAGACACCGGAACTGTCGACAGAGTTGGCCCCCGACCTGGATCATGCTTCGCAGCGTTTGACGACAGCAGCGCTGCCGGCTCGTAAGGCTGTACAGGCAGGAGATGCCGGTCAGCGGGCCACGGCGAGGACTGAAGGCACGACTGCGCGGCCGGGCACGCTGTCACGACCTCGTCAAGGCAGGGAACCGGTTGCCGATCCGGTTGTGCGCCGCAGAGCGGAGCACGCAGTGTCTGATAGCGACATGGCGGCTCCCATTGCGAAGCGTGTAGTGTCAGTTCAAGCCAGCACGACGTCAGCCAAGCCAGCGTCGTCTCGGGGTCTGCATGTCGCACAGCAGATGGTAGAGCCTGTTGTTTCTCCGCGTGAGGTGGAACCAGTGCCCGTCGAGATTGCCGGGATTGCAGCTGTGGTAGATCCCGCCAAGCCTGGGGGCGAAGAAGTCCTGGAGCAGGGGCAAGACATTGACCCGGTGGCGCTTGGTGCTTCGGTCGACTCGTCTTTGCAGACGATGGGCATTGAGCCTGCTGCTGCCACGCCCGGGTTGGCAGTTGCCTCATCCCATCATCCAGAAGCCGTGCCGATGCAGTCGGGGAACTTGATCACCCGCATTGATGATGCACGAGGGCAGGTGCGCGCACTGGAGGAATACTTCCGCAGTGTTGATGCCGACTATCCGGACTGGCAGGACGCTGATGCACCACATAATGCGCAGCACATGAGGGAACAGTTGCGAGAGCGACTGGGGCTGGCGGCAGCAACCAGCTTTGCGTTGGACTCCCCTTATTGGCAGATGTCTGATGCCAGTGTGGCGGTGCAGGCTGCTTACGAGGCAGGGCGTGGACAGGTGACTAGGGAACGCGGTCTCTTGCGGGCTGACATGGTCTGGGTTGGCAGTGGCTGGCAATTCACCCGGGTCGAGCTGGAACCGCTTCGATGAGGCGCATACAGCTGCTGGCATTGGCTGGTCTGCTGGCCCTGTTTGCTGCTTTTTTCGCCTGGCGGATTGTGATCACCACAACGGCAGCCCATCTGGCATCGGACCAGCCACACAGAGCGTTGGCCTGGAGTCCGACCGAGCCGGAAGCGGTGCTGGCCCTGGCGCAGGAACAGCTTGACGCGCAACAGTTGCAGGACGCGACATTGACGGCGCATAGGCTGCTGCGGAATTCCCCGCTGCAGGCGCAGGCGCTGGTGCTGCTGGCTCGCGTTGCCGATGCCAGACACGATCCGCAGGTTGCCGAATTGTTCCAGATTGCGGTGCAGAGAAGCCCGCGCGATCAGTACGCCCGTGCGTGGCTGATTGGCGAGCAACTCCGGGCCGGGCGCCATGACGAGGCGCTGATGCATGTGAACAAGCTCTTGGGTTATGCGCCCTGGCTGAGAGGAGCGTTGTTGCCCGTGCTGGCGAAGGCAACTGCTGATCAGGGCTTTGCCGCCGCGATGGTGGCTGTCTTGAATGAATCCCCGAGTTGGCGTTCCGCGTTTTTGAACACGCTCCTCAAAGAAGCGGATCAGGTGGCCATTGACAGCGTGTACGGCGGGCTGCTTGATGCAAATGCCCTGAGCGATGCTGAAGCCAGGCAATGGTTTGAGTGGCTGGCGAAAGCCGGCAGCTGGGGGCAAGCCTACAGCTACTGGGTGTCGTGGCTGCGGCTGCCGAAGGGTACGAGCCTTTCATTGGTGCATGATGGTGGCTTTGATGCAGTTGCCAGCGGAGTCGGATTTGACTGGCATATGCAGGGTGGTTCGGGTGTGCTGATAGAGCGAGTGCTCGATGGTGGGAATCCCGTGGTGCAGGTGGCGTTCCTTGGCCGTCGAACGGAACGCATCGGGCTTCACCAGACCCTGCTTCTTGCCCCCGGTCGATACCGATTGCAATTCCGTGCCAAGGGCCGTGACCTGCGCAGTGATCGGGGCATCCGGTGGGCACTGCGGTGCAATGGCGGAAACCCCATGCAGGCCAATGCCGACGTCTTGCAGGGTAGCTTCGACTGGAAGCCGGTACAGATGGCGTTCGAAGTGCCACTCGACTCCTGTCCGTCGCAGGTGCTTGCCTTGGAAAACCCCGGAGCACGAGGTGCCGGGAAAATCGTCTCCGGCACGCTCTGGTTTGATGATTTCGCCGTGGTTTCGGAAGGTGGGGGAAGTCGGCAAGGGTCGAGTGGTCTGATCTCTACCGGGCCTTCGCCGTGAACGTCGCACGCTGGTCTCGCGATGTGTTGTCCGAGTACTGGTCATGCGTTACCATAACCTCCATTCTGGATCCATCAAGGGCGATGTCATGCTGAAGTTTCTTGCTCGAACGGCTGTCTGCTTTCTCGCACTTGGCATCTCGTCGTCAGTGCTTGCGCAGTCCGAAAACAGTGACCGCGATGAGGTGGGCAATGTGCGCACCGATGAAGGCGTGATCATGCTCAGCATTGAGAGCGGCCCGTTCAATACGACGATGCAGCGACAGCGGGTTGCGGTCGGGGATCGTCTGATGGTGGCCAAGGACAGTGTCGCGACCGTCGTCTATGACAACGGCTGTGAACAGAAATACGACGAAGCCGGTGTGTACGAGATCGAGCGGGATTGTGTGCCGGTAGTCGCTTGGTGGGGTTCTGACCGAGGCGTAATGACCATGGCCGTAGTCGGGAGTGCCGTCCTGGGCGGCGTCATTGGGTACCAGCTCAAGGACGATGATGACCCGCCGCCCGTCAGTCGGTGAGGACCGGTCTGGTTCTGCCCGGACTCCAATGACAATCCCTTGACGTGGTGGGTAGCTTGGCTACCTGCCACGTTTTCGTTTGGCTGGGTGATTTCGTGAGCCTTTCGTTCCAGCGTGGAACTCGGCTGGAGGGAGGGAGTTGATGATGCCGGCACAACCACGTTTCGGTTTTCCGCAACCATGAGGCGCAGTCCACCAAACCCCGCTTCTGACGACACGCTGGTCCTGCTTTTGGCGGGGACGGTGCTGGCTTTGTGTTTCGTCTGCGGTGGCAGTTCCGCCCAGACCGGTCTGGGCGTTGTATTGGCCCAGTTGCTGGCTCTGCCACTGCTGGGACTTGCGCTGTGGCGTGCTTGGCAGCGACAGCGACTGGGCGAGGTGCGTTGGGAGCTCATCGTGGTGGCGGCTATCGTGTGTCTGCCATTGCTGCAGTTGCTGCCACTGCCCGAAAGTCTGTGGAGCCTGTCATCCGCGCGCGCGGCATTGAGCGCTGACCTTGCCGTTTTTGGTGTCCATGATCTGGACTTGCGCTGGTCGCTGACTCCAGTGGCCACCGAGCGCAATGTTTACCTGCTGCTTCCAGCGGTGGCCTTGTTTGTTGTTCCTCTGGCTGTGCGCAGGCAAGCATGGAAGGCGTTGTTGTGGTGGCCGATCGGGATGGCGATGTTTTCCCTCCTTCTGGCTTTCGTTCAGCTGGGCTTGCCGCAGGACAGCTTCGTCAATCCTTTCCCCGAGTATGCACCCAGCCTGAGTGGAGTGTTTGCCAACAAAAATCACCAGGCCAGTGCATTGGCAATCGGGCTGGTACTGGTGCTGTCGAAACTGATGGATGTGTACAGCAGGCGCAGCCACGCACAATCAACCGCGTCATTGGTGCTGTATGCCGCCATGCTGGCGTTGCTGATTCTGGTATTGCCGCTGGTCAAATCGCGTGCCGGGCTCATCATTGCATTGGTGGTCTGCGGCCTGGTGCTGTTGTGCACCGGCCCGCTGTCTCCACGTTCCTGGCGGAACTCCGGTCATGTGGCGCGGGTGCTGGCGGTATCAGCCTTCTCGGGCTTGTTGGTCGGGCTGTGGGGTGCCTTTGCCTGGATGCAGAGCGAGGCGGCTCTCGATGGTTCGCGCTGGACCATGTTCATCATGACGTTGCGGTTGGGTGTGGACAACGCACCGTTCGGTAGTGGTTTCGGAAGCTATGTGTTGATGTTCGAGCAGGCCACGCAGGGTGCGTTGATGCGCAGTGGTTACATCAACAATGCTCACAACGACTATGTTCAATGGTGGTTCGAGGGTGGTGTGCTGGCAATTCTGGTTCTGGCGGCTGCGCTTTATGCGCTGATTGCGGCATTGATCCGGGTGTTGAGCCTGCCAGGGGACTCACGTTCGCGCAGTTGTGGCGTGGCTGCTGCTTTTGGTTTGCTGGTTTTGCTGTTGCACTCAACTGTTGACTATCCACTACGTACCCCAGCGCTGATGGCAATAGCAGGGTTGCTTGCCGGTATTCTCGTGTCGGTGGCTGCACAAGGCCGTAAGCGGTCAGAGGTAGTGGATGGTCAC
Source organism: Denitratimonas organivorans (assembly GCF_037478135.1). Lineage (NCBI taxonomy): Bacteria > Pseudomonadati > Pseudomonadota > Gammaproteobacteria > Lysobacterales > Lysobacteraceae > Denitratimonas > Denitratimonas organivorans. Next base: position 193,595 of record NZ_JBBHDV010000002.1, read on the forward strand.
AGGGTGAGCGATGGGTAGCTGGCGAGCATTTCAGTTTTGCGGATTCAGTTCCGCATTGCTATCGCTTGCGAAAACTGATGGAAAATGTTTCGGTGTTGGTGATGTCAAGTACGACTTCGTGCCCATGCGGCGCGTAATCGCGTCCAGACTGCAGTAGTGAGGCTGGTACCGTAGCGTGCTTTGAGGTAGCGCGGGTCTGGCAGCAGTCTTTGCCGAACCCAGCGAGACTTTAGCTTCAGGGTCGGAAATGCTGCCAGATTCATGCGCTGGATGTACCACCACTGATGCATCCGCGTCAGGTCCATGGGGTCATGTCTGGCAGCGTTCTGCAGCTGCATGCGTACTGGTTCAGGCATCAGGTCGCCGAGAAGGGCAGCACTGGATTCGGCCCCATCCAGGCAAGCCCGGGCCAGGTTACGTTCGATGGCAAGACTTGCAAGTCGCTCCCAGTCCTGATCCTGGAAGTGGTTGCCAAGCAGTTTGAGATCGAACAGCCACTTGAGCCGGTTAGCTTGACCGATAGCGATATTCTGCACACGGTGCATGCAGGCATGAAGGTAGGCATGGATCAATCCAAGCCCGCGTGCATTGGGTGCCAGTGTGGGCAGTTCGATGGCCTCGGCTGTCAACTCTTCCCAGCCAAGCCGGCATGCGAACATCGGTGCGCTGGAGAGGCGCCAATGAAGGTCTACCGCCGGGGCCAGCGAGGGGTCTTCAGTCGTCAAGGTCAGCTCGAAGCAGACCAGGTCACCGGGAAGACCCAGCGATGGGGCGTGATAGCCGAGTCTAGACAGGATTTGTTGGACCCGCTTTGCGTCGGCGCGGGAACGGACCAGCAGGTCGATGTCGCTACAAGGGCGTAGATAGGGCGCCGAATAAGCCCAATACGCCAAGGCCGACCCCTTGAGAAGCAATACGGGTATGTTTTCCTCGTCAAGATGCGCCAGGATTCGGCGGCAATAGCTTTCAAGCCGCAAGCTGCGTACTGCTTCAAGCTGGGCGGCATGAGCGCTGGCCTGCTGCAGGCTGGCCGGAATCCGCATCTGTTCGGCAGATTCGCTCAAGCGTGCATGTAGCAGGCCCGCCACTCCTTCGCGTCGTGCCTGGGCGATCAGGAGCTGTTGCACATCCTGCCCGAGGATCGCGTGGCTCGGAGGAACTGCTCCGCGCAGGATGGCTGCAAGCACGGCGTAAGCGTCCAGGGGCGGGTCAGGGGATTCCATGGGCCTGTGTGTTGTCGGAAGGGTGGTGAGCTTTGCATCGGCACCTTGCCGGTGGATAGGTATCATACGCAGATGAATGTATCGATGGATTCTGACTGCCTGGCCGCTTGTTGCAACACGCCGTTTCGTGTGGTGTTGCGTGTCTGTTGTGTGTTCGTCTTCGCTGGAGATGATCGGCGGAAAGTGCTCGTGACGAGTCCGGATTTGTGGAAGCTGACATGACCGGATCGGTGCAGTGACCAGCACTGGTCAGAGTCCAGGCATGCGTCGATGCAACATGAGCCGCTGGCTTCTGTTTGGCAGCATGGCTGTGGTCTTGATCGGGATGCTGCTGCCTGCATCGAACGTTGGCTGGTTACGCCAGCAGCTGCCGGTGCTGGTAACGATCTGGGATTGGTTGAATATGCATCTGCCTTGGCTCAATCCCTTGCATGTGCTCCTGTACGCTTGGATGGCAATGCTTTGGGGCATCGCGCTCCCCAGGCGTGGACTGCTTCAGGGGGTGTTGTTGCTGTTTGTTTTCAGCGTCGCCAGCGAGGCATTGCAGCTGCTCGCACCGGGACGCAATGCCCGTTTTTCCGATGTGGCCAACAACGGGCTGGGAATTATCTTGGGAATGGCTTTTGTTATGGTGCTTTTCCGGCTTTCGCGCGGGAGGGCCGCGAAGCCGCGAGCGGTGAAACCGGCACCAGGGGCATCGTCGTGACCGGTGAAGAGGATGGCAGGAGCCCTTCCGGGGCTGAAGTGGATCAGGGAGGGCTGCGGTTGTTGTTCGGTTTGCTACGGCCCTACCGTTCCAGATTGATCCTGATCCTGATCCTGCTATTGGCACAAAACCTAGTGATCCTGGTCAATCCATGGTTGGCCGGGCGTTTTGCTGGAGCTGTGCTGACTGGTGCCGAGGTGGGTGGGTTGCTATTGGCCTGGTTTGGTCTGGTAGCGATACAGAGTGTTTTGGCCTGGATATCGACGCTGCGCTTGCAGGCCACCTCGGCATTGTTGGTGGCCGACATCGGAACACGGGTTTTCGATCATATCCAGTCGCTGCCGCTGGGCTGGCATCAGGACCGCTCACATGGCGCAGTGCTCTCGCTCCTGGGTCAGGATGTCAATCGTCTGGGCCAGTTTCTGGTAAGTACGCTGACACCGCTGCTGCCGCAATTGCTGCTCTGTGTTGGTGCGGTGGGGATGATGGCGGCGATCAAGCCCTGGTTTGCAGCCGCTGCGGCGCTGCTGGTGCCGGCCATGTATCTGGGCATGCGATTGGCTGGCCGACGGTTACGACCGCTGGGACGGCAGGTGGTGCAAGGTTTTGCCGACAAGCATGCGGTTGCCGGACAGAGTCTTTCGATGCTGCCGGTGGTCAAGGCTTACACCGGTGAAACGGTCGAGTCGGAATGTTTTCGTGATCGATCAGATGCCTTGCATGCAGCACAGGTCGAGTTGGCCCGCCACAGTACTCTGATCACCCCGCTGGTGCGATTGATTTCAGCTGCCGCGATTCTTGTTTTGTTGTGGCTGGCCAGTGGTGAAGTGACGACGGGGGCGCTGGCCCCGGATGAGCTTGTCAGCCTGTTGCTGTATGGCTTGCTGTTGACTCAGCCGGTCAGTTCACTGGCTGGTATTTATGGGCAGATGCACGTTGCCCGGGGTACGGCTCAGCGTTTGTTCGGGGTATTGTCGGAGGCGCCCGAGGCCGATGACGGGCATCTTGTGCCCGCTGCGGTGTCCGGAAATATCGTGTACGAGCAGGTTGTCTTCCGTCATCCAGGCCGTTCGCCAGTGATGGATGGCTTGAATCTGGTCATTCGAGCCGGTGAGACAGTGGTGATTACCGGCCGTAATGGTGCCGGCAAGAGCACTTTGGTGAGCCTCTTGATGCGTTTTGTCGATCCGGATTCCGGGCGCGTTCTGCTGGATGGCTGTGATTTGCGTGATTATGACCTTCGGTTCTTGCGTGCCAGCATTGGCCTGGTCTCACAGCAGGTCCTGTTGTTCGATGGCACGGTCAGGGAAAACATCGCCTATGGTTTGCGTGACGCCAGTCAGGAGCAAATCGAGGCCGCTGCCCGCCTGGCACAGGCGCATGCATTTATCTCTGCGTTGCCACAGGCCTATGAGACGCGGATCGGTGATCGCGGTATCAAGCTGTCAGGCGGACAGCAGCAACGTGTGGCACTGGCGCGTGCGCTCCTAAAGGATCCAGCGGTATTGATCCTGGATGAAGCCACGGCCATGTTCGATCCTGAAGCTGAGCAGGCTTTCATTCGTGATTGCCACGCCATGTTGCGCCAGCGCACGATCATCCTGATTGCCCATCGTCCGGCCAGCTTGGCATTGGCTGATCGGGTGCTGCGGATGGAGGGTGGCAGCTTGGTTGAAGCCGATGTGAGTACTGGCCGGGCCGAGGGCGTTGATCGCAGCTGCTGATGCAGGTGGCTGGCTACTGGGTTGCGGTTGTCGAATGAGGTAGAAGTAGCTTGGTGCATCTGAGTGAAAGACGAGTCCGGTTTTAGGTGGGTCGGCTGGCATTCGGGAAGATTGGCAAGGTCGTCAGGATACGCCGTGTTGATTACGAGGTGTTGATTCCTTTCTTGTCCAGGGCCGATTGTTGTTGGTCCTGCTCCGGACTGTGACGGGTCAGCCGCAGCAGCAGGATTTCGCCGCCGCCATCCAGCACCAGGCGCTGCGAGGGTGCTGCGCGAAGACGCAGGCTGTCGCCCTGGGCCAGTCGTATATCGGTGGCATCGCCACGCAGCTGCAACTGCCCGGCGAGCAGGTGGACGAACCATTCCACGCCGGCTTCGTGCAGGAACACCATTGGCCCGACCACCGGCCGATGCAGCAGGCGTGCGTCGATGCGGGCGGGATCCCACATCGCGTTGAACACCTGCACCGGCCCGTCGACCAGATGGCAGGCAACCACTTCGTCGCCGCCGAATCCGATATGCGAACAGGGCGGTTCCAGCAGGGTGCGGCGGCCATCGGCAAAGCCCAGTTGCAGGCCCTGGCCGTGCAGCAGCACCTGTATGCGGCGGTAGCCGGGGTAGAGCGAGAACAGCGTGTCCTGGCTGATTTCGGCAATCGAGGTGCGCCAGTGGAAGGCGTCTTCATCCGGCTGGCGCAGGATCTGGCGGGTCCAGCCGTGGCCGTTGCGCCAGCGTTCGCGGCGGTAGTTTTCAGCGGGCAGTGCTTGGATCAGGGACGTCATCGGACAGCGCGCCGGGCAGGGTCAGGTGCAGGGTAGGGCCAGCGGGCGGTGATGGAAACCTTCCCTTTTGCCACGCATGCGGCCGGGCGGCGCCGGGTAATGTCCGCTGTGCGGGGGTAAGATGTGCGGCTTGCAAGGCTCATCTGGAAAACACAATGGATACCGCACGGATCGAACGTTTCACGGCACGCAAATGGGATGAGGAAATCGTCCCGCAGCTGGTGGAGTACATCCGCATTCCCAACAAATCGCCGATGTTCGATCCGGACTGGGCCGCGCACGGCTACATGGATCAGGCCGTCGAACTGATGCAAACCTGGGCACGCGCGCAGCCGGTGCCCGGCATGCAGCTGGAAGTGGTGCGGCTGGAAGGGCGCACACCGCTGATCTACATCGAGATCCCCGGCACCGATCCTGCCAGCGAGGACTGCGTGCTGCTTTATGGTCATCTGGACAAGCAGCCGGAAATGACCGGTTGGGCCGAGCATCTGGGGCCGTGGAAGCCGGTGATCGAGGGCGACAAGCTCTATGGTCGTGGCGGTGCCGATGACGGCTACGCAATCTACGGCTCGCTGACCGCGATCATGGCGTTGCAGGAGCAGGGGATCGCGCACAGCCGCTGCGTGGTGCTGATCGAGGCCTGCGAGGAGTCGGGCAGCTATGACCTGCCGCATTACGTGGATCATCTGGCCGAACGCATCGGCAAGCCGTCACTGGTGGTGTGCCTGGACTCGGGTTGCGGCAACTACGACCAGCTGTGGTGCACCACCTCGCTGCGCGGCATGGCCGGTGGCAACCTGCGCGTGAGCGTGCTGGAGGAAGGCGTGCACTCGGGCGATGCCTCGGGCGTGGTGCCGTCCAGTTTCCGCATCCTGCGCAGCCTGCTGGAGCGGCTCGAAGACCAGAATGACGGCAGCATCCGCCCGTCCGGACTGCATGTGGAAATCCCGGCCGAACGCATCGAGCAGGCGCAGCAGGCCGCGCAGGTACTGGATACCGCCGTATTCGGGAAATTCCCGTTCCTGCCGGGCATGTCGCCGGTCAGTACTGATCTGACCGAACTGGTGCTCAACCGCACCTGGCGTCCGGCGCTGGCGATCACCGGCGTGGACGGCCTGCCGACCCTGGGCAGCGCCGGCAACGTGCTGCGCCCGACCACGGCGGTGAAGGTGTCGCTGCGCTTGCCGCCGACGCTGGATGGCGACACGGCCGGAAAGATGGTCAGTGAACTGTTGCTGGACAACCCGCCATACGGCGCCAAGGTGGAGTTCTCGCTGGAAAAATCCTCCACCGGCTGGAACGCGCCGGCGATGTCGTCGTGGCTGACTGAAGCGATTGAGGACGCTTCGCAGGCCTTCTTCGGCAAGCCGGCGATGTACATGGGTGAAGGCGGCACGATCCCGTTCATGGGCATGCTGGGCGAGAAGTTCCCCGGTGCGCAGTTCATGATCACCGGCGTGCTGGGGCCGCATTCCAATGCCCACGGGCCGAACGAATTCCTGCATATTCCCACCGGCAAGCGTGTCACCAGCGCAGTGGCGATGGTGCTGGCGGCACATCATGTCGCCAGCCAGGCAGGCTTGACCCGCGGCGAGGGTGCTGCGGCAGGCGAGAGCCGTTTCGGCGATCATGCATCCTGCTGCTGAACCGTTTCGCCCATCCACTTCATCCCAAGGAAAAACACCCATGACGATTATCTGGACGATCCTGATCGGTTTTCTCGCAGGCCTGATCGCGCGGGCGATCAAGCCCGGCAACGACGCGATGGGCTGGATCATGACCATCGTGCTCGGCGTTGGCGGTTCGCTGCTGGCCACCTGGGCCGGCCAGGCACTGGGCTGGTACCAGCCGGGCCAGACGGCGGGTTTCATCGGCGCGGTGGTGGGTGCGGTGATCCTGCTGGTGATCTGGGGTCTGGTCAGCAAGAAGAAGCGCTGACGCTGGCCGGATGTCGGCGGCGGCCTGCCCGGGCCGCCGCTGCGGCGCACCTTCCCGCAGGAATATCCCGATGAACAGACTCAAGATCCCGATGTTACTGGCTGCCCTGCTGCTGTCCGGCTGCGCGCGCGAGTCGGCGCAGCCGCAGGCGTTGGCGGCCGATGCGCTGGAAGGTTCGCGCTGGCAACTGGCGTCGGCCAGCCAGGGGCCGCTGGCCGAACTGGATGCCGCACGCCGCGTCACGATGGCGTTCGATGCCGCGCAGGTGAGCGGTAGCGATGGCTGCAACCGCTACGTCTCCGGCTACCAGCTCGATGGTTCGCGCCTGACCCTGGCGGCGGTGGCAACCACCAAGATGTTCTGTGCCGGTGACGGCAGCATCGTCGAAAAGGCTTTCCTTGATGTGCTGGCCGCGCCGATGACGCTTTCGCGCCAGAACGGCGGGCTGCAACTGGAAGCGGCCGACGGCAATATGCTGCGTTTCGAGCCGGAAGTCCCGCCCGAAACCGCCACGCAATAGCCCATCCCATCGCCGGCGGTGGCTGCCGCCGGCGTTGTCACCACTGCCAAAGTCGCCGGCATGCACCGGCTCTGGAACCTGCACGATGACCCGAAAGATCGCGCGCCGCCGCTCGCGCATTCATGGCAACGGCGTGTTCGCCCTGGCCGACTTCACCGCTGGCAGCAAAGTCTGTGATTACCGTGGCACGCTGATCTCGCACGAAGAGGCCGACGAGCTCTACGGCGACACACTGGAAACCGGCCACACCTTCCTGTTCACGCTCAACGACGAATACATCGTCGACGGCAATCAGGGCGGCAATGTCGCACGCTGGATCAACCACAGCTGCGAGCCGAACTGCGAAGCCCGGATCCTCGTGCACATCGGCGGCAATCCGCGCCGCGACCGCATCGAAATCCACGCCCTGCGCGACATCGCCGCCGGCGAGGAACTGACCTACGACTACGGCATCGTGCTCGATGTCCCGCATACCGCGCGCCTGAAGAAACTCTGGGCCTGCCGCTGCGGCGCGGACAGCTGCAGCGGCACGATGCTCAAGCCCAAACGCTGAAGCGGATCGCAGATCGCGGCGAAGCTGAGATACTTCAGTTGCATGGGTTGATGGCAAGGCGTGCCAAGCCCGATGCAGCGTTATTTTCGCGGCGATACCCCCGCTCCCGGAGGCCGCGTTTGCTGCCGGCCCGCGATCTCGGCGATATCGCTACAATCACCGCAATTTACCTGCGGCAGCGCGATGTCTGGACTCGACCTGGTTTCCGTCATCATCGTCTCAAGCCTGATGAGCGGCTTGCTGGCGCTGGTGATGTTTTTGATGCGCAGGAGCTATCCATCACACATCCACGGGCTGGGCCACTGGGCCGTTGCCGCAATGCTGTGGTTTGCAGTCACCCTTCTTTTCGTGGCGAGCGGGAACCCGGCGTTTCCCGAATATCCACTGATCTATGTCTCCAACCTGTTGCTGCTGCTCAGCAACATCGTCTACCTGAAAGGGTTGCAACACTTCGAAGGCCGCCCGGCACCGTGGCGCCGCTGGCTTGTGTTTCTCGGGATCATGGCCGTGGTCACAATCTGGTTGACCTTCGTGCAGACCGACTACGCGCCGCGTCTGTTCGTCATGATCCTGGCACTGGGGGCGATCTATCTGAGCACCCTGGTGGCCACCTTGCGCTTCAAGACCAGGCGCCTGCCGATCCACCTCATCACTTGGGTGCTGGTGGCGCATTTGTCGGTGATCGCATTGCGACTGATGCAGCTGGGAGCGGTCGAGAGCTTCTTCGAGCAGACGTTGATCCAGTCGATTTACGTCGGCAGTTTCGCCGTTGCCCAACTGTTGTACTCGATCGGCGCCATCCTGTTGGCGACCGACAGGCTGGCGATGGAAAACGCGCGGCAGGCGCGTTACGACCACCTGACCGGCCTGCACAATCGTCGCTCGCTGTTGCAGCAGTGTGCGGAAGAACTGCTGCGGGTACAGCGTGGCCAGCGCGGCGCGGCGCTCATGCTTCTGGACATCGACCATTTCAAACGCATCAACGATTCCCACGGACACCAGCATGGCGACCGGGTATTGCAGCATTTCGCCCGGCAGGTGGGCGGAATCCTGCCACCGGGTGTCCGTTTCGGCCGTTATGGCGGCGAGGAATTCGTGGTGATGCTGCCGGAAGCCGATGCAGGGCAGGCCATGGAGGTTGCCGAACGCATCCATCAGACGCCGGACAGCGGCCACCCGCTTGACTGCAAGGTCAGTATCGGCCTGACGGTCTGGCAGGAAGGCGACACCCTGGAATCGATGCTCGCGCGCGCCGATGGCGCCCTCTACGCCGCCAAGGAGCAGGGCCGGAACCGGACCTGCACGGCGTAGGCTGGCGCAGGCACTCCCGCATCACTTTCGCGGGGAATGCGTCGGAAGCGATATGACCTTCCTGACGGGCTCCAACCCACATAGGTCGTGGTGTTGGTGGGCAATCGCGCCCCCTGCGGGTGCGCTCCTACAGTTGCGGATTCCGATTTTCCCGGTAGGAGCGGACTTGGCCGCGATATGGCTTTCCCGAAAATGTACAGCCCACATAGGTCGTGGTGAGCACCGCGAACCACGACGGCATGGTGCCCACCGGCCCGTAACCGACTGCAAAAACCTCAGTACAGCACCCGCGTGCGCAGCGTGCCGGGGATGGCCGCCAGTGCATCGCGCAGGTCCGAACCCTGTTTTTCCGAGGTGGCCACGTCGATCACCACATAGCCGATATCCGGATCGGTCTGCAGGTACTGGCCGTTGATGTTGACGTTCTCGCGCGAGAACACCTCGTTGATCTGCGACAGCACGCCCGGCACGTTGCGGTGGATGTGCAGCAGGCGGCGGCTTTCCGGGTGTGCCGGCAGCGAGACTTCGGGGAAGTTCACTGCCGACAGGGTCGAGCCATTGTCGCTGTAGCGCACCAGCTTCACCGCGACTTCGGCGCCGATGTTGTCCTGGGCTTCCAGCGTGCTGCCGCCCACATGCGGGGTCAGGATCACGTTGTCCATGCCGCACAGCGGTGAACTGAACACATCGTCGTTGCCCTTCGGCTCGGTCGGGAACACGTCGATCGCCGCGCCGCCCAGGTGCCCGGAAGACAGCGCCGCAGCCAGCGCATCGATATCCACGACCGTACCGCGCGAGGCGTTGATCAGCATCGCGCCCTTGCGCATCGTTGCCAGCTGCGCCGCGCCGATCATCATCTGCGTGGCCGGGGTTTCAGGCACATGCAGGGTCACGATGTCGGCGCGCTGCAGCAGGTCATCCAGACTCGCGGCCGGGCGTGCATTGCCCAGCGCCAGCTTGGTTTCGATATCGTGGTAGATCACCCGCATTCCGAGCGATTCGGCCAATACGCCGACCTGCGTGCCGATATGCCCATAACCGACGATGCCCAGCACCTTGTCGCGGGCTTCGTAACTGCCACTGGCCGATTTTGACCAGCCGCCGCGATGGCAGGCCGCGTTCTTTTCCGGAATGCGCCGCATCAGCATGATCGCTTCGGCGATCACCAGTTCAGCCACGCTGCGGGTGTTGGAGTAGGGCGCGTTGAACACCGGAATCCCGAGCCGCTTGGCCGCAGCCAGATCCACCTGGTTGGTGCCAATGCAAAAACAGCCGATGCCGATCAGACGCTTGGCGTGCGACAGCACCTCTGCGGTCAGGTGGGTGCGCGAGCGGATGCCGATGAAATGGGCCTCGGAGATGCACTGCCGCAGTTCGTCCTCGGGCAGCGACTTGTCGCGGTAGTCGATCTGCGTGTACCCGGCCGCGTGGAAGGTCTCAAGCGCACTCTGACTGACACCTTCGAGCAGAAGGATGCGGATGTCCTGCTTGGGGAACGAGGTCTTCTTCATGGCCGGGCGGGCGAGGGGAGGAGGGCCGCACTATGCCAGAATCCGGGACGGAATTGCTGCAATGCAGCAGCTTGCTTTCGTGGGAGCGGCTTCAGCCGCGATGGGGCTTTGCCCGGGGAAAGTCCGGTTCTTGATGCGTCATCCCAGCGGCTTTCAACTCCGCAACCACGCGCGATGACGATGCCCTCCGCCGGCCCCAACTCCCTGATCAACCGGAAAAACCCCTCCCGCTGCACCCCGAAACCCGCCTCCACGGCGCGATCATCGGCCTTGCCTTACCGGCCATCGGCCTGCGCTGGCCGGGCAACTTGCAATGCACTAGGTTAGCCCAGTCAAAAGAGGAGCTTGAGATGCCTTCCCCTTCCGCATCGGCCCGTCGAGTACGTGGCTTCACGTTGATAGAACTGCTCGTCACGGTGGCGATTATCGCGATACTGGCGACACTCGCGGTGCCCAGCTTTGCTCGCGTCATCGCCAGCAATCGAATCGCATCGGGCGTCAATGAATTCATCTCTGCGGTGAATCTTGCAAGGATGGAGGCCGTCCGGCGAGGTCGCCCCGCCGGAGTCTGTGCCAGCGACAACGGCAGTACCTGCTCTGGTAATTGGGATGATGGTTTCATCGTCTACTACATGTCTGATGCGGCGACTCCGGTAGAAATTGTCGTGCGTGAGGGCGAGTTCAGTTCCAAGGATAAGGTTTCCAGTACCACGGGGAGTGATATTCGATTCAGCAGTCGTGGTCAGATTGCGTCCGCAAACAAAGTGCTTTATAAACCCGAGGATGAAAGGTATGAAGACCTGCAGCGCTGCCTTCATATTTCCGTTTCTGGATCAGTCACTGCGGTAGCTGGGTCATGCACCACACCTCCCGCCACACCTTCTGAACCCTGAGTCTTTGCCGATGACCATCAATACATCACGTGGATTCACCCTGCTTGAAGTACTGATCGCCGTGCTGGTGCTTTCGCTCGGTCTGCTCGGTCTGGCTGGATTGCAGGCCTACTCGATGCGCTATAATCAGAGTGCCAATTACCGTACCCAAGCGACCAATCTGGCCTCCCAATTCATGGACATTGCCAGAAGTTACCGAGGTGCCGGCAATACCGGGCAAGATGCCCGTAATCACCCGAATATTAGAAGGCTTGTTGCCGGCCTCAATAGCTTTTCTGATGGTGGAACGATGTCGCTGTTGACCGCCTGCAATGCAACTGGGGCAGGAATCGATCCGATACGGTGTGATCGGGCACGCTGGTTCAATGCGCTGCGTACACAGTTGCCAAATGGGCGTGCCAGGGTTGTATTTGCTGGTATGCCAAGTGGCGCAATTACAGTGGAAATCTGCTGGACCGATGATCGCAATGTGGACACCACGCAGACTCCCGATTGTACGGGTGCGAGCGAAGGCTATGGGCGCGCATCTGTCGGGGCTGACGGGACTTCGAACTGGCCCAACAACGCCGTCTGGTTGAGGAGTGCCATATGAATCGTTTGCCTCCGTTCATATGCAGCCGACAACGTGGTGTTTCGTTGATTGAGTTGATGGTCGCGTTGGTGATTGCGGCGCTGCTCGGTATTGGTCTGGTACAGATTTTTGGTAGTACGCGCGCAGCGTTCAACGCAAACACTTCCCTTGCGCGCGCGCAGGAAAATTCGCGCTTTGCGCTGGGTTTCATAAACGAAGATCTGCGCATGGCGGGCCATCTGGGAACACGAAACGAGCAGGGTTCACAGGCCGGTGCCGCAGAAGATCCGGTCGGGAATCTGTTGTTCAATCATACCGCTCCCGCCGGTGGCACCGGCATGCCGGACACTGCTCCTTGGGCGTTTCGTCTGGATATCCCGTTTGAAGCCTACGAGTTCACCGGTACCGGCATCAACGTCACCTATACATTGCCGGATCCACCCGTTGTTTCAACCGGTGCCGGAAACTGGTCGCCGGCACTACCGTCCGAGCTGACGCCACTGGCCACGACGGCATTGGCTGGCAGCGATATCATCGTGGTGCGGTATCTTAGTGCGGACTTCGTCACCTTGGTGAATCGCCTGGATCGAGCCGATGGCATGGCGATAAGCAGCAATATGCCTTTTGTTGCGGCGACGGGAACTTTCTTTTGGAATTCGGCGTCTTCGCCTGACTTCATCAAAGATCAAGGCATCTACGCATTCTCCAATGCGCGTGCCATCAGTTTATTTCAAGTCGCCAGTTCCGCAACACCGGTTGGCGCAACAGAGGCATCGGCAACGGCGTCAACAGCCAGCGCCTGGAACAGGCGTGGATGGCAGGCGGATCGACCCGCAGGTGCGGGTGGGGAACTGGAGAATTCCGCCGATTATGGAAGCCTCTTGCCGGTTCATCGTTACGAGATGGTGGTGTATTATGTGGCCATCGGTGCTGGCGGGGAACCAGCATTGTTCCGTCGTCGATTGAATCCCGCTAATACGACGACTGCGCTGGGTGATCCCGAGGAACTTGTGCCGGGCGTGGAGTCTCTGCAAGTGGTCATGGGGCTCATCTCGCTACCACGCGCTGCGGATCAGCCTGAAGGGTACGCCACTGCGAATCAGATCAGCGCCGTTGCTCCGAGTACAACTGCTGCTGCGAGTGCCAACTGGCGCAGGGTGGTCAGTGCGCGTGTCGGCTTGCTGATGCGTAGTCAGTTGCCCGCAAGCAGACAAGAGGCAGACATTACCCACAACGTAGCAGGCACCCAGATCACGCCGGCGGCAACTGACCGGCGCTTGCGCCATGTGTATGAAACCCAGGTCTCGTTGCGTAATCGCAGTCGTGGCTGATCAGGTTGGACAAGGAAATATCTTGACATGATCACGAGAAATCTTCCCATGCATCGGAAAAGCCCACGCAAGGAACACGGTGCCGTGCTTTTCATTGCGTTGATGCTGCTCATCATCCTGACCTTGCTGGGCCTTTCAGCAGCACAGGTGACGTCCCTCCAGGAACGTATGGCATCAATTTACCGGGCGGACCAGATGGCGTTCGAAAATGCCGAGAGCCTGCTGGCTGGCATCGAGCGTTCCACGACAGAAAGCACCAATCCCATCCTGAACGTAAGCTGTGAGCAATTGTATGATGGCTCGAAGCGGGCCGATCAGTGGAGGGCAGGAAACAATCTCGGCACCACAACCTTTATTGAGAATCTTGGGCGTGGCTCCAGCTTCATCAGCAAGGTCGGCTCGCTGGAAGCTGGCTTGGCTCAGGAAATAGGCGACAAGAACTGTCTGTTCCTTCAGATCAGCGCGCATGCCTATGACGATCCGAGCGCCAAGACATCGCATTCCATTATTCAATCCATCTTCACGCCTTGATCGGCGACGCAAAGGATACCGATATGACTTCCGTTAAATCGCCATTGCTATGCGCTTCGATGACGGCCGTGCTGGTTCTGGCTTCCGGCCTATCCACGCCGGCTAGCGCTGCACTTCCGGTATCCCAAATACCACTGAGTATCGGCTCCGGTCAGAACGCGCCGCCGCTGAATATGCTGGTGATGGGACGCGACCACAAGCTCTATTATGAGGCCTATAACGATGCCTCGGACCTCAACGGCGATGGCGTCCTGGACGTTGGATACAAAGGCCATCTCTCGGCGGATGATGGCGGCATAGATTACTTCGGTTACTTCGACTCCTATCGCTGCTATACCTACGGCTCACAGAAGTTCACACCAGGGGCCGCTGCACCCAACAAAACCTGTTCTAATGCGTGGAGCGGTGACTTCCTGAACTACCTTACGACCTCGCGCATGGACGCGCTGCGCAAGGTGTTATACGGTGGTCATCGCGTAGTGGATACAGCAACAGCTACTACGCTGGAGCGTGCATACATTCCGCAGGATGCCCACAGTTGGGGCAAGGAATACACAAGCATCGCTGTGGATGGTTACGACATCAGGGATTACGCTCCGCTGTCGCTGCCAAAAGAAAACACCCGGCATCTGTTTGCCAATACCACCCTCAGGAACGATGAATCAAAGGGGCCGTTGCTGCGTGTACTCAATGATTCCAAATTCCGAATCTGGGAGTGGGTGGCGAAAGAGAATCCGGTAGCAGGAAGCAGCTGCGGCAGTGGTTCCAATTGTGAGACGACAGGAGGCACACAGTCACATCCTGGCCACCCCAATAACCGTGGGGAATTCAACTCCATCGAGTCAGAATTTGCGATTCCGGCAAATCAGTACGGTGGAGTTTTTGCTCTTGACAGCCTGAACTGCACATCCGGTTGCAATCTTGGCGGGGGGGCGCAAGATAATTTTCTGACCATCGCAACCACACGTTTCCAGATGCGAAACCGCGATGCGGCCAACGGCGACTATCAGTTTTGTGTGGATGGTGATGATGCCGTTGATGTCCAGATTCTTAGCTCGAACGGTGCTACCGTGCTTGGAAGTGCGGGATGGTACGGCGGTCATGGATTCGCAAACAATTGCGACTCCCCAAGGGCCACAGCAAACATAAGGCTGGACCGGAATACGACCTACCAGATAAAATTCCGCCACGAGGAAATGACAGGTGGTGAGGGCTACCGTCTTCGCTGGCGCAAGGTGTCAGGAGCTAATCAATTTAGCTGGACTGAGTTTTCCAGGAAGAGCTCGGGTAACGACAACAAGAACAATGGAAGCGGTGGGGACAACACTGACTTTCAGGTTCGTTTTTACAATCTGAGACCATCTCAAAACTCCTCCAGAATCACAGACTACCGAGTAAGAGTGGATGTCTGTGTCGCTGGTGCGCTTGATCCGAATTGTAAGCAGTATCCTAATGGTAATTACAAGCCGACAGGAATTCTTCATGATTACGGTGAAGACGACCGAATGATGTTCGGTCTTCTCACTGGCTCCTATGCCAAAAATACCCAGGGTGGTGTAGTCAGGAAGAATATCTCCAGCTTCGCTGACGAGGTAAATGCCAATGATGGGACATTTGCTTCGGTGGTTGGAATGGTGAAGACGATCGATCGACTGAAGACGATCGAGTACAACGCCTACCAGTACACCTGTGGTTGGATTGCAAATCGGGCAATCAACGATGGGGAGTGCTCGATGTGGGGCAACCCTGTTGGAGAAATGATGTGGGAGTCGCTACGCTATTTCGCCGGCGCAGGTTCGCCACGTACTGAGTTCAATATTGCATCCAACGCCAAGGATGCTTCGGTTCTGTCGTTGCCGCGCCCAGAATGGGTAGAGCCATACACCTCGGTGGAAGATGGCGGCAGCGGCTTTTTGCGTTGCGCTACGCCTGTCATGACGGTCATCAGCGATATTAATCCTTCGTATGATGGCAGTGTGCCTGGCAGTAAATTCGTATCAATTAGTGGGGCGGGTGATCCGGAGCCGGTAAACTCTCTCAACGTCTCCAATGAAGTCGATGCGATTTGGGTCGCTGAAGGCGGTGGCACACGACAGGTGTTCATCGGTGAGTCTGGAGGAGTGGCTGACTCCAATCCAACGGTGAAGGCGGTTTCCAACCTATCCACGGTCAGGGGGCTGGCACCGGAAGAGCCAAGCAAGCAAGGTACATACTACTCCGCGGGTGTGGCTCGTTTTGGCGCGACCAATCGCATTGGTGGCGACAAGAATGCGATGACCTATGCGGTCGCATTGGCGTCACCGCTGCCAACACTCACCTTCCCCATTGGCGATAGTGTCATAACCGTCGTTCCTTTTGCGAAGTCACCGTATGGCAGATACGGCGGTGACGTGAACCCCGATGGAAGCTTCCAGCCGACCAATCAGATTGTTGATATTTTCGTCGAGAAAATCGCCAATACTGATCCTGCCGGAGCCGATCAGGACGACGAGGTGAACGAAGGGCGTCCGTATGCTGAATTCCGGATCAACTATGAAGACGTTGAGCAAGGTGCCGACCATGACATGGATGCCATTGTCAGGTATACGTTCCAGGTGACTGCTGACGATGAGCTTGATATTGCGCTGCGATCTGAGTATGCATCAGGAAGCATTGTCCAGTATATCGGTTATATTATCTCCGGCACGACCAAGGATGGGATCTATCTGGAGGTCAGTGATTGTGATACTTCCAGTGCCTATCCGGATAATGACTTTTGCCCTTCCGCCAGTCATGGCGGGGTTCGCTATTCTCTGAATACCCCACCCGGGGAGGATGCGGGCTATTGTACGAATCCAACGAATTTAGCATCCAGCAAGTGCTTCTCATTGCCTTACGAAACCAGTCGCAGATTTGTGCCTGGCACGTCGAGTGGTGCAGAGTTGTTGAAGGATCCGCTGTGGTATGCAGCAAAATACGGACGCCCCCCCAGCTACACTTGGGATGAGGACGGAGATCAGAGCCCCGACAACTATTTCCTGGTCACCAATGCCGGTACATTGAAGGAGCAGTTGGATAAAGCTTTTTCTCAGATCATTGCCGACACGCAAGACAGTGGTGGTGTCGCAGCAAGCGGCGCCCGCGCAACGGAAGGTTTCATGGCCTATGTTCCTGAGTACACTACAACCGACTGGACGGGTGACCTGCGCGCTCACAAACTGAACCCCGGGACAGGGGCACTGTTGCCTGCGGTGTGGAGTGCCAAAACCCTGCTTGCATCAATCGCTGACACTGCGGTGACCAGCCAAAGTGGGCGCAAGGTTTATTACATCGATCCATCCGAACCGACGGCATCAACCCGTCTGAAGGATTTCACGGTGGCGGCTCTTGGTGGTGGTGACCCGGATGCGGCTGCAGCGAAACTGGGCATTTCGAACCTTGCTGCCATCTATCCGGGCAAGACCATCGAAGATGTTGTCAACTATTTGCGTGGCGATCATCGCAACGAACTGAAGAACGGTGGCGTGTTCCGTGATCGGAGTGGTCGTATAGGTGATATTTTCTCCCAACCTGCAGTGCTGGATCAGGCCTCCTACGGCTATCTCAATCTTCCTGTAGCTGCCGGGGGAGGGTATGGTACAGGCGGATATGCAAAGTTCGTGGAAAGCAAGAAGGACAGGGTGCCGGTTGTTTTTGTTGCGTCCAATGATGGATTCCTTCATGCCTTCAATGCGTCGGACAGCGCGACAACGGGTGGCCGTGAGCTGTTCGCCATTGCTCCCAGCAGTGTACTAGGCAACATGGCGCAGCTTGCCTCGCCAAGCTATACGCATCGCTTCTATGTGGATGGTTCTCCGTCGCAAGGCGATGCATATATTGGGGGGAGCTGGAAAACCGTGTTGCTGGGGTCTACCGGTGCCGGCGGCCGCTCGGTGTTTGCGCTGGATGTCACAGACCCGGTAACCCAGGGCGCCAAGGTGCTGTGGGAGTTCAGTCATGCTGACCTCGGCTTGACCATTGGCACGCCAAAGATCGCCCGTTTGCCGAACGGACAATGGGCGGCCGTGTTCGGGAATGGCTACAACAGTGACAACAATCAGGCGTTTCTGTTCATTGTCAACCTTGAAACCGGAGCCCTGATTGCCAAGGTGGCTACCAATACCGAAGGCACTGCGTCGGTGCCCAATGGAATGGCAACTCCTGCCGTGATTGATCTGCAGGGCGACGGTACCACCGATCTGGTGTATGCAGGCGATTATTATGGAAACCTGTGGCGCATCCCGCTTTCGGCCTCCGGCACCACTCTGAATACTCCGGTTGCGTCTACGCTGTTTACTGCAACCGATTCAGCGGCGGGTGGTGGGGCAGCTGCACGACAACCAATCACCGGTGGTGTTACCGCTTCGGTTCATCCAGTAAACGGACAGCTCGTATTCTTCGGCACTGGCAGTTATTTCCTCGAGGGTGACAATGCCGCGCCAAGCGAGTCGGACCAGGTGCAAAGCTTCTACGCGATCTGGGATGACAACGGCGATATGGTGACTCGCAGCTCACTGGTGGAACAGACCTTCACCGCTTCGGGCTCCGGGCGCACCGCAAGTGACAATGTGGTGGATTGGGGCAGTGATAAGGGTTGGTTCATCGACTTGAAGACGGGTGCATCTCCCGCAGATGGCGAGCGATTCATCGGTCAGCCAACCGTTGCCTTGGGGCGGGTGTTTTTCACTACATTCGTATCGCAAGGTGATGAGTGCGAGCCAGGAGGTACTAATTGGATTAACGCGCTCTGGACCACTTCGGGCAGCGGTGCCTTGAGTGCGGGTTTGGAGTCGTCAACGTCTTTGACGGGTAGCGGCGGGCCGATACGTGACGCTATTACCATCGTCACCGGCCGTACTGGCGGTGACGAGGGGAGCGAAGACTGCGACCCATCCGCCGATCCCAATTGTGTTCCACCTGCTCCAGTCGATGTCGACGGTGACGGAGTAATAGATGATCTTGGCGCGGTCCCTCCCAGGGCCTGTATCCTGAGCGTTGATTTGCTCACTGCGGTCGGTTTCAATCCGTTGCTTAGGATGGCCTGCGGCCGGCAATCTTGGAGACATATTCAGTAGGCAGACATGCACGCCCTCTTCGCTTGATCGGCGAGGGCGTGCTTCACGAGGATCGGATTGCGTTGCTTTGACGAAAATTCAGGATGTGTTTCTGCATGAACAGCAAACGTGTGGCCAAGGGTTTCACCCTCATTGAGTTGATGATCGTGGTGGCGATCGTGGCAATTCTTGCCGCGATTGCTTACCCCTCTTATCAGGAGCATGTGCGGAAAACGCGCCGGGCGCAGGCACGGGTTGACATCATGCAGACCGTTCAATTGCTTGAGCGTTATTACAGCGCGCGCAATACCTATGTCGGATTCACCCCGACATCGATCAGTTCTCCGCCTACCGGCACGGCGTTTTACACGCTGACTGTTGCGGGGCCGCTGAGTGCGTCGGCATTCACGATTAGTGCTGAGCCACAAGGGGCACAGGCGGATGACAAGTGCGGTACTCTGACGATCAATCAGGCCGGATCAAAAGGCCAGAAGACTGGAATGACCGTCGCAGATTGCTGGTGATGGATTCCGGCCCCGATTAGCAGTTTCGTGACTCTGATCCGCCGTAGCGGTTGATATCGAATCACGTTCTTTTCGTTTCTGACAAAGCTCCTTCCATGGGGCATGGGGAGCTTTTTTGTTGATGACTGATGGATTATTTGTCATCTGGTAGAGATTAGCCGTGGTCCGGATTGGTCGCATCGTCAGCTCCTGTTCCCTGTAGAGCGCAGCTTGCTGCGCTTGGTTTCGTCCGCGATCTTGTACCAAGCGCAGCAAGCTGCGCCCTACAGATGGCATCTGAGACGTTTGGCTGGGTGGACTTGAAATCACTCGTGCAGCAGCCTATCTGATGGGCTGATCAGGTTTTTCCACTACTTCAGGCCAACGCTTCCGCCGGATACCGCGCTGCTGCATCCCGGCGTTCCTTCATGAGTAACATCGCTTTCAGTTCTTCCTCCATTTCCGGTTTGCTGGCGTCAGTGCCGGACGGGCAGGCGTGGCTGGGTGAGGATGAGCGGCAGCGTGTTTCCGGCCTGGCCCATCCAGGGCGTCGCACTCAATACCTGGTCGGGCACTGGCTTGCGCGGCAGCTGTTGGCGGCGGCGGAGGGCGGCGATCCTTTTGCATGGTCGTTGCGCAGGACCGAGTCCGGGGCGCCGATGGCGTTTCGTGGCGGGCGGCGCAGTGGCTTGCATGTGTCCTTGTCCCATACCGCCGACTGCGTTGCCTGCGCGGTATCTGGCCATGCGGTGGGTATCGATATCGAGCAGCCGCGACGCGAGCGCGATTATCTGGCGCTGGCTGACTCGCTGTATGACGCGGGCTTCCAGGCCGATCTGCGGGCTTGTGACGAGGTGCAGCGGCGCTCGGTGTTTTTCCGACGTTGGACGCTGGACGAGGCCCGTGCCAAAGCCAGCGGTGAGGGCCTGAAAATGCATGCGCTGCGTTCCCATGCCTGGGTATCTGCCGCCGAGAATCAGGCTGCGGGTTGGACCTGGGATCTGGCCGATGGCTGGCTGGCGTTGGCAATGGCGGAAGGAACCGATGCGGTGCCACTGCGATTCGACATCCAGGGCGAAGCCGCCGGGCTCGCGCCCCGGCATTGGCGTGTTCAGCCGCTTACCCCGTAGGAGCGACTTCAGTCGCGAACAAGATGCCCGAACATCGCCGCAAGCCCTGTTCGCGGCTGAAGCCGCTTCTACGGAAATCGGCCCGTGCCCAACGAGATCCCGGAGTCCCCGAAAAAACGGCCGTGCCCAACGAGATCCCGGAATCTCCCCACCCCCGCGTAGGAGCGACTTCAGTCGCGAACAAGATGCCCAGCATCGCGGCAAGCCCTGTTCGCGACTGAAGCCGCTCCTACGAAAAGTCTCTCCTGCGAAAAAGCCGCTCCTGCGAATGCGCGGACGGCAATCCGCCGCCCCACGAAATCGGCGCTTGCGCCGCATGCGCTTCGCACTCATCGGTTCCACGGCTAAACTGACGGGATGCCTTTGATCACTTTCAACCAGGTCGACTACAGCGTCGGCGGTCCGTTGCTGCTCGAAGATGTGCAGCTTTCCATCGAAGCCGGCGAACGCATCGCCCTGATCGGGCGCAACGGCGCCGGCAAGTCGACGTTGCTGAAGCTGATTTCCGGTGAGCTGCAGCCCGATGACGGGCAAATCCGCGTGCAATCGGGTGTGCGTATTGCGCGACTGGAGCAGGAAGTGCCGGCCGGTGCCGCGGGCAGCGTGTTCGAAGTGGTGGCGGAAGGTCTGGGCGGGCTCGGTGCGGATCTGGCCGAGTTCCACCGCCTCAGTCATGCCGACACGGTGGATTCCAAGGCCTTAGGTGAGGTGCAGGCCAGGATCGAGGCGGTCGATGGATGGTCGGCCGATCAGCGTGTCGCGGATACGCTCGCCACGCTCGGGCTGGACGGCGAACTGGCCTTCGCCAGACTCTCAGGTGGCATGAAGCGGCGGGTGTTGCTGGCGCGTGCATTGGTCTGCGCGCCGGACCTGCTGCTGCTGGATGAGCCGACCAACCACCTGGACATCGCCGCGATCGATTGGCTCGAGCTGTTCCTGAAGAACTGGAGCGGCGCGCTGGTTTTCATCACTCATGACCGCCGTTTCCTGCGCGCGCTGGCGACGCGCATCATCGAGATCGACCGCGGGCAGGTCAGCAGTTGGCCCGGCGACTGGGACAACTATTTGCGTCGGCGCGAGGAACGCCTGCATGCCGAAGCCGTGGAGAATGCGCGCTTTGACGATTTCCTGGCCGAAGAGGAAGTCTGGATCCGGCAGGGCATCAAGGCCCGGCGCACCCGCAACGAAGGTCGTGTGCGGCGGCTCAAGGCGTTGCGGGCCGAGCGCGCCCAGCGGCGCGAGCTGCAGGGCAATGTGAAGCTGGAAGTGGCCGCTGCCGAGGCCTCCGGCAAGAAGGTGATCCAGGCGCGCGGGGTATCGTTCGCATTCCAGGGCAAACCTATTCTTGAGGACTTTTCCACCACGATCCTGCGCGGTGACCGCATCGGCCTGATCGGCCCCAATGGTGCCGGCAAGTCCACGCTGATCCGCTTGCTGCTGGGCGAACTGGAGCCGCAGCGGGGTGAGATCGAGCGCGGCACGAATCTTTCCATCGCGTATTTCGACCAGTACCGCGCCACGCTGCGCGAGGACTGGAACGCGCTGGACAACGTCTCGGAAGGGCGCGAGTTCATCGAGATCAACGGCAAGCGCAAGCATGTGCTCGGCTATCTGCAGGATTTCCTGTTCACGCCGGAGCGTGCGCGTGCGCCGATCACTCGGCTGTCTGGCGGCGAACGCAACCGGCTGCTGCTGGCCAAGCTGTTCGCGCAACCGGCGAATCTGCTGGTGATGGACGAACCGACCAACGATCTGGACGTGGAAACGCTGGAACTGCTGGAGGAGTTGCTTGGCGAATACGGCGGCACGCTGCTGCTGGTCAGCCACGACCGCGAGTTCCTCGACAACGTCGTGACATCCACACTGGTGATGGAAGGCGATGGACGCGTCGGGGAGTTTGTCGGCGGCTACAGCGACTGGCTGCGCCAGCGGCCGGCTCCTGCACCCGCATCATCGAGTGCCGCTGCCGCAGCGCCGCCAAAGCCTGCGCCGACTTCGACCGCGCCGCCGCAGCGCCGCAAGCTCAGTTACAAGGATCAGCGCGAACTGGACATGCTGCCCGGCCGCATCGAGGAATTGGAGGCGCGGGTGGCCGAGATGACCGAAGCGATGGCGCAGCCGGCGTTCTTCCAGCAAGCACGCGATGCCATCACCGCCCATCAGACGGCGCTCGCGGATACGCAGGCAGAGCTGGAGGGTTGTTATCAGCGCTGGGAAGAGCTGGAGTCCATGCTTTGACTCCAATCCAGCACTGGCTGGCCCGTTGCGGGCCTGGCTGCTCGTCCTCTCATCGAAGGGATTGAAGGCGCACAAGGAAAACGGGCCGGACGCATGGCTGCGTCCGGCCCGAAGCGTTCAGCTCGCGGTATCCGATCAGTTCAGATAGGCGCGGCCGTTGCTGATGCGGATGTAGGCACCCTCGCGGATGCCGTTGAGGTCGCGCTGCGTGACGACGATGCGGCGCCCGTCGTCCATGCGCAGGTACAGCTCGTACCACGGCGCGGACTTGTTGTTGCGTTCGATGTTGTTGCCGGCGATACCACCGGCGATGGCGCCGGCCGCGGTGGCTGCCGCGCGGCCGCTGCCGCTGCCGACCTGGTTGCCGAGCACGCCGCCGATGATGCCACCCAGCACCGCGCCGCCGCCGGAGGACTCACGCTCGCCGTAGACGCGGTCGATCTTTTCCACCACGCCGCAGCTCTGGCAGCGCGCGTAGCCGTCGTAGGCCGGGCGGTGGTACTGGTTGCCTTGGCTGTAATAGCCGCCGCCAGGCGTGGCGCAGGCGGCCAGCATCGCCAATGGGATCAGGACAAGGAACAGGCGCAGTCGCATGGCGTTCTCCTTTTTTACTCATGGCGGAAGGGTTCCGCCGCCGTGAGCCCAACGGTATGCGCGGGTGGCTGAACGAAGAACCAGTCTGCCACTGCGCCGTTCAGCCAAGGTGCGGGCTGGGCACCCGGCCGATTCTGGTGCCCAGCCAGTGAGAGCGTCTGTCAGCGGAATACGTCGTGGCAGGCCTTGCAGCTGCCACCCACGCCGGCCATCGCCTTGGCCAGCGCGTCGCAATCGGCGGCCTGATGGCTGCGAGCGGCGGTCACGGCATCGCGCAGATCCTGCGACAGTTGGGTGAAGCGGGCGTCGTCGCCGATCGGCAGGAACGCGGCCTCGGTTTCGCCGGCGATGGCGCCCAGCAGCGCCAAGCGGCGGTCGATTTCGGCGGCATCGCAGGCATTGCGTTCACTCATGCCGCGCAGCGCGCCCATCTGCTGGCTCATCACGGCCATGACGGCGCTGTCGTAGGGCGTGCCTTGTCGCATGGCACCGATGGCGGCCACGCAAGCCAAAGCACCAATGAGGATTCCGATCAACAGCAGGGCGACATAACGCATGGGAGAAGAGTCCTTGGAGGCGACTGAAAGGGCGCCATTGTCGGCAATCGGGCCGTCGGTTGACCAGCCCGCTGTTGCGAGCTGCCTCGCGTGCGTCGCGTCTCCCGTATCATGCGCGGCCGCGATGGGACTCATGCAGGCAATGGACACAACGGAAGAATCGGCTGCGTTGGCGGCGCGTTTCGGCGGTATTGATCGGCTCTACGGCGCGGGCAGTGTCACGCGTCTTGCCCGCGCGCGGGTCGCGGTGGTGGGCGTGGGCGGAGTCGGTTCGTGGGCGGCGGAAGCACTGGCGCGCAGCGGTATCGGGCATCTGACCCTGATCGACGCCGATGACATCTGCGTCAGCAATACCAACCGCCAGCTGCCGGCGCTGGAAGGCCAGTACGGGCAATTGAAGGTCGAGGCGATGGGCGCCCGCTTGCGCGCGATCAATCCCGGCCTGGAGCTGGCACCGGTGGCCAGTTTTCTGACGCCCGGCAATCTGGAAGCACTCCTGCTGCGTGATTTTGACGTGGTACTGGATGCCTGCGACAGCTTCCGCACCAAGGTCGAGACGATCGTGTTTTGCCGGCGTCGCAAGATCCCGCTGGTGGTGGTCGGTTCGGCGGGTGGCCGGATCGATCCGACCCAGATCCGGGTCCGCGATCTCTCCCGCACCGAACACGATGCGATGCTGGCGCTGATTCGCAGGAAACTGCGTTCGGAGTTCGGCTTTCCGCGCAACCCGCAGCGTTATTTCGGGGTGAAGGCGGTGTATTCGCTGGAAAACGTGCGCTATCCGCAACCCGATGGCAGCGTCTGCGGTTTGCGCCCGCAGGTCGGTCCGGACGCGGCGCTGAAGCTGGACTGTGGTGCCGGCCTGGGGGCGGCCACGCATGTCACCGGCGCCTTTGCGTTCGCGGCCGTGGCGCAGGTGATGCAGGCGCTGCTGCGGGATTGAACGGCAGCGGGCGTGGCGCAAGGCCGGCATTGGAGTCGTGGCCAGCGGCGCCGGTAGCACGATCGAGTCGGATGCAGAGCCGGTCCGGGATCATCGCTGGCACCGTTCCGGGAGTGCCTTCGCGCCACAGGAATCCATTTCCCGGCGCTGATGTCAGCCGCTGACCTTGTGCTGCCTCGGGCCGTCATCGCTGACGGGGAGCGCCGCGGGCAGGCCGAACAGGCGTCGCGCATTGGCGCTGGTCTGCTCGGCGATGTGGGCCAGTGGCTCATCGCGGAGCGTGGCGATGACCTGCGCGATATGGGGCAGGCGCGCCGGCTCGTTGCGCTGCCCGCGGATCGCGGCATCGGGCTGATCCGGGGCGTCGGTTTCCAGCAGCAATTGCGCGATCGGCAGCTCACGCACGATGCGGCGCAGGCGCTGCGCCCGCTCATGCGTGACCGGCCCGCCGATGCCGACGTAAAAGCCCAGCTCGAACAGTTGCGCGGCCTGCTGCGCGCTGCCGGAAAAACTGTGCACCACGCCGCGCAGCGGCTGCCCGCGGTCAGTGTCGCGACCGAAACGACGCAGCAGCGCGATGATCTCGTCCAGCGCCTTGCGGGCGTGCAGGATCAGCGGCAGATCGAATTCGCGGGCCAGCTTGAGTTGTCCGATCAGGTATTCGCGCTGGGTGTCCGGGTCCAGATTGCCGACGTGATGATCCAGCCCGCATTCGCCGATGGCGCAGGGGCGCTCGCGTTCGATCCAGTCGCGCAGTTGCGTCAGGTGCTCGGGCCGATGCCGCGGCAGGAACATCGGATGCAGGCCATAGGCCGGATGGATGCCGGAATGGGCCTGCGCGAGCGCTTTCAGCTTGGGCCAGCTGGCCGCGTCCACGGCGGGCGCGATCAACACCTCCACCCCGGCGGCCCGCGCATCGGCGATGACCGCATCCCGGTCCGGGTCGAACGGTGGCGCGTCGATATGGCAGTGGCTATCGATGAACGGCATGGCGGCCCGCGTGATGGCGCTCAGGCCTGATCGGCTTCGGGTTTGGCCTTCCTGGCGGCCCGGTCACGTCGGCGGCCGCCCAGCCACAAGGTCAGCGAGGCCAGCAGGATCTCGTCGATGAATGGCAACGGGTCGGGCACCACGAGATTCACCAGGAACAGGATTCCGGTGATGACAAACAGTTGCGGGTGCCGCAAGCGGCCCAGCCAGGACAACACCGGAGCAAGCAGGGGATTGGCCATCGAACGTCTCCATCGCGTGGCGGCAGGGGCCGCCTTTGCACAGTGGGGAAGGCCGGGCGCGGATGCAAGGGCCGGTGCCTGTCGGTCGTCGCGCCGGCGCTGGTAGAATTGGCGGTCTTTTCCCTGATGCGAGTACCACGACATGGCCCTGCAGCGCACCGATCTTTTCGACATCCGTTCCCAGCTTTCCGAGGAGGAGCGCGCGGTGCAGGATTCGGTGGCGCGCTTTGTCGATGACAAGGTGCTGCCGATCATCGGCGCATGTTTTGATGAAGGCCGTTTCCCGAAGGAACTGATCCCGGAGATCGCTTCGCTTGGCCTGCTCGGCTCCACCTTGCCGGAAGAATACGGCGGCGCCGGTCTGAACGCGGTCAGCTACGGCCTGATCTGCCAGGAACTGGAGCGCGGCGACTCCGGCCTGCGCAGCTTCGCCAGCGTGCAAAGCTCGCTGTGCATGTATCCGATCTTTGCCTACGGCACCGAGGAGCAGCGCCACGAGTGGCTGCCGCGCATGGCCGCCGGCGAGGTCATCGGCTGCTTCGGCCTGACCGAACCGCACGGCGGTTCCGATCCGGCCAATATGAAGACCCACGCCAAGAAGGATGGCGGTGACTGGGTCATCAATGGCTCCAAGATGTGGATCACCAACGGCAATATCGCGCAGATCGCGATTGTCTGGGCGCAGACCGAAGACGGCATCCAGGGCTTCATCGTGCCGACCGACACACCCGGTTTCACCGCGCAGCTGGTCAAGCACAAGATGAGCCTGCGCGCGTCGGTTACCTCGGGCCTGTTCTTCGACAATGTGCGCGTGCCAGACGCGAACCGCCTGCCGAATGTGAAGGGTCTGAAGGGCCCGCTTGGCTGCCTCACGCAGGCGCGTTACGGCATCACCTGGGGGCCGATTGGCGCTGCCATCGCCTGCATGACCGAGGCCACCGATTACGCCAAGGAGCGGGTGCTGTTCGACCGCCCGATTGCCGCGACCCAGGCGGTGCAGATCAAGCTGGCCGAGATGGCGCGCCGCATCACGCTGGCCCAGCTGCTGAGCCTGCAACTGGGCCGGCTCAAGGACGCCGGCGCGATGCAGCCGCAGCAAGTTTCGCTGGCCAAGTGGAACAACTGCCGCATGGCGATCGACATCGCACGCGAGGCGCGCGACATCCTCGGCGGCGCCGGCATCACCACCGAATACAGCCCGATCCGGCATGCGCTGAATCTGGAATCGGTGATCACCTACGAGGGCACTGAAACCGTGCATCAGCTGGTGATCGGGCGCGAGCTGACCGGCATCAACGCGTTCTGACACGGCTCCCGGGATCACCGCTCATGCACTGCCACTGGCCGCCGCACACCCGCATCGAAACCGCGCGGTTGCTGTTGCGGCCACCGCAGCGCGAGGATTTCGACGGCTACGCCGAGCTGGTCGGCGACGAAGAAGCCGCGCGCCACATCGGCGGGCACGTCACGCGTCCGGCGGCATGGCGCAAGTTCCTGCAACAGCCCGGCGCATGGGCGGTACAGGGCTTTGGCATGTTCTCGGTGCTGGACAACGCCAGCGGGGAATGGCTCGGGCAGTGCGGGCCGTGGCGGCCGGAAGGCTGGCCGGGCAATGAAGTGGGCTGGTCGTTCCGGCGTGCGGTCTGGGGCCAGGGATATGCCACCGAAGCGGCAGTCGCCGCGATGGACTGGGCCTTTGCGAATCTGGGCTGGCAGGACGTGATCCACTGCATCGCGCAGGAGAACACCGCTTCGCAACGGTTGGCGCAGCGGCTGGGGTCGACCTTGTTGCGGCAGGAGGCGATGCCACCGCCGTATGAGATGTATCGGGTGGATGTCTGGGGGCAGCGCCAGGCGCAGTGGGAGCAGGCGCGACATGGTATTGCCGGCGGTTAAATTCCCGTTGTGAGCCGGGGCAGTAGGCTGGTGCGATGCACATGATTCTTCGATCCATCTTCACCGCCGGCATGTTGATGCTGGCCTCCGGCACCACAGTGCTCGCCAGTCCCATTTTCGCTGACGGTTTCGAGGAGCGGCCTCCTCCCGCAACGGCGTCTGTGGGAGGCACCAACTATCTGTGGTTTGGCGACGATGGCCAGTGCTCTCAAGCCTCGCGTGATGCGTTCGGGTTGGCCAAACGCTATCACGAGATTGATCCCGTGCTTGGCCCGGTGCGGGCGATCGCGCAGCAGCAACTGGCCGTCATGCATGAGCGTGGCATGCGCCGCCTGAGTCTTGGCATCTTCTTCATCCATGGTCCGACTTCCAGCGGCACGCTGGTGGACTCCAGCAATCCGGCACAGGTGGCGCAGGCGGCGGCGAACATCGGAATGTTGATGCAGGATGTGAAGAACGCCGGTTACAACGAAGTGCTGTTCCGCTTCTTCCCTACTGCCAACATCAATCCTTCGCAGCCGGAGTTTCCCGCGCACAGCGACAACCCCAATTCCGATTACGCCCGGCGCGTGGACGAATACTGGAACTTGATCCAGGCCGTCCGCCCGGTACTGGCAGCCTCGGGCCTTCACTATCGGATCGACCTGATGGTGGAGGGGGCACCACGCGATTCCAATCCGCCCTTTCCGATCCCGGAAAACGAGCGTTACAAGTATCCGGCCAACGAGCGCTGGAGCAAGGCGGTGCGAACTCTTTGGCAGCGTTATCTCGCAGCCTACGGACGCGACGACACGGTGGGTTTTTCCTTCCTCGTGGACGAAGACAACAATCGCCTTCGCTCCCGTGTGCGCCACATGCAGTACGTCTACGAAGGCAATTATCCGTTCCTGTACGCCATCGACTTCTATGCTGGCGACACGCAGGATGAATACGAGAAGTTCATGCGCATGCATGGCTACATGGTCAGCCAGAATCCGTCGGGAGCGTCCTGGCACCAGAATGGCTGGATCATCGCCGAGGCGCATTACGAAGACCCGATCGCCGCCCAAGCGCTGGCGCGCGCGATCCGTGAAACCGGCCGCACTGTCTTCTATCTGACGCAATGGCCGCTGGACCGGGCCGCGGCATGTCAGCAGGCGCATGTGAATGTGCCGCCGCCTTACGACTGGATGGTGTGGCCGGCTTACGGGTTCTGAGACCACACCCAATCAGCTGAACGCGGTGTGCAAAGCCAGCAGCGTGACGCCTGATACCGCGTCGCGCTTCTCTCGGTTGGGGCACAGAAGCGGCGGGCCAAGGGTGCCGAGGCAGCGCATTCCTCGCGCCGCTCGGTAAACCTGGCGCGGCTGCCAAGATGCGGGAATCCCGTCGCGGCTGGCCTCGCGGTGCTCGGATTCGGTAGCAGCCGGCGATCACAGTAGAATGGGCGACTTTGTGTCGCCGTCGGAGCTTTACGGCGCGGCTTTCCTTCTTCTCCGGATCGAGCATGTCCAGCACCGCCATTCCTGCCCGTCAGCGCGGCCTCAACCGCGCGGAAATCTGCGATCGCAATTTCATCGAGTTTGTCGAACAGTGGGGCGGCGTGCCGCATCCCGCGCCGGCGCCTGACGCGCCGGTCCTGCCGGGCAGCGGCTGCAGCGCGACAGACTTCATCGAGCTGTTCGAATCGCAACTGGTCAGCCGTCATCTGGACCTGATGGCGCGCGTGCTGCGGGTCAAGAACAAGGTGTTCTACACCATCGGCAGCTCCGGTCACGAAGGCAATGCGATGGTGGCGCGCCTCACCCGCCATACGGATCCGGCCTTCCTGCACTACCGCTCCGGTGGTTTC
The DNA here is from genome assembly GCF_037478135.1 of Denitratimonas organivorans. Classification (NCBI taxonomy): domain Bacteria; kingdom Pseudomonadati; phylum Pseudomonadota; class Gammaproteobacteria; order Lysobacterales; family Lysobacteraceae; genus Denitratimonas; species Denitratimonas organivorans. The sequence goes on from NZ_JBBHDV010000002.1 coordinate 223,184, forward strand.
ATGGCCGAGCGCTTCCGCAAGCTGCCGGATATGGATCCGGTGATGGATTCGGCCCTGAGCTTTGCCGCGAGCGCTGAGGATCCGGCCTCGGGCGGGCGCCACAAGGTCTGGGGCAGCAAGCCCTTGTGGGTCTTGCCGCAGACATCGACCATCGCCTCGCATCTGCCGAAGGCACTGGGCACCGCGGTCGCGATCGAACAGGCGCGCCGCATCGGCCACGAACTGCCGATTCCGGACGATTCGATCGCGATCTGCTCGTTTGGCGATGCCAGCTCCAACCACGCCACCGCACAGACGGCGTTCAATGCGGCCGCGTGGACGGCCTACCAGAAGCTGCCCGCGCCGGTGCTGTTCGTGTGCGAGGACAACGGCATCGGCATCTCGGTGAAAACCCCGTCCGGCTGGATCGCACGCAACTTCGCCCAGCGGCCGGACCTGGACTATTTCTACGCCGATGGCCTGGATCTGGCCTCCGGATATGCCGATGTGCAGCGCGCGGTCGAGCACTGCCGCCGCACGCGTCGGCCGACGTTCCTGCATCTGCGGACCACGCGCATCATGGGCCACGCCGGCACCGACTTCGAGATCGAATGGCGGCCGCTGGAGGAACTGGTGGCGGTCGAGGCCACCGATCCGCTGCTGCGTTCGGCCGCGATCGCGCTGCAGTCCGGCCTGTACACGAAGGAAACGCTGCTGGCCGCCTATGAAGCGATGCGGCAGCGCTGTTTCGCCGCGGCCGAGGAGGCCGATCGCCGCCCGAAGATCGAAACCCTGGAGCAGGTCATGGCGCCGCTGGCGCCGTACACCCCCGATGCCGTCCAGGCCGAAGCGCAGCGCGCCGATTATGCCGATGCCCGGATCAAGGCGTTCGGCGGTGAGGCCGCATTGCCGGAACACTCGCCGCCGCGGCATCTGGCGATCCAGATCAACCAGGCCCTGCACGAGCTGATGGCCAAGTATCCGGAAACGCTGCTGTTTGGCGAGGACGTTGCGCAGAAGGGCGGTGTCTACACCGTCACCAAGGGCCTGCACAAAACCTTCAAGGGCGCGCGCGTGTTCAACACGCTGCTGGACGAGACGATGATCCTCGGCCTGGCCCAGGGCTACGCCAACATGGGCATGCTGCCGCTGCCGGAAATCCAGTATCTGGCCTATTTCCACAACGCCTGCGACCAGATTCGTGGCGAAGCGGCGTCGCTCCAGTTCTTCAGCAACAACCAGTATCGCAACCCGATGCTGGTGCGCATCGCCGGGCTTGGCTATCAGCGCGGCTTTGGCGGGCATTTCCACAACGACAATTCGATTGCGGCGCTGCGCGACATTCCGGGCCTGGTGGTCGGTTGCCCCAGCCGTGGCGACGACGCGGCCACGATGCTGCGCACCTTGGCGGCGCTGGCCAAGGTCGACGGTCGCGTGGCGGTGTTCCTTGAGCCGATCGCGCTGTACATGACCAAGGATCTGCATGAAGCCGGTGATGGCGGCTGGCTGTTCTCCTATCCGGCGCCGGGCGAGGCGATGGTGCTGGGCGAGCCGCGTGTGTACGAGCCGCAGGCCAGCGATCTGCTGATCATTTCCTACGGCAATGGCGTTCCGATGGCGTTGCGGGCCGCGAAGGCGCTGGCCGAATCGCAAGGCGCCCGGGTGCGGGTGCTGGATCTGCGCTGGTTGCAGCCGCTCAATGCCGATGCCATCGCCGAACACGCGCGCGCCTGCGCCCGGGTGCTGATCGTGGATGAAGGCCGCCGCAGCGCATCGGTGGGCGAGGGCGTGTTCACCGCGCTGGTTGAGGCTGGCCTTGCTGATCGCCCGATCGCGCGCGTGGTTGGCGCCGATACGTACACGCCGCTCGCGGGTGCGGCCTTCCTGGTGCTGCCTTCCGATGCGCAGGTGCTGGATGCCGCCACGGAGCTGCTCGCCAAGCAGTAAGCCTGCGCCGTCGGGTGCCGCGAGCGCGCATTGTCCGGCTCGCGGCCCTGCGGCAACGGCTGCCGCTTCGTCATCGACGGATGGCCGTACAGCCGGTTGGGCCACAGCAAGCGTGGGCGCAGGGGTCCGCGCTAGAATGGGCACGTTTGCGAGGCGGTGATGGCGGCCGGGCAGCTTGGCTGGCGTCACCTTGTTGACCCGATGATGCCGCGTACATGACCCAGACCCAGCCCCTTGCGATCCTTTTCGCCGATGTCAGTGGCAGCACGCGCCTGTTTGAAGAGCGCGGCGATGTCGAGGCGCGTCGCATCATCGCCGGCATCATCGCGGCGATGAGCGAGATTGCGTGCGCCAACGGCGGCACGGTGATCAAGACCATCGGCGACGAGGTGATGTGTACCTTCCCGGCGGCGGTCGATGCGGTCAATGCCGCCTGCCAGATGCAGCGGCGCACCACGCAGGATCCGGAATTCACCCGTGACGGGCTCGGTATCCGCATCGGCATGCACCATGGCGATGCGCTGCTGGAAGACGGCGATGTCTATGGTGATGCGGTCAACACCGCCGCGCGCATGGCCTCGCTGGCCAAGCGCGACCAGATCGTCACCACGGCCAGCACCTTCCGCGGCGCGACCAGCGTGGGCGGCGTGCGCTCGCGCAGTCTTGGCCGTACGCGGGTCAGCGGCAAGCTGCTGCCGATCGAGATCGTGGATGTGATCTGGCAGGAGGACACCTCCAACATCACGCTGGTGCAGAGCGTGATCCGCATGGATGACGGCAGCGACCGGGCGCATACGCTGACACTGCGTTTCCGCGGCCGGGTGATCGAACTTTCACCGAACTCGCCGCCGTTCACGATGGGCCGCGATGCGACCAATGCGCTGGTGGTGGATGCCGAGTGGGTCAGCCGCAACCACGCGGCCATCGAGTTCAAGAACGGCTGCTACATGCTGGCCGATCGCAGCACCAATGCCACTTATGTGCAGTTCGAAGGAGACGAAGAACTGCGCTTGCATCGTGACGAAGTCCATCTGCGCCGCACCGGTGCGGTGAGCCTGGGCCAGCCGATCCAGACCGGCCCGGCCGATGTGCTGTATTTCCAGTGCGGCTGAGCATGCGCGCCAGCACGAGTGGTTCGGGGCCGGCCATGGGCCTGTCGCGATTGCTCGTGCTTGTGGCATTGCTGATGGCCTTCGGCAACGCGCTGGCCGATGTCGCGCGCGGCCGGGTGTTTGTTGACACCAACGGCAATGGCCGCCGCGATGCCGGTGAAGCCGGCGTGGCCGGCGTAAAGCTGTCCAATGGCCGCGATATCGTGCGCACCGATGTGGATGGGCGTTACCGCATCGAGCTGCGCGAAGGCGACACGCTGTTCCTGATCAAGCCTCCCGGGCACGATGTGCCGATGCGCGCCGATGGGCTGCCGGACGTCTGGCGTCACCATTTCCCCAAGGGATCGGCCGCGCTGCGCTATGGCGGCATCGCGCGCAGTTCGGCGCGGCGCAGCGACTTTGCGTTGTTGCCGCCCACGCATCAGGCGGATGCGGAACCGCGCCTGCTGGTGTTCGCCGATCCACAGGTGCGCAGCCTGGAGGAAGTCGAGTATTACCGCCGCAGCATCGTGGAGCCGGCGCGGCGGCACGAAGGCATCGTGTTGGGGCTGACCCTGGGCGATGTGGTCAACGACACGCTGGACCTGTATCCGGCGCTGAATCGTGTCACCACCAGTCTGGGCATTCCCTGGCTGCATGCGCCGGGCAACCATGACATCGATTTCGATATGCCGGACGACGCCGGTTCGTTGATCAACTTCCGCCGCACCTTCGGCCCGGATACCGTCGCGTGGGAACTGCCCGGCCACGCCTTCATCGTGCTGGACGACGTGATCTGGCAGCCGCACACCTCGCCCCGCTATATCGGCGGCCTGCGAGAGGATCAGTTCACCTTCCTGGAAAACTATCTGGCGACGCTGGCCGACGACACGCGCGTGGTGATGGCGCTGCATATTCCGCTGTTCGACGACCCCGGAGAAACCTTCCGCCATGCCGACCGGGCGCGCCTGTTCGAACTGCTGCGGCGTTTTCCGCGGCCGCTGATCCTGAGTGGCCACACCCACGCGCAGCAGCACTATTTCCATGGGCCCGAGAACGGCTGGCACGGCGCCGAACCGCTGCATGAATACAACGTCGGCGCCACATGCGGAGGCTACTGGAGCGGTTTGCCCGATGCCGAAGGCCTGCCCGATGCACGCATGGAGGACGGCACGCCGAACGGTTATGCGGTGGTGCAGCTGGGCGAAAACGATATCCGCACGCGTTACCACGCCTCGCGCGGACGGGACGAGCTGCGCATCGGCCTGACCTCGCCCGGAGTGTTGCGTCGTGGTGCCTATCCGGCCTATTCGCTTTATGCGAATGTCTACGGCGCCGAGCCGGATGCGCGGGTCGAATATCGCATCGGGGACGGCCCGTGGCAGCCGATGACGCGGGTTCAGGACCCGGATCCGGCACTGGTGGCGCTGAATCTGGACGATATGCGTGCAGCCGGTCTGCGTTCCTTCGATCGCGCCGTGATGGCGCGTCCCACGCAGCATCTGTGGAGTGCCCGCCTGCCGACGGACCTGGATGCGGGTGAACACGAAATCCAGGTGCGCGCACACAGCCGCTTCGAGGGCGTGATCCACGCGACCAGCTCCTATCGGCTCGACGAGTGGGAGCCTTGATGCGCTGGGCCACGCTGGATGGCGCCGCGCCGCGCATCATCGCGCACCGCGGCGCCAGCGGGGTGTTGCCCGAGCACACGCTGGAGGCATACGCCAAGGCACTGGAGCAGGGCGCGGATGTGGTCGAGCCGGATCTGGTGGTGTCCGGTGATGGGCAGTTGATCGCACGGCACGACCGCAATCTGGCGCGCAGCACCGATGTTGCCGCACGCCCGCAATTCGCCTCGTTGCGTCGCGACGGGGACTGGTGGATCGAGGATCTGGAGCTGGCCGACATCGCCCAGTTGCGTGCGGTGCAGCCGTTTCCATCCCGCGATCATCAACATGACGGCAAATTCCGCATTCCAACCTTTGCCGCGGTGCTGCTGTGGGCCGAATCGGTGGCGCGCGCGCGTGGCGAGCCGGTGACCTTGTATCCGGAATTGAAATTGCCGGCGTTTTTCGAAGCGCATGGCAAGGACCCGTGCGGGCGCTTCCTGTCGCTGGTGCGACAGCGCAATCCACTGCGGGTGCGGCTGTGGCTGCAATGTTTCGAACTGGAACCGTTGCTGCGCCTGCGTGACACCGCCGAGGTGCCGGTGTTCCTGTTGCTGGACCGCGGCGCGCCGTGGCGCCGGCTGATTGCGGCGCACGCCGGGCAAGTCGATGGTTTCGGAGTCCACAAGAGCCTGCTGCAGGACGTGGACGGCAGCAGCAGTGGACTGGTCGACATGGCGCACGAGCGGGGCTTGCAGGTGCATGCCTTCACCTATCGCGATGACGACCCGGCGCCCGGATTCATCTCGCTGGCCGAGGAGCTGGATGTCGCCTTCGCGATGGGCGTGGATGGCCTGTTCTGCGATTTTCCCGATATCGCGGTGGCCTTGCGCGAGCGCTTTGCGCTGCATGGCGGGTGCCACCGGGGATAGCCCCGGTCCTGGCGTGGATGGCCCGTGCGGAACACGACCAGTGACTTCCGGGCCAGCCACGGATCGGAAAGCCGGTGTTAATCTCCGGGCATGCTTTCGATTTCCCCGCGCTTTCTGCCCGGCCTGCGCACCGGCGTCCTGCTTTCCTCCCTGTTTGCCATCGCACTGCTGAGCGGCTGCTCCGGCGGCACGGCGGCGTCCGGCGATGATGCGGCCACATCGGCGCAGCAGCGCTGGAATTTGCCCGAGCTGCGCTTCACCGAAGACGGCCTGCCGCATCCGGACATCCTGGCCGAACGCCAGGTCCTGCACCGCGGCAACGGCTCGCAGCCGCAGGGGTTGGACCCGCATCTGACCGAAGGCGTGCCCGATGCCAACGTGCAGCGCGATCTGTTTGAAGGGCTGGTCAGCGCCGGCCCGGATGTCGCGCTGGAGCCGGGTGTGGCAGAACGCTGGGAGATCAGCGAGGACGGCACCCGCTACGTTTTCCATCTGCGCCACGATGCCAAATGGTCGAATGGCGAGCCGATGACGTCAGCCGATTGGGTCTACAGCTTCCGCCGCGTGCTGGATCCGCAGACCGGTTCCAAGTACGCGATGATCCTGTCGCCAATCGTCAACGCACGCCAGGTCATGGGCGGAGAACTGCCGCCCGAGCAGATCGGCGTCACCGCGCTGGACGATTACACGCTGGAAATCCGGCTCAACGCGCCGGCGCCGTATTTCCTCGAACTGCTGACCCACAACAGCGCCTATCCGGTGCATCGTGCCTCGGTTGAGCGCCACGGCGACACGCACGCCCGCGCCGGCAACCTGGTCAGCAATGGCGCCTACCGGCTCGAGGAGCTGGTGATGCAGTCGCACATCAGGCTGGTGCGGAATCCGCACTACTACGACAACCACCGAACCATCATCGACGAGGTGTATTTCTACCCGATCGAGGATCAGGCCGCCGAGCTCAAGCGTTACCGCGCCAACGAGCTGGACATGACCTACGAGGTGCCGAACGCGCAGTTCGACTGGATCTCGGCCAACCTCGGCGACGAACTGACGGTGTCGACCTATTTCGGCACCTACTACTTCGGCTTCAACACCTCGCGCGCGCCGTTCGATGACATCCGCGTGCGCCAGGCGTTGGCGCTGACGATTGACCGGGACATCATCACCGACAAGCTGACCCGCTTCGGCGAGGTGCCGGCCTACAGCTTCACCCCGCCCGGCGTGCCCGGTTTCGATTACGCGTCGGTGCAGCCGGAGTGGGCCGATTGGAGCCAGCAGCAGCGCAACGAGCGCGCACGCGAACTGCTGGCGCAGGCCGGCTTCGATGAGGCCAACCCGCTGGCGCTGGAGATCCGCTACAACACGCACCAGAACCACAAGAAGATCGCGCTGGGCATCGCCGCGATGTGGAAACAGGCATTGGGCGTGCGCGCCACGCTGATCAACGAGGAATTTCGCGTGTTCCTGGCCAACCGCCGCCAGCGTTCGCTGACACAGGTGGTGCGTATCGGCTGGATCGGCGACTACCTGGACCCGACCAATTTCCTTGATCTGTACCACTCGCAGAACGCGCAGAACGACGTGGCCTACGAGGAGCCGCGCTACGACGCGCTGCTGGCACAGGCCGCGGTCACCGCCGATCCGGCGCAGCGCATGCGTGTATTGGAAGAAGCCGAACGCACCCTGCTGGGCGATTACCCGATCGCGCCGATCTACACCTACGTCAGCAAGCGCGTGGTCAAGCCCTATGTGCGTGGCTGGCAACCCAACGCCAGCGACCACCATCGCAGTCGCCATATGTACATCCTGAAACACTGAGGAACGCCGCCATGCTCGCCCGTTATCTGCTGCAACGGCTGCTCGCCGCGATCCCGACGCTGTTCATCCTGCTGACCCTGGCCTTCTTCATGATCCGGCTCGCGCCAGGTGGGCCGTTCGATGGCGACAAGGCCTTGCCGCCGGAGATCCAGGCCAATCTGGACGCCAAGTACCATCTCGACGAACCGCTCGGCAAACAGTACCTGCGCTATCTGGGGATGATCGTGCGCGGCGATCTGGGGCCGAGTTTCCAGTACCGCGAGTACAGCGTCACCGAGCTGATCGCGCAGGGCTTTCCGGTATCGCTGAAGCTGGGTTTCAGCGCGCTGGCGGTGGCGCTGCTGTTCGGTGTGGCGATCGGCTCGATCGCGGCCTGGCGACAGAACACGCGCACCGATTACCTGCTGATGGGCGCGGCCATGACCGGCATCGCGATCCCCAATTTCGTGCTGGCGCCGCTGCTGGTGCTGGGCGTGGCGATCACGCTGGGCTGGCTGCCGGCCGGCGGCTGGAACGACGGTGCCTGGCGCAACATGATTCTGCCGGTGACCGCGTTGGCGCTGCCGTACATGGCCTATGTGGCGCGCCTGACGCGCGGCTCGATGGTCGAAACCCTGGGCTCGGACTACATCCGCACCGCGCGCGCCAAGGGCCTGCCGGAGTGGCAGGTGCTGATCAAGCACGCGCTGAAGCCGGCGATCCTGCCGGTGGTGTCGTATCTGGGACCGGCCGCGGCCGCGATCATCACCGGCTCGGTCGTGATCGAACAGATCTTCGGCCTGCCGGGCATGGGCCGCTATTTCGTGCAGGGCGCGTTGAACCGTGATTACACGCTGGTGATGGGCGTGGTGGTGTTCATCGGCGTGCTGATCGTGGTGTTCAACCTGATCGTCGATCTGCTGTATGCGCTGATCGATCCGAGGATCCGTTACTGATGGCCGCTTCAACTCCTGCCGTGCCCGAGAGCCCGGCCTTCGACAGTGCCGGCGCGGCCAGTGGCCGCAGCCTGTGGCAACTGGCCTGGCGCCGGCTGCGGCGCAACCGTGCGGCGGTGGCTGCGGCGATCGTGCTGGGTGTGATCGTGCTGCTGGTGTGTTTCGGGCCGCTGCTGTCGGCCTACGATTTCGATACCCCGCACTGGGATCTGATCTCGGTGCCGCCGGACTGGCGCAGCGGGCACTGGTTCGGCACCGATGCGATCGGTCGGGATCTTTTCGTGCGCACCCTGTATGGCGGGCGCATGAGCCTGATGGTGGGCCTGGTGGCGACCGCCGTGGCGCTGCTGATCGGCATCGCCTGGGGCGCGGTGGCCGGCTACATGGGCGGGCGCGTGGACAGCGTGATGATGCGCATCGTCGACATCCTCTACGCGCTGCCTTTCATGTTCCTGGTGATCCTGCTGATGGTGGTGTTCGGGCGCAACATCCTGCTGATCTTCGTGGCGATTGGCAGCTATATCTGGCTCGATATGGCGCGCATCGTGCGCGGCCAGACGCTGAGCCTGAAGCGCAAGGAATTCATCGAGGCGGCGCAGGCGCTGGGCGTGTCCACGCCGCGCATCCTGCTGCGCCACATCGTGCCGAACCTGCTCGGCATCGTGGTGGTGTACGTGACGCTGACGGTGCCCAAGGTGATCCTGGTGGAAAGCTTCCTGAGCTTCCTCGGCCTCGGTGTGCAGGAGCCGTATACCTCGTGGGGCGCGCTGGTGAACGAGGGCGCGCAGGATATGGAATATGCACCGTGGACGTTGGTGTTCCCGGCGGTGTTCCTGGCTGCGACGCTGTTCTGCCTGAACTTCCTCGGCGATGGCCTGCGCGACGCGCTTGATCCGAAGGACCGCCGATGAGCGCCGCCGACAGCCCGCTGCTGCGGGTGGAAAACCTCTGCATCGATTTCCGTACCGAAGACGGCACCGTGCGCGCCGTCGATGATCTGAGCTTCGAGATTCCGCGTGGCGGCACGCTCGGGCTGGTGGGTGAATCCGGTTCCGGCAAGAGCGTCACCGCGCTGTCGCTGATGCGCCTGCTGCCGGAGCCGCCGGCGCATATCCGGGGTGGCCGCATCCTGTTTGATGGGCAGGATCTGCTCGGGCTGTCGCCGGCTGCGATGCAGGCGATCCGTGGCAAGCGCATCGGCATGATCTTCCAGGAGCCGATGACCAGTCTGAACCCGGTCTACCGCGTCGGTGAACAGATCGCCGAGGTGCTGCGCCGGCACGAGGGTCTGAATCGGCCTGCTGCACGCGAGCGTGCGATCGAACTGCTCGATCAGGTCGGCATTCCCGATCCGAAGCGGCGCGTGGATGCCTATCCGCATGAACTGTCCGGCGGGCAGAAACAGCGCGTGATGATCGCCCAGGCGATGGCCTGCGAACCGCAGTTGCTGATCGCCGACGAGCCCACCACCGCGCTGGATGTCACCGTACAGCGCCAGGTGCTGGAGCTGATGCGTGATCTGCAGCAGCGCCACGGCATGAGCCTGCTGTTCATCACCCACGATCTTGGCGTGATGGCCGAAGTGGCCGATCAGGTGGTGGTGATGTATCGCAGCCGCAAGGTGGAGGAGGGCGCGACCCGCGAGCTGTTCCATCATGGCCAGCATCCGTATACCCGTGGCCTGGTCGCGTGCCGGCCTTCGCTGACCACCAATCCGCGCCGGCTGCTGACGGTGGCCGATTTCGTCGATGCCGATGGCTGCCAGGTCGAACCCGATGCTGCCCGCCTGCAACCGCAGGTCAAGCGCAGCACGGCGGAACTGGCGCAGGCGCGGGTGCAGCTTTCAGTGCAGGATCTGGTGGTGCGCTATCCGCTGCGCAGCGGCCTGTTCGGCGGTGTCAAACAATGGCTGTCGGCGGTGGATGGCGTCAGCTTCGATATCCGTCGTGGCCAGACCTACGGCCTGGTCGGTGAATCAGGTTGCGGCAAGACCACGCTCGGGCGCGCGCTGCTGCGGCTGGTGGAGCCGGCGGCCGGGCGCGTCGTGTTCGACGGGCAGGATGTCGCCACGGCCACGTCGCAGACCCTGCGTGCGTTGCGGCGGCGGATGCAGATCGTGTTCCAGGATCCGTATGCCTCGCTTGATCCGCGCATGACCGTGGCCGATATCCTGATCGAGCCGCTGCGCGAGCACGATATCGGTGCCGGGCGCAGCGAATGGATGGATCGGGCGCGTGATCTGCTGCGAAAAGTCGGGCTGGAAGCCGCTCATCTGAGTCGCTATCCGCACGAGTTTTCCGGCGGCCAGCGCCAGCGCATCGGCATCGCACGCGCGTTGGCGGTGCAGCCGGAATTCATCGTCTGCGATGAATCGGTTTCAGCGCTGGACGTGTCGGTGCAGGCGCAGATCCTGAACCTGCTGCTGGATCTGCAAGACGAGTTCGGCCTGACCTACCTGTTCATCTCGCACGACCTGGGCGTGGTGCGCTTCATGGCCGATGAGCTGGGCGTGATGAATCGCGGAAAATTGGTTGAAACCGGCCCGTCCGAAGCCGTGTTCAGCGATCCTCAGCAGGACTACACCCGCACCTTGCTGGCGGCGATTCCGCGCGGGTTCTGACCAGCCCGCTTCCTTGCCCGAATACACGCGCAAACCGTTGCCTGGGCTCAGTCGAAGGCAGCGGTGAGGGTGCAGCGCGTTGCACGCATGTGATCAGCCGGTTTGGAATACATCCGGCGTGCCGCTGGTGTTGTAGCTGAAGCCCGGGAACACCTGCGGGATTTGCGCTGGTGGCAGGCCCATGCGGTCGACCAGTGCTTCGGAAATGATCTGGCGGAAATCGGTGGTGACGGCCACGTCCTGGCTTTCGTACAGGCTGTTGTCGTCAAGTCCGGGGAACGTGCCGTGCAGCTGGCCACCGCTTACGCGATTGCCCAGCGCCATCATGATGTTGCCGTAGCCGTGGTCGGTGCCGGCCGAGGCGTTGGGCAGGAAACGCCGCCCGAATTCGCTCTGCACGATCACCGTGACCTTGTGCATCAGGTTCAGGCCGCCACCGATGGAGTGGGCGTTGAGATCGGTATAGAACGCATCCAGCCCGTGCCCGAGTTCTTCCACGAGGTTGCCGAACCAGTCGTAGTGGCCGGCGACGCCGGGATTGGGCATGCCCTGGCCTTCGTGCGTGTCCCAGAAGCCGTGATCGATGGCGGCGGCGATCAGGCCGGTCTTGATCGGGGATTTGAGCATCTGCGCCAGATTTCGCAGTTGCGTGCCGAAGCTGCCGCTCGGGTAGACGGCGCCGCCACCCGGGGTGTAGCCATTGGCGCTGAAATCGTGTTCGCGCATCACTTCCAGTGCGTCAGCGGCATCGCGCCCGGCACGTTCCAGCGACGAGTTGCCACTCCACAGCGGGTAGATCTGGGTATCCGCACCGCGCTGGTTCCAGTTCCACTGGAAGCCATCGACACGGAACTGTTCAGCGCTGTTGAAACCCACTGCCTGATCCAGCCCGATCAGACTGGTCTGCATATTGCTGCCGAAACCGAAGGCCGGCGCGATCAGCGGAGCAGGCAGGCCGGGAGTGCCGCTGATGGCGGAAAGATAGCGCGCCAGCCAGCCGCTGCCACCGCCGGTGATGCCGGGCGTGCCCAGTTCCATCATCGCCTGGGCCTCGAAATGGCTGCGGTTGGGCGTGGGCATGCCGGTGGCATGCACGACCGCCAGCCGGTTGGCGTTGTAGAGCTTTTGCAGCCACTTGGGCGTGGTGCCGATGCCGTCGCCGGTGCCGCCGCCAGCACGTGGGTGCCAGCCCCAGTTGCTGCCGGTACCGCTGGCAGAGACGCGCCGCAGCCGCTCCACTGGAATGGCCAGACTGCCACGGGTGTTGACGTAAGGAATGCGATCCGGCCCGGCATAGGGCGTCAGCAGATGCAGGCCGTCGATGGCACCGCGCAGAAACACGTAGACCAGCACATCGCCGCTGGCGGCGCTCTTGCCGCCGGCAAGCGCGAGCGGATCGAAGAAGACCATCGTGCTGCCGCTGCCGGCGGCCATGGCGGCGGCGCAGCAGCCTTTCAGGAAATCGCGGCGGTTGCCTTGCATGGGTGGGACTCCGGCAGGTTCAGCGGTGGTAGAACTCGGGGCACATCATCAGCAGCGACACCGTGGTGCGCAGTCGTCCCAGGGTGTAGTACTTGTCCGGGTTCTGCTCATTGGCCCACTCGTTGTTCCAGGTCAGTTGCGTGGTTGCGGCGGCTGCCGTATTGGCCTTCTGGCCGAGGAAGCGCACCAGTTGATCACGCCGTTCCTGCACGAGGGCGTAGCCGTAGATCCGGCCGATCCAGAAATCCACGACCGCCCCGGCGGTGGACTGCGGTGGGCCGGGGAATGCGGCGCGGGTGACCTGTTCGATGCGTTGGAAATAGGCGGTGGGTGAGTTCGCATCGCTGCCTGGCGTGCGCATCTCGGTCAGGCGCGCAAGTGTCCGCCAGGTCTGCGCGAGCGGGCTGACTGCCTGCCATTTGCTTGCGCGGTCGGGATAGCCGTCGGGCGTGGGCCAGAGGAACGGGCCATGGCCGCTCTGGTGCAGGCGCGTGGTGAGATCGGCGTAATCGTTCCACGCGACTCCCGCTGGTTGCCGCACCCGTGGCGTCAGTTCCGCCGAGGTGGCGCGCAACGATTGCATCAGCGCCTCCCACGGGCGCTTGACCTTGTCGCCCCAGCTTTCCTTGAAGGCGGCCGAGGTCAGGATGTGGCGCAGCACCTGGGCGATCTGGTCTGGCGCGTCCCAGCGCGACTGCCACAACGCCGCTGCCGAATCGATCAGGCTTTGCGGTGGTTCGTCCCCGATGAAACGCACGCACAGCTTGCGGCAGATGTTGCGGGCGGTGCCCAGGTGCTGGGAAAGCTGGTCGAACACGCGGTGGCCATCGGCCAGTGCCGGACGGTTGGCGACCATGTAGCGGCCGAGGAAATACTTGCCGGCACGGTCGTGCCATGGCGCGTGGTAGAGGAACTCGCCGGTGTCGTATTCGGGCGAGTTCGGGAATTCCCAGTGATCGTCGCGCATCGTCCAGCCGGTCAGCGCGCGGGCGGCCTCGTAGACATCGTTGTCGCAGTAGCCGAGCGGGATATTGTTCCCGTCCAGCGGCACTTCTTCCGGATCGTTCGTGGGGTAGTAGTGCGCAGCGCCCAGAGTGTGCAGTTCGCACAGTTCGCGCGCGAAGTTCTCGTTGAAACCGGCCCCACGGCTGGACTTGTTGTCCAGATACACCAGCATCGCCGGGGCCTTGGCGACTTCTTCCAGCAGGGCACGGAAGTTGCCGAGCGCATGGAAGCGGTTGCTGCTGTTCTTGCCGCGCATCACGTCGCGGTCGTAGTGCATGAACACCGGTGCGATGCTGAATTCCCAGCCCTGCACATTGAAGTGGTTGTGCCAGAAATCCACCATCACTTCGTACAACTGGCGTTTGCTGTAGACCGCCCGGATCAGCTTGATGCAGGCGGCTTCGTCGCAGGGGTAGTAGCGCTGCGGCCAGCCCTGGGAATCGCCACGCACGTACTTGGCCCACATCTGCGACAGCGACATCGTGTAGGTGGCGTAGTTGCCGGCCGAAATGCGGTTGTTGCAGTCGGTGTCGCTGATCGAGTCGGGATTGAGCTGTGCGGTCAGCCATGCGTTCAGCCGCGTATCGTCATTGCTGCCCAGCGCGTTGAAAGCGGCCACCTCGTCGGGGCGCGGGCCGTAGCCGCATTTGGTCAGCACGCGCACCGCGAACGGTGGCAGTTGCACGGGAGGTTCGGGTGGGGTGGGCGACTCGAAGCTGTCGCTGAACAGGGCCTCGCTGCCGGTCTTGGGGGAGGGCGTGATCGCGTCCATCGGCGGTATCCGATCCGGGTGGCTGGAAGTTGTCACACTGCGCAACAAATTGTTACACAGTGTGACAATAGCTGCCGGGGTTTTGCCGTGTCGTGCGTCAGGTCACGGTTGTGCCGCGCGGATGGCTCAGCGCCGTGCGGGATGCCTCAGCCGCCGGCTTCGTTGCGCAGCAGCACCACGGTGATGTTGTCCGAGCCGCCGCCATCCAGTGCCGCCAGCACCAGTTGGTCCACGCACTCCTGTGCGGAAAGGCCGGTCTTGGCCAGGACGCCCGCGATGGTGGCGTCGTCCACTTCTTCGGTCAGGCCATCGCTGCACAGTAACAGCTGCATGCCGGGTTTGAGCTCGCCACGGATCACTTCCACGTTCAGCGATTGCGGGTCGGTGACGCCCAGCGCCTGGGTGATGACGTTGCGGTGCGGATGGCTGCGCGCCTGTTCCGGCGTGATCGCGCCCTGGTCGATCAGTTCCTGCACATAGGAGTGGTCCTGCGAAAGCTGGCGCAGGTGGCCGTCCCACAGGTAGATGCGGCTGTCGCCGACCCACGCGATTTCGAACTGCATGCCGTTGAAACGCGCGGCAACCACGGTGGTGCCCATCGGCAGGGCTTCGGCGCGACGGCGCGACTGGCGGATGATTTCCTGATCGGCGGCGCGGATGGCTTCGGGCAGTCCGTGGCCTTCGCGTACATGGTTGACGATGGTGTCGCGCGCCAGCGCGCTGGCCACTTCGCCGAACTCGTGCCCGCCCATGCCGTCGGCGACCAGCCACAGGCCCAGTTGCGAGTCGCCGTAGTAGGTGTCTTCGTTGTGTTCGCGCCGCAGACCGACGTGAGTGAGGTGGCCGAATTCGATCATCGGTTGCTGTGTTTCCGGACCTGCGATTTCAACGCAGGACGCTGGTTGTGGTCGGCACCCGCCCGACCAGCGCCGGACGGCCCCTGGCGGAACCTTCGGGCATCATGCCGTGGGGCCGGAAAGCGGCGCAAGTGGAAGAACGTACGCGCGGGAACGGTGTATTGTGCCGTGCTTGCAATGAAGCCCACTTGTACGGGCGTGTCAGTAGCCGTATCATTCGCGGCCCTTCCTGCTGCTGCCGGGTGGGAAATCGGAGAGGTGGCAGAGTGGTCGAATGTACCTGACTCGAAATCAGGCGTACGTGCAAGCGTACCGAGGGTTCGAATCCCTCCCTCTCCGCCAGATACATCAAAAAGCCGCTGATCCCAGCGGCTTTTTTGTTGCCCGGCTGATTCCTGCCCGCCGTTGTACCCGCCACGCTGTTTGCGATCCATTCGGTCAGCCATCAATCCATCCCACAACACGCGTGCGTGGAGTGGGAAGTTCTGGCAGGCTGGCGGGCCCTTTTGAGTGTGGTTGGCCGGCATGTCCGAAATTCTCGTTCCTGTCTCGTTCGGCGAGTTGCTGGACAAGATCGCAATCCTGCAGATCAAGTCCGAGCGCATGACCGATGCCACCAAGCTGGCCAATGTGCGGCATGAGTTGGCGGCGCTGGAGCGCACCTGGATGGCGCATCCGGCTTCCGGGCGCGAGGTGGCGCAGTTGCGGGCGCGGTTGAAGGCGGTCAACGAGCGCCTGTGGGAGATCGAGGACGATATCCGTGATGCCGATGCCGGCGGCGTGTTCGATCAGGGCTTCATCGAGCTGGCGCGCTCGGTCTATCTGAACAACGACGAGCGCGCGCGGATCAAGCGCGAGCTGAATCTGGCGCTGGGTTCGGCTTTCGTCGAGGAAAAGTCGTACTGATCGCGGTGTGCGCGGCGCTTGTGCCGATGCCGGGTTCCGGGTCGTGCTGGGCCGTGTCAAGTTCTGGTGCTGCTCAGCCCGGGCGGCGCAGTTCGGCGGTGCAGCGGTCGATGCAGTCGGTGACTTCGTCCACGCCGATCAGGTCCATGACGCCGGGAAACTCGACCCGCTTGCCCCAGCGCAGCGCGCTCGCCGGCTTCTTCAGGAACTGGCGTGCGGCCGCGTCGTAATGGTTGACGGTGAAGCGCAGGTCCGAGTGCGGGCCGCTGCGCTGTGCGTCGGTGCAGGCGTACAGCCCGACGACCTTGGTGCCCAGCGCGTTGGCGATGTGCACCGGGCCCGAATCCGGGCCGAGCAGGATGTCGGCGCGTTCCAGCAGGGCCATCAGCTGCTTCAAGGTGTCGCGCCCGACCAGATCCAGCGCCGGTTCCTTCATTGCGGCAAGAATCGCGTCGGCGGTCTGGCGTTCCAGTTCGCTGCGCCCGCCGCAGATCACGATGCGGTAGCCATGCTGGCGTGCGGCATGGTCGGCGGCAGCGGCATAGCGCTGCGCCGACCAGTTTCGCAGCGGATGGCTGGAGCAGGGTGAGAGAATCAGGGTGGGCGTGTCGCCGGGTAGTTGCCCGGCGGCCCATTCGCGCGCGGCTTCGGGAATCGGCAGGCGCCATTCGACCCGGGTCTGTTCCAGCCCCAGCGGTAGGGCGAAGCGCCCGAGCACATCCAGCACATGGCTGCCGCCGGCGGGAATGCGGCGGTTGATGACGAGGCTGTGGCCTTCCTTGCTGCGTGCGCGGTCGTAGCCGATTTTCAGCGGGGCGTCGATGCCGAAGGCCAGCAGGTTGGCGCGTGCCGCCAGTTGCATCTGCAACAGGGCATCGAACGGGCGGCCAGCCATGCGCTGCCAGAGTTCGCGCATGCCGCGCCAGCCGGATTTCTTGTCGTAGACGATGAATTCGACGCCCTCAAGTCCGTCCAGCAGCATGCGCTCGCCCCTGCCGATGATCCAGCTGATGCGGGTTTGCGGCCAGTGGCGCTGCACGGTGCGCACCAGCGGCACCACGTGCGTGGCATCGCCCAGGGCGGAAAGGCGCAGCAGGGCGATGTGTTCGGGCGGGTCGATCAGGCTCAAGTTGTTACACTCTTTGGCGGGGTGGCATGGAGTGGGTGATGTCCGGCATCGGGCCGAAGGAACTGGATATCCGGCGTTCTGCATTCGCGCAGGGCGGGATTCTGTTTGACGCCAACAGCCTGCCACAAGCCGTGCCGGCGATGCTCGAACCGGATCACTGGCCCGGTGCGGTGCCGCTGGATGGGCGTGGCGGTCGTGGCGTGCCGTGGCTGGTGCGCGGCGATTTCGGTGAGGCGGTGCTGCGCCATTACCGCCGTGGCGGCTTGGTCGGGCGGGTGATTTCCGATCATTACCTCTACAGCGGGCAGGCGCGGGTACGCAGCCTGCGCGAGTTCGAACTGTTGGCGCAGTTGTGGCGCAAGGGTCTGCCGGTGCCGCGTCCGCTGCTGGCCGGTTGGCAGCGCGACGGGCTGCACTATCGCGCCGACCTGATGACACTGCGCGTACCGTGCGCGCGCACCTTGGCCGAGCTTCTGGCGGCGGATGCGTCGACACCTTGGACGGACATCGGGCGGACGATTGCGCGTTTCCATCAGGCCGGTGTCTTTCATGCCGATCTGAATGCGCACAATGTCATGATCGATGCCGATGACAAGGTCTGGCTGATTGATTTTGATCGCGGTCGGCTGCGGGTGCCGTCGCAGGACTGGCAGCGCGCCAATCTGCGCCGGCTGCGGCGTTCGCTGGACAAGCTTGGAGGCGTCGCGGCGGGCGACTGGCAGGCGCTGGAAGCGGCCTATCTGGAAAGCATCGCCGGGCATGTGCGGGAGCAGTCGGCGTGAGTGCCTGGAATCTGCACTTCCTCGGCGTGGGCAATGCCAGTGCGGTGGAACTGGGTTCGGCCAGTGCGGTGCTGGAGCGTGACGGGGAGCCGTTGCTGCTGATCGATTGCGGGCAGGAGGCGTTGACCGCTTACCTTGAACGCTACGGGCAGGCGCCGCGTGCGCTGTTCCTGACGCATACGCATCTGGACCATGTGGCCGGCATGGAGCGGCTGTTCGTGCAGCTGTATTTCGATCCGGCACGGCGTGGCGATTGCCGGATGTATGTGCCGGCGCCGCTGGTGCCATGGGTGCAGCGGCGTGTGGCCGATTACCCTGGCGTGCTGGCCGAAGGCGGGGTCAATTACTGGGATGCGTTTCGGCTGATTCCGCATTCACGCGGCTTTTGGCACGAGGGCTGCTGGTTTCAGGTGTTCCCGGTGCGGCATCACGCGCCCGATACCGCGTTCGGCCTCGCGCTGCCGGGCAGCTTTGTCTACACCGGCGATACCAGGCCGATTCCCGAGCGCCTGCTGGCTTTGGACGCCGATGTGCCGATCGCGCACGACTGCGGGCTGGTCGGCAATCCTTCGCACAGCGGCATTGATGATCTGGAACGCGAATACCCGCCGGAACTGCTGGGCCGCCTGCATCTTTACCATTACGGCTCGGCTGCCGATGGCCAGGCCTTGCAGGCGCGCGGCTATCGCGTGCTGTTGCCGGGCAGCAATCTGCCGCTGGCGCCGCCGCGTGTGGCGGAGGATGTGGCTGGCGGCTGATGGCCAGGTGACGTCGCGCCGGGCGGCGCCAAGGTTCGTTGCGGAAAAGAAAACCCCGCACCCGGACAGGCCGGATGCGGGGCAGGTGGTGCAGCAGGTCGATCAGCGCAGTGCGTCGTCAGCTCCGAATCGCAGCGCGCGGGCGCGGGTTTCCAGCAGGCCGAGACGGGCCTGATCGTTGAGGCTCAGATCGCGCAGTTCATACGGTGCCGCCAGGCCGGATTTGGCCGCCAGATCGCCGAAATCCAGCGTGATGCCTTCGCCTTTGCCCGGCTCCAGCCAGCGTGCCGAATGCGCGATCGCGAACGGCTGCATGCTGCCGCCCTTCGCCGTGCCGTACAGCACGCCACGCAACTCGTAGCGGCCGGCTGCGCCCACTTCCAGCGGCAGCGTCAACGCGACACGCCCGGATTTGGCCTGCACCGAAACGGCTTCGCCGCTCAGGCGCGCGGTCGGGCGCGAGACCGAGAAACTGGTCTTGGCATCGCGCGGAATCGCACCGTTCTTGCTGTTGGAAACGGCAAAGGTATGCACTTCCCACAGCGCCATGCCGCTGCCCGCATCGGCCGGCAACTGCACCGTGGCCTGATACTCGCCGCCCTTGGCCGGGGTGAAGTCGATCGGGATGCTGTGGCCCTGCGGCGAGGTCAGTACGCCGCCGATGCTGCTTGGGCGCGAGGCCCGGCTGCCGTCGTTCCATTGGGTTTTCAGCGTGATGGTGTCACCGGCCAGGGCACGGTCGCGGTCGGCTGCGAGCGTCAGCGACACCGGACTGTCCGGTTCGTAGACATGCAGCAGGTAGTCGCCGGCGGCGTTCTTGGCCATCAGCTGCAGCTGGCCTTCACCGGCGTCGGCTGCAAGACGGAACACCAGCGAGCCCTCACCGAAATCCACTCCGGCGGCCTTCATCTGAGCCGCATCCACCGCGATGCTGATGTCGCGCATGGCATCGAGCTTCCTGCCGTCGATGCGCAGGTCCAGATCGGACAATTGCAAGGCGGTACGCTTGGCGTTGTCGGCCGGGCTCAGGCGCAGCAGCGCGCCGGGTGCGGTGGTCTGGAAGCGGTAGCCCTTCTGCAATTGCTTGGCATCCAGCGTGGTCCAGAACTCGCGGCTGTCGGCGACGTAGGGCGTTTCGCGCGAGAGCGGCTGGGAGGGATCCAGCGCCCAGGCGAAATCCACCGGGGCACGTTCGATATCGGCGGCCAGCGCGGACTTTTCCATCGTCACGCGGCTGGCGACCAGATCGCCTTCGCTGGCGGGCAGCAGCTGTATGTGGGGTTCCGCCGCGAGCAGGGCGGGGCTGAAAAGAATGCCGCTGAGCGCGACGAAAATGAGGTTTTTCATGGTCGGCTCCGGGCTCACAGGTCGTTGCGAAGGATCACGTCGAGGTTGAAGCATTTCTTCCGGCTCTGGTTGTGGCTGAGCGGTTCCTTCCCGGCGGTGCGCTGGGTGTCGTAGAACCACACGTAACCGGCGCCGGCCTGGCTGCTGCAATTGAGGAAACCGTCGGAACAGCTGTTGAGCCAGGCCTGGGTGATTTCCAGCCCGAGGTTGAGGTGGTAGCCGCCGCAGTAGCTGTCCGAATCCCAGATCGCGGTTTCAACGTCCTGCCCGACCACGGCCCAGAAGCCGCGCGGCAGCGAAGGACGCCCGGCGGTGCCGTACAGGTTGTTGGCGTTGTAGTGCGCCATCCAGCTCTGCTGTTGCATGCGCACCGCATCGTTCTTGTAGCCCAGCAGCCAGCCCAGCGCCGATTCGAACACGGTGCCGGCCATCACCGCATCCGCCAGCGGCGTGCCGCGCGAGGACGGTGCCAGCGCGTTGACCCAGCGGATCTTGTTGATGATGTTCGGATAGCGGCTGTCGTAGGTCGGATTGCTCATGATCCAGCGCATCACGTTGCCACCGTTGGAGTGGGTGATGACCACCAGGTCGGTGATGCCGCGTGAATTGATGAAGCTGGTGAGCTGCCCCGCTGCGCAACCGGCGGCGCGCGAATCCCACATGTACTGCTCGAAATCGCAATTGATGACGGTGTAGTTGGCCTGGTTGGGCAGGCCCTGCCGCACCGAGTTGATGAAATCGGCTCCCCAATAGTCGGCCGTCGCGTTGGTGTGCTTGCTGGTGCCATGCACGAAGGCCACGCCGGTATTGGCGAGCGCAAGCATGGGCGCAAATGCCAGCACACAGCCGGCAAGGTATTTCAACATCGTCGTATCTCCCCGTTGGAACGGCCCGGCGCGCATGCCTCCGGCATGACACGGGACCTTGGCTATCCGGCGACCCCTGTCTCCCTTCGCCGGCGTATGGTCGAGGATACGCGGGTTGCATGGCCGGATGCATGGCGCAATGCGGCAAACGTCGGCCTTGCCCAGCGCGGCATCATTTCAGCGATGCAGACAGCAAAGAGCAGACCGCGCCAGGCAGGTGCCGACGATCACGTCAGGAATCCATGGGGGAGAAGGGTGGCAGCCCCGCCAGCTTGCCTCGGCACCCGAGTCGACCAATACCGTTGCTGCCTTCCGGCCCTGGCGGGGTTTTCGGTCTATCGTCGCGAGGGGCCGGCGGGGCCGCCATGGACTGCTGCCCGTTGCGGGCATCTGCATTGTGCTGGTTGGGGCCGGCGAAGTTCACGCGGCTCAAGGTCTATCCAGCACTTTCAAACTTGGCGGAGAGAGGGGGATTCGAACCCCCGAAGCGCGGTTTAGACGCTTACACACTTTCCAGGCGTGCTCCTTCAACCACTCGGACACCTCTCCGCTGGAACCCGCGTCGCCGGCCGCAGCCGGAAACGAGGCCGGCCATGATAACCAGATGCCGGGATGCCGACAAGCAGCGGGCGAGTGCGGGATGTGCCGTCGAAAGTGCTCCGGTCCGCTGTCATTCACGCCGCTGCAGCAGGCAGGCCAGTTCGTAGTGGTCGGTGTGGGGGAACATGTCGAACAGTCGCACTTGGCGTGGCTCGAACTGCGCCAGATCCGCGATGTCGCGCGCCAGCGATGCGGCGTTGCAGCTGGAGTAGGCGATCCACTGCACCGGGCTGTCGCGCAAGGCTTCGCACAGCGCCTTGCCGAGCCCGCGCCGTGGCGGGTTGACGATCACCAGTGGTGGCCATGGCGTGCCGGACCGGGCGAATGTGGTGGCGTCCATTGCCTGGAAGTGGAGGCGGCGCAATCCGAGTTCGTCGCGACTGCGGCAGGCGCTGGCGATGGCGTCTTCGGACAGTTCGATGCCGGTGACCTCGCGCTCGCCGTTGGCGCAATGCAGCGCAAATCCACCGACGCCGCAGAACAGGTCCCACAGCGCCGGTGGATCCACCTCCTGCACCCAATCGTGGATCTGCCGGTACAGCGCGGCGGCCACATCGGTATTGGTCTGGAAGAAGCTGCGCGGGCGCAGGTGGATCGGCATCGCGTTGAGTTGCATCGTCAGCGATTCATCCGGGCCCAGCAGGATTTCCTGCTCGCCTTCCAGTACCGCCTTGTGTTCGGGTTGCAGATTGACCGACACCACGCGCAGGCCGGGCAGGGCGGCCTGCAATGCGGGCAGGTGCTTGCGGATGCGCGCCAGCGGTTCCTGCGAGCGAAGCACGAAACGCAGCATCAGTTCGCAGGAATGTTCGGCCAGGGTCAGCAGCAGGTATTTGAGTTCACCGTGCCGCGCGGGCACGTCGTAGGGCGTGATTGCGGCATCGCGGATGAAGCGGCGCAGCAGCGGAAACGTGGCGGCCAGTGCGGGTGGATACAGGCGGCAATCGTCCAGATCCACGCCGTGCCCTCTCTGGTCCAGGATGCCCAGTGTCGGTGCCTGCACGCTGCCGGCCACGACCAGTTTGGCCTTGTTGCGGAATCCGGATTCGCGGCTGGCGACTGGCGGCAGCCACAGTGGTTCGCCCAGACCGGACAGCATCTGCCGGGCGTGCGCGTCCTTGTCGATCAGCTGCTGCGGGTAGGCGTGTTCGATGCGGCCGCAGGAACGACAGCGGCCATCGCTCCAGGCGTCACAGTGCATCGCGCCGCTCCTTCCACCAGGCCAGCGCCCCTTCGGCGGCAATCACGCCGCTGGCAATACTGGCGGTCAGCAGGTAGCCGCCGGTTGGTGCTTCCCAGTCGAGCATTTCTCCGGCCACGAAGCTGCCTGGCGCGGCGCGCAGCATCAGGCGTTCGTCCACTGCCTCGAAACTGACGCCGCCGGCGGTGCTGATGGCTTCGTCGATCGGCCGGGTGGCGGTCAAACGCAGCGGCAGTGCCTTGAGGGTACGGGCCAGCGTGGCGCTGTCGTCCCAGGATTCGCGTGGAAGGATTTCATGCAGCAGGCCGGCCTTGACGCCGCTGAGGCCAAGGCGGCGGCGCCAGTGTTCGCTGCGCGAGCGGCTGCCGCGCGGTTGGGACAAGGCCTCGGTGATGGCGTCAGGGCTGCGGTCCGGCAGCAGGTCCAGTTCCAGCCGCGCGTGGCCGTGTTGCTGGATGGCATCGCGCAACGGTGCGGATAGCCCGTAGACCAGGCTGCCCTCGATACCGTCGCGGGTGATCACGCATTCACCGCGCTGCCACGGCCGGGCATCGGACACACGTGCGGCGATGGCTTTCAGCGGTGCGCCTTCGAAGCGTTCGCGGAAGGCCGCGCTCCATTCACACTCGAACCCGCAATTGGCCGGGTGCAACGGCGCAACCGCCACGCCACGGGCCACCAGCGCATCGATCCAGGCCCCATCCGAACCCAGTTTCGCCCAGCTGCCGCCGCCCAGCGCCAGGATCAGCAGATCGGCGCTCATGCGGATTTCGCCGTCCGGCGTGGCCACGCGCAGCGATCCATCCGCGTTCCAGCCCAGAAACCTGTGCCGCATCTGGAACACCACGCCGGCTTCGCGCAGGCGGCTGACCCAGCGGCGCATCATCGGCCCGGCCTTCATGTCTGAAGGGAACACCCGGCCAGAGCTGCCGACGAAGGTGTCGATGCCCAGCGTGGCCGCGAAGTCGCGCAGCTGTTGCGGGCCGAAACGCTGCAACCAGGCGCCGACCTTTTCGCTGGCCGCGCCGTAGCGCGACACAAATCCCGGCAGAGATTCGGAATGGGTCAGGTTCAGCCCGCCCTTGCCGGCCAGCAGGAATTTGCGTCCGACCGAAGGCATCGCATCCAGCAGCGTGGTGCGGGCCCCGGCCGCAGCGAGAATCCCGGCCGCCATCAGCCCTGCCGGGCCGCCGCCGACCACGATCACGGTGGGCGGGGGCAACGGGATTTGGCCTGGCGGGAGTGGGTGCTGTTCAGGTGTCATTTTATACTTGATTGTCAAATATTTTACTTAAGTTATTGATTGTGATATAATTGTCGCTTCCAGTGCAGTCGTCGCCATGCGTAAATAACGAAGTTTTTATGCCGCGCGCGCTACCCTGACCGGCGTTGCCCGTCAACGCAATTGCCGTGCCGCGAGTCACCTCTCCATCGTCTGATGGGGCCTGAGGCGCCAGCGGCACTCCCACCCTCAGCCATGCAGGAGCTTTCCATGAGCGAATCGCTGAACATTCTCCCCGAATTGATCGAAGCCAGCCGTGACGGCGTCGATTTCTATGCAGAAGCGGCCGAGGAGGTGGGTGATACCGAACTGCGGAAACTGTTCCGCAGCATGGCCCGGGCCAAGTCGACCCTGGTCGAGGAACTCAGCCAGGAAGTGAAGCCCGGCGGCACCGCCCGGGTGCGTGCCAGCAAGCGCGCCGCCAAGCCGGCCGAATGGGTGTCCGACATCAATGCCACCTACAGCACATTGCGCACCGGCTTGAAGGCCATCTGCCAGGACCAGGTCACCAAGATCGAACAGGCCGAGGCCGATCTGCTCGGCCGCATCCAGCGCATCCGCCATGACCGCGACCACAGCTATGTGGTGCGGGTACTGGCGATGCAGTACGAAGCCAAGGCGCGCGTTGTGCACGAAGGCTTGCGTGCGCGCAAGCGCCGCCTGGCTGCGCAGTAAGGCTTCCGGGGCATCCCGTTGCCATTCCGGCCCCGGCCGGGATCAGGCGCCGACGGTTTCCGGACCGTCGGCGCTGTTGTTTGCGCACACCGGCCGATTGGCGGCAGGCGGGTGCTTGGCAGCGCAAAACGAAAACGTGTATAAGAGGCCCGCTGTGTTTGCATGGGTCACAATGCATCGTGGCCCGGTGCGGCAGGATCCGGATTGATCTGTCCATCGCTTCGCGTCGCGTACTCCTTGCAATCCCAGTCCCGGTTTCCGGGTTGAAAATGTTCAGTCATCGGTTTCTAGGAGTGTTGTCATGTCCGATCGTCAGACCGGCACAGTCAAATGGTTCAACGACGCCAAGGGTTTCGGCTTCATCAGCCGCGAAGGTGGCGAGGATCTGTTCGTGCATTTCCGTGCCATCCAGGGCACCGGCTTCAAGTCGCTGAAGGAAGGCCAGCAGGTTTCCTTCGTTGTGACCCAGGGCCCGAAGGGCTATCAGGCCGACCAGGTCGAACCACTCTGACACGGTTCTGGGATTTTCCCGCGTGATGGATCGCCCGGCATTCGCCGGGCGATTTTTTTGTGCGATGCAGCGTGTTGCCAGGCGCGTGCCGCTGCCATGATCGCGCTGCAAAACTTGTCCGGCAACTTCCTAGGAGGTGGGCACGAGGGGTCGGGGGACCCGAACTGCGAAAGGCCGGTAGCCGTTCTGGAAAACCTGCGGGGTAGCTCGGATGCGTGGATCGTGGCCTGGATGGACGGCGTTGCTGTTGCTGTTTTCCGTGGCGGCCTTTGCCTTGGACCTTCCCCGTGGCGTGGCGGGATTCGTCGATTTCACCCCGAAGGGCACCCAGCCCGGGCTGGCGCATGCGCTGCAAGGTTCGCAGGCCTGCACTGGTTGCCACGGCGGTGGACCGCAGGAAAACCACTATCCGGCCAATGGCTGGTCCGGCTCGATGATGGCCAATGCCACGCGCGATCCGCTGTTCTGGGCGGCACTGGACGTGGCCAACGCCGATGGTGCGGCGAACGGCGCCGAAGGCATCGGTGAGTGGTGCCTGCGCTGTCATACGCCAAAAGGCTGGTACGAAGGCCGGGTGCGCAAGACCGTTGCGATACCACCCGGGCAGGAACCATTGCCCGGCGAAACGGTGGAGGGCTTCCAGGGCTGCCTGCTGGAAGGTGGGCCGGACAGTTTCGACACGTCCGAAAGCGATTATGGCGGCGTTGGCTGCCATGCCTGCCATCGGCTGATGGAGCAGGGTCCGCTCGGGCAGCCCTTGATGAGCGGCAATGCCGACATCTGGCTCGATGACGGAGATTGCGACGGCTGGGGCGAACCCTGCCGTCGCGGGCCTTATTCCTATCCGCATGTGTTGCCCGCCCCTGGTGGCACGTACACCGCGCCCCATGCCTGGAAGCATTCCGCGCTGCACAGCGACAGCGCGATGTGCGGAAGCTGTCATGACGTGACCTCGCCGACGCTGGAATCCGGCCCGTTCCGCACCCTGATCCTGGCCAACGGCACGCCGCAGGGGCAGGACACCGGCCTGGCCTTCCCGGTCGAACGCACCTACAGCGAATGGCGGCACAGCGGCTATGCCTCGACCCTGTTCCGCGACGGCATGGAGCCTGGTGGCGATGCCGTACCCGGCAAGGTCATCGCACGCACGGAACATTGCCAGCACTGCCATATGCGTCAGGCTGAAGCGCCGACCTGGGATCCGAAGGCGCCATTGATGGCCTGTACCAGTGGCCCGGATCGCACTGGAAATCTGCCCACGCACGAGTTTGTCGGTGGCAACGCCTGGATTCCGCAGGTGCTCAAGGGCGAATACCCGTTTCTGTACCGCGACGAGGCTTTTGACCGCACTTCGGCCTGGGCCACGCAAATGTTGGCCGAGCGCACCGCGCAGCTGGAAACGCGGGCCACTCGCAGTGGCTCGGGGCTCGCGGTGCAGGTCAAGGTGACCAATCTGGCCGGGCACAAGCTGCCGACCGGTTATGGCGAAGGCCGCCGCATGTGGCTGGATGTCGATGTGCGCGATGCCGATGGCGTATCGCTGTGGCGCAACGGCGCATTCGATCCGGACAGTGGCGATCTCGCCATTGATGCGCAGACCAGGGTCTACGAGATCAAGCAGGGCCTGTGGGATGAAAGTATTGGAGCTTGCCGCACCACGGATGGGCAGGGCCGCAGCATCTTCCATTTCGCGCTCAACAACTGCGTGGCCAAGGACAACCGCATCCCGCCGCTGGGCTTCACTGGCGGCAACGATCCGGAAACAGCCAGCTATGCCTACAGCTATCCGGAAACCGCGCCCGGCTCTGGTGTCAGCATCAATTTCGACATCGCCAGCTACACCGTGCCGTTGCCGGAAGGCGTCGCCTGGCCGGTGACGGTGGAGGCGAAGCTCAGATTCCAGATCGCGAGCAGGGAGTACATCGAATTCCTTCGCGATCAGGCGGTGGAACGCGGTTTCCAGCCGGAAAATGATCTGTGCGCCGATGGTCCGGGCCGACCCTTCAGCGTTGGTCCGCAGGATCGCACGCGGGGCCAGTACATGTACGACCTTTGGGAAAACCCGACCTATGGTCGCTCGCCACCACTGGATGCCGGCCAGCACGCGGTGACGGTGGCCGGGCCATGAAAACTCAGGGGAAGGAGCCATGCCCTGGCGCGAATGCACGCCCAACGGGCGGACGATCTGGAGTGCTGAAGTGAAGCGATATCCCGAGTTCCTTTGTCCCACCCTGCTGGCTGCTGCGCTGGCGGTGGTGGTGCCGCTCACCCATGCTGAAACCGTGGAACAGCCGGGGACCGGCGCTGCGGCGGTTGCAGCTGTCGACCAGGCCCGCTGGAAAATCTGGGGCGGCCAGGCCCGTTTCCGCTGGAACCGCGATCTGATGTCGGACCTGGGTATCGACGTATCGCCCGCGATCGGGGGCGGCAAAGCCGATGTCTACGGGCGTGAGCAGTTTGCGGTTGCCGAGGCATCGGCGCTGGACCTTGCGATCCGCGATGGCGCTTTTGCCGGATTTACCGGTGGTTCGCTGACCCTCCGTGGCGGCTTCGATCTGCAACTGGGCGATGAACGCATCCTCCTGCGGGATGTGCGCCTGGTGCCGCGCGCGGACAACGGCTTCGTGCTCGATGTGCTGACGGCCGACGGCAACGCGTGGTTCTACATCGACCGGATGATGTACGAAATCGAAGGCGAGGCCGCGCCGCAGCTATCGATCCAGACCATGGATCTGCGGGTGGCGCCGGCGCTGGCGCGGCGTCTGGGCATGTCGGAGGCGGAAGGTCTGGCGGTGGCCGATCTCACATTGCACGCCAGACTGCATGTCGATGGCGAGGCCGCGCCGCTTGCCAGTGCCAAGGGTACGGTGTCGCGCTGGCCCGGCAAGCCGGTGCCCGGCACCATGCCGCAGCAATACTACGAGGCGGATGTGCTGATGCACTATTTTTCTGCGCAGTACAGCCGTAAAAGTCCCGATGCGAGCGGGCCGTCGGGCAGTGGCAAGGTGGTATTCACCCCGTCCTCGACGCTGCGCAACAACCGCAACGACGGCACCATCCGTGTGACGACGCCGTGTGCTGCTGCACCCTGTCCCGCAGGAGAGCCCGGCGGCATGCTGGCTGATCCACTGGGCAGCAGCGAGGCGTTGTATGCGGCCGATGTCGCTTGGCACCAGAAGTTCACCGGCAATTTCGCGCCCTACGACAACGATCAGCATCCGTACCTGATCTGGAACCTGTATCGCATCGATGCCCAGGGCCGGATCGATCAGGTCGGCCGTTCCGGCGTCAAGCATGCCTTCCTGACGGTCAACACCGCCTGCGACGCCCATCCCGGTTCCGGGCACATCCTCGGGCGCGGCTGTGCCGATACCTACGGCGTGGGAAACAACGATTCGGTCGGAGATCTCGGCCCGCGCAGCGAGATCATTCCGGCCACCGGGGAGTGGGGGCGGTGCGGCTCGGTGTTCGATCGTGATTGCAACGGCATCAGGGATAGCGGCTCACCCTGCTCGAATCTTCCGGGAATGACGGATTGCACGTTCTGGGCCTATCGCCTCCAGGTTGATGAGCGCGATATCAGCCCCGTGCAGAACCCCGGTGCCAGCTACTGGTTCGAGTCCTGGTACGTCGTTCGTGACGACATCAATATCTACAACACGATGCAGACGCGTCCGGCCACGTTCACCTGGAGCGGCAGCGTGTGGAATGTTGGCAACGGGCCAGGCTCGGAGCTGCAACTTGGCCCGGCCATCGACCGCTGGTTGCCGCGCGGCACCGCTACCGCGACCGAGCACAGTGCAGATATCGAAAGCGAACACGGCCAGGCCCGGCTGGCGGTCAAGGTGGTGCCGCTGGACGGTGGTGGTTGGCGCTATGACTACGTGCTGGCGAACTTCGATTTCGCCGTGGCCGAGATCCAGTACAGGGATGGGCAGAGCGGCGACCCGAACAAGCTGGAAGTGCTGTCCAACGCCGGTTTCACCCGTTTCGAAGTTGAAACTGAAGGGCCGGTGCCGGTCAGTGCGAACGGCTTCTCCGATGGTGACCGGATTCCGGCGAACGACTGGAGCTTCAGTCAAACCGCCGGGCGTCTGGCCTGGGCGCCTTCCGGTCGGCAGCCTGTCGGTGCCGTCGCCAACTCGCTGGACTGGGGCACGATGTTCCGCTTCAGCGTGGAAAGCGATGCGGCACCTGTACCCGGTGTGGCACGGCTGCATGCGCCCAAGGGTGAGGTGATCGAGGTGGCGACCCTGGTTCCCGCTACGAATGAGCCCGGCGAGCCACCGATGTTTGCCGATGGTTTTGAGCAGCTGCCGCTGCCGGAATGATGCTGGCGGTGAATTTCGGACACGCAAAAGAAGGCGGGGGCTCTGGGCTCCCGCCTTCTCATTGTCTGATGTCCGCTGGCGCGCCTGGCGCCGTGCGGGTCACTTCATCCGGTAGGTGATGCGGCCCTTGGTCAGATCGTAGGGCGTCATTTCGACCTTGACCTTGTCGCCGGTCAGGATGCGGATGTAGTTCTTGCGCATGCGCCCGGAGATGTGTGCGGTCACGACGTGACCGTTCTCCAGCTGCACGCGGAACATGGTGTTGGGCAGGGTTTCGAGGACCGAGCCTTCCATTTCGATGGAATCGTCTTTTGACATTCGTTCTTTGGTTTGGGGCAATGCGGCGGAAAATCCGCTCCCCAGTATCGCATGGTTGTGGCTTTCATGCCAGATCCGCCGGACGAAGGCCTCGCAAGAGGCCTTGCCAGTTATCCGGCGGCAATGCACCGGACGGGTCCGGTTGACGCAGGATCGCCAGATAGTCGCGTCGCGCAAGCTGTCTGGCGCCGAGCGTGGCCAGATGCGGGGTATGCATCTGCGCATCGAGCCAGCCGGTGCCGTGCTTGTGAAGAAGGTGGCACAGTGCAGCCAGTGCGACCTTCGAGGCGCCGCTACGATGGCTGAACATGGATTCGCCGCAGAAAACGTTGCCAGCCATGACACCGTAGATGCCGCCCACCAGCGTGCCGTTTTCGAACACTTCCAGCGAATGTGCATGGCCGAGCTGGTGCAGTTGCTGATAGGCCTGACGCATCGGGGCCGTGATCCAGGTACCGTTCTGGCCGGGGCGCGGGGTGTCGGCGCAGGCCGCGACCACGTGGGAAAACACGGTATCCAGCCGCAGTTCCCAGTCCAGCCGGCGCAGCTCGCGGCGGAAGCGGCGCGACAGGTGCAGGGCGCCGGTGTCGAACACGGTACGCGGATCCGGTGACCACCACAGGATCGGATCGCCTTCGGAAAACCACGGGAAGATGCCATGGCGATAGGCGTTCATCAGCCGCTGCGGCGACAGATCACCGCCCCAGGCGAGCAGGCCGTCGGGTTCGGTGCGGGCGCGTTCGGCCGGCGGGAATGGCGCGGCCGGGTCGGGATCAAGGCGTGGCAGATGCATCGCGGAAGGGAGAGTGTTGTTGCAGCAGGTCACGATAGCGCAGCACCTGCTCGCGCTCGCTCGCGCACCATGGCGCCAGCGCCTGCGAGAAGGTGGAATGGGCGACGAAATGCCGGCTGTAGGTCAGTTCCGGCAGGAAGCCGCGCGCCAGTTTGTGTTCGCCCTGTGCGCCGGGTTCGAAGCGTTGCAGCCCTTCGCGCAGGCAGTAGTCGATGCCCTGGTAGTAGCAGGTTTCAAAGTGCAGGCCGGGGCTCTGATGCTCGCTGCCCCAGTAGCGTCCGTACAGCGTGTCGGCGCTGCGCAAGCACAGTGCGCCGGCCACGCTGCGGCCTTCGTGTTCGGCCAGGATCAGCACCAGCGCGCGCGGCATCGTGCGCGCCAGATGCTGGAAGAAGGCCAGCGTCAGCGCCGGTGAATTGCCCTTGTCGGCAAAGGTCAGGCAATAGAAATCGTGCATCGCGGCCAGGTCTTCGGCACTGGCCTCGTCGCCATGAACGATGCGGAACGAATAACCGTCACGGTGGACCCTTTCGCGTTCCTGACGGATCGCCTTGCGGCGCTTGTGCGTCATCGCGTTGAGGAAATCGGGGAAATCCCGCCAGCCCTGATGGTGCCAGTGGAACTGTACGTCCAGACGCGCCAGCCAGCTGTCATCCAGCGCGCCTGTTTCCTCTTCTGGCAGGAAGTTCACATGCAGCGAGGACCAGCCCCACGCCTGGCACTGCCGCTGCATCGCGACGACGAGCTGCTGGCGGGCCTCATCGGATGCGGCCAGCAGGCGCGGACCGGTGACTGGCGAATAGGGCACGGCGACCAGCCACTTGGGGAAATAGTCGCGTCCGGTCTGGACGAAGGCCGCCGCCCAGGCGTGATCGAACACGAATTCGCCGTGCGAGTTGTCCTTGCGGTAGGCCGGTGCCGCCGCGATCAGCTCGCCGTCGCGCTGCAGCAGCGCGTGGCACGGTGTCCAGCCCCAGGCAGGACGCAGGCAGCCGCTTTGCTCCAGCCCGGACAGGAAGGCGTGCTGCACGAAGGGATTGTCACTTCCGTGCAGCGCATCCCATTGCGCGGCGGGCACGCTGGCCAGCGTGTCGGTCAGGATGAGTGATGCGGCCACGGCAAAGATTCGCGCAGGCGGTGAACCTTGAGTGTCATGCCGGTTTGGACAGGCGCGTTCCCTCTCCCCCGCGAGCGAGGAGAGGGTCAGGGTGAAGGGGCGAGCGGCGCAGGCGCGAGTGCTTTTTTCTTGTAGCTATCACGAAAACCCTCTCATCCCAGCCCCGCTTCGCACCCAGCCTGCCGACTTTCATGTCAGCAGTTGCTCACAGGCTCGCAGTCTCGCTGCTCGAAACCCCTGTGTTTGGCCCCCGCAAGTGGGAAAGGCAGAAAAACTCCCCGCAACCTCAAGCGTGTCTTGAAACCCAACATCAATCCGCCTGTTCGAGGAAACGCTCCGCATCCAGCGCCGCCATGCAACCGAAGCCGGCCGAGGTGATGGCCTGGCGGTAGATGTGGTCGGCCACGTCGCCGGCCGCGAACACGCCGGGCACGCTGGTGGCGGTGGCATTGCCGTTCTGGCCGGAATGGGTGATCAGATAGCCATCGCGCATATCGAGCTGGCCATCGAAGATCGCGGTGTTCGGGTGGTGGCCGATGGCGACGAAGAAACCCTGTATCTCGATCTCACGCGTGCTTTCGTCCGTGGTCGAACGCAGGCGCATGCCGGTGACACCATTGTCATCGCCCAGCACTTCCTCGACGGTGTGGTTCCACACCAGTTCGATCTTGCCGGCGGCGGCCTTCTCGAACAGCTTGTCCTGCATGATCTTCTCGGCCCGCAGGCTGTCGCGGCGGTGCACCAGATACACCTTGCGCGCCAGATTCGACAGGTACAGTGCCTCTTCCACCGCGGTGTTGCCGCCACCGATCACCGCGACATCCTGCTCACGGAAGAAGAAGCCGTCGCAGGTGGCGCAGGCCGAGACGCCGCGGCCCTTGAAGGCCTCTTCCGACGGCAGGCCAAGGTATTTGGCGGTGGCGCCGGTGGCGATGATCAGCGCGTCGCATGTGTATTCGCCGCTGTCGCCGGTCAGCCGGAACGGGCGCTGCGACAGGTCGGCGGTGTGGATCTGGTCGAACACGATCTCGGTGTCGAAACGCTCGGCATGCGCCTGCATCCGCATCATCAGTTCCGGGCCCTGCACGCCCTGCGCATCGCCGGGCCAGTTGTCCACGTCGGTGGTGGTGGTCAATTGGCCGCCCTGCTGCAGGCCGGAAATCATCAGCGGCTTCAGGTTGGCGCGCGCGGCATACACGGCGGCGGTGTAGCCGGCCGGGCCGGAGCCCAGGATCAGGACGCGGGCGTGACGGGGTTGGCTCATGGTGCGGACCTCGGTGTCTGGAACAGGAAGCGGAAAGGAAGGGCGTGAATGCGGCCCGGACCGACAAGAATGGGGGCGTGCGGCCATGATGCAAGGCGGGTGGACGCCGTCACAGCTTGCGCACCAGGGCTTCGAGATGGGCGCGATCCGGTGCGCGCAGCAGGGCATTGCGGCGCCGGCGCAGGCTTGCCAGGTCGCAGCGGCCGATATCGGCGTGGATCTCGGCCAGGCTGGTCGGGTGCATCGAAAAATCGGTCAGGCCCAGCGCCAGCAGCATCCGGATGTGGTGCGGATCGCTGGCGATCTCGCCACAGATGGAGGCTGGCACGGCGGTGCGGCGCGCGCTGGAAATGATCCGGTCCAGCACCTGGATCACGGCCGGATACAGCGGTGAGAACAGGTCGCCGAGGCTGTCGTTGTCGCGGTCGGCGGCGAGCAGGTACTGCACCAGATCGTTGGTGCCGATCGAAATGAAATCCATCGCGTCGATCATCGCGGACAGCCCGAGCGCGGCGGCCGGCACTTCGATCATCGCGCCCAGCGGCACGTCCTGCGCCAGATGATGGCCTTCGTCCAGCAATTCCCGGCGGCATTCGGCCAGCAGTTCGCGTACCGCGAGCATTTCACGCCGGCGCGTGACCATCGGCACCAGGATGCGCACCGGACCGTAGCCGGAGGCGCGCAGCATTGCGCGCAGCTGGGTGCGGAACAGTTCGGGGCGGGCCAGCGCCAGGCGCACACCGCGAAGGCCGAGCGCGGGATTGGGTTCGCGTGCCAGGGTGATGCCGGCGCTGTCGGCCTTGTCGGCGCCCAGATCGAGGACGCGCAGTGTCACCGGGCGGCCGTTCATGCCCAGCACCGCGTCGCGGTAGGCGATCAGCTGTTCTTCTTCATCCGGGGCGTCGTGGCGCTGCAGGAACAGGAATTCGGTGCGGTAAAGACCGATGCCGGACGCGCCCAGCTCGTGCGCGCGGGCGACGTCTTCGCGCGATTCGGCATTGGCGCGCAGCAGGATTTCGACGCCATCGCGGGTGCGCGCCGGGATGTTGCGGCGGCGGGCGTGGGCGCGCTGTTCGCGTGCCAGCGAGAACTCGCGTTCGCGCAGTTCCAGCAGGTCGTCGGGGCCGGGTTCGACGATGATCTGGCCGTGCTGCGCATCGACCATCACCGCGGCGCCCTCGTGGATGCCGGCCAGCGCCTCGGGCGCCACGATCAGCATCGGCAGGCCGAGGCTGCGTGCCAGGATCGCGCTGTGCGACAGCGGGCTGCCCTGCGATACCAGTACCGCGACCACACCGCGTTCGGCCAGTTGCGCCAGTTCCGCCGGTGCCACGGTGTCGCTGATCAGCACATCGCCGGCCAGGCCGATCACCGCGCTGTCGTGTGGCCCGGGTTGCAGTGCGGCCTGCACCCGGCCGATCAGGTGTTCGATGTCCTCGCGCCGCGCGCGCAGGTAGGGATCGTCCATCGCCTGGAAGATCGCCGCCAGCCGGTCGCGTTGCAGCTTCAGCGCGTACGCGGCGCTGTAGTGTTCGTCGCGGATCATGCCGGTGACGCTGGCGAGCAGTTCCGGATCGTCCAGCAGCAGCGCGTGGATATCGAGGAATTCGCCCAGTTCCGGGGTCAGCGCGCCGTGCAACTGATCGCGCAGTTGCTGCAGGGACTGGCGGGTGCTGGCGATGGCCTGATGCAGACGTTCGATTTCCGCATCGACTTCGTCTGGCGCAAGGTGGCGCTCTTCGATATCCAGCCGCTGCGGTTCGCGGATCCGCGCACGCCCCAGCGCCAAGCCCTTGGCGACGGTGATACCGGAAAGCGCCTGGCGCATGTCAGTGGCCGGAAGCAGGCATCACGGCGCGCGGGCCGTGTGGTGGAAGAAGGGCGGGCATGGCGGGACGCTTCATGGCTGTTCGTCGAAACCGTTGGCGAACAAGGCTTCGGCCGCCGCCATGGCCTGGGCTTCGTCCGGGCCTTCCAGTTTCAATGTCACGCGCGTGCCCTGTGCGGCGGCCAGCAGCATCACGCCCATGATGCTCTTGGCGTTGACGCTGCGGCCACGGCATTCCAGCGTGGCATGGCTCTGGAAGCCGGACAGCAGGTTGACCACGCGCGCGGCGGCGCGGGCATGCAGCCCGAGCCGGTTGGAGACGGTGAGTTCGCGTTCAAGCATGGTCCAGCACCACGCCGGTCTTGCCACCGGCCACGGCGGTCAGGGCCAGTTCTTCCAATGGCAGTTCCGGGTAATTGCACAGCCGCAGCAGCATCGGCAGATTGAGCCCGGAGACGCGCCGCGCCGGGGTCCCGAGCTGGGTCAGGCGCGCGGCCAGATTGCTCGGCGAGGCGCCGTAGAGATCGGTCAGGATCAACACGCCCTGGCCCTGATCGGCACGCCGCAAGGCACCGCTGGCGTCCGGCAAAACCGCGTCCAGATCGATATCGAAATCCAGTTCGAACAGCTCCAGCGGCAACGGCACCCGGCCGAGCAGGCGTTCCAGCAGGGGCGGGTAGTGCGAGGCCGCACCGCGATGGGTGACAAGTAGCAGACCAACGTTCATCACGGCAGTCTAACCAATGCCGATGACATCCGGCAGCGTCGCAACGGCTTGACCGCATCCGCATCGGCCACGCAATGTGGCCGGTCCCGACACACGACAGGAACGCCCCGATGCTGCTGGATGCCACCCGTTCGCAACTGGTGCTGGTGGACTACCAGCATCGCCTGATGCCGGCGATCCACGAAAGCGCGCAGGCGCTGGAAAACGCCATCGTGCTGGGGCGTCTGGCGCAGTTGTTCCAGGTGCCGGCCTGGGGCACCGAGCAGGTGCCGGAAAAGCTTGGCGGCAATGATCCACGCGTGCGCGAATTGTGCGACCAGACGCTGGCCAAGCACCGCTTCGGCGCATTGCACGATGGCCTGCTGGCCTGGCTGCGTCCGGCGCAAGACGATGCCGCGCCGCGCGAACAGATCGTCGTGGCCGGCTGCGAAGCGCATGTCTGCCTTCTGCAGACAGCGCTGGAAATGCTGAAGGCGGGTTTCGAGGTGTTCGTCGTGGCCGATGCCTGCGCTTCACGCACCGCGCGCAACCGCGATCTGGCCTTCGCGCGTCTGCAGACCGCCGGCGCACATCTGGTCAGCACCGAAATGGTGGCGTTCGAATGGTGCCGCTCGGCCCGGCACCCGGAATTCCGCCGGATGCTGGAGTTGGTCAAGTAGCCATTTCGGCAGGGAGTTCTGCGGATGCGTGCCGGATGCCAACGCGCTAAAGTGGGCGGCAGTGGAAATCTGGAGCTTCCCGCCATGCCCGTTCATGTTGATGCCACCGAGCAGCTCTCCGAGTCGATGTTGCGTGATGCGTTGATGCAGGCGCGTGACGACCAGCGCCCTGCGATCTCTGCCGAAGATGCCAAGGCGCAGATGGATGCGCTCAAGGCGCGGCATCTGGAACAATTGGCCGCCATCATCCGGGCCGCATGACGGTACGCTGGAGCGCGATGGCGCTGGATGACCGCGCCAGCTTTCTGACATCAGCATTGGTGCGTGCATTGCAGGCGCCCGATCCACAGATTCACGCGGCTGCACTCGAATGCGATGCCCGTATCGAATCAGACGTCAACCGGCTTGAGGGCATTGCGACCTGGCGTGCAGGGCCGTTGCCCGATTCGCGTGTTTATCCGGCAGCCGATGGCCGATTCGTGATCCTTTACCGGCGTGATGGGCCCGATATCCTGATCGAGAGGGTACTGCCGACGCGCTCGAACTGGCTGGTTGACGGATAGCCGGTCAATCGCCTTCCAGAACTTCCACCAGCACTGCGTAATCAGCCGGAACCGGATCGGTATGCGAAGGCCTCGCCAGCAGTTCAGCCAGCGCCGGTGGCGGGGCGACCTTGGCGCCGACCAGCGGTTCGACGATGCTTTCGAACTTGGCCGGATGGGCGGTGGCGGCCACCGCCCAGCTGCCGTCCAGTGCGAGGCTGTCGAGTGCGAAGATCGCGGTGGCGGTGTGCGGGCAGATCGCGAACAGGTGCCGGTCCCAGACTTCCTGGATCGTATCCTGGATGGTGGCATCGTCGACACTGATGGCGCGGAACGAGGTGCGCAGCGCGTCCTCGTCCGGATACAGCCAGCGCAGGCGTTCGAAGTTGCTTGGCGCGCCCACGTCCATCGCGTTGGCCAGGGTCGCGGTGCTGGCCTGCGGCACGTAGTCGCCGCCATCGAAGAAGCGCGGCAGCACATCGTTGGCATTGGTGGCCAGCAGCACTTCACCGATCGGCAGGCCGATCTTTCGCGCCAGGATGCAGGCCAGCGCATTGCCGAGGTTGCCGGTGGGGATCGCGAAATTGAGTTTTTCGCCATGTGCGCGGAAGTGGTCGAGCGCGGCCTTGGCGTAATAGCTCATCTGCGGCAGCAGGCGCCCGAGGCTGATGCTGTTGGCCGAACTCAGCGGCACCCGGGATTGCAGCTCGGCATCGTTGAGCGCACGTTTCACCAGCGCCTGGCAGTCGTCGAAACTGCCGGCCACACGCAGCGCGCGAACGTTGTCGCCGAAGGCTCCGAGCTGATGCGCCTGGCGCGGTGAGACCCGGCCATCCGGGTACAGGATCAGCACGCGCAGGTTCGGCATGCCGTGGAACGCACCGCCGACCGCAGCGCCGGTATCGCCCGAGGTGGCCACCAGAATCGTCAATGGTTTTTCCGAACCGCTACGCAGGCGCGCAAGGCAGGCGGCAAGAAAGCGCGCACCGAAATCCTTGAACGCGGCGGTCGGGCCATGGAACAGCTCCAGCAGGAAGGTGCCGTCGCCCAGATCGCGCAGCGGCGCCGGGAAATCGAAGGCTTCCTCGCAGATCGCATCCAGTTCGGCAGCCAGCGCATCGCCTTCGAAGAACGGGCGCAGCAGCCTGGCGGCGATCTGCGGCAGGGATTGCCGGCCCTCGAAATCGGCCAGCGCCAGCACGGGAAGCTGTTCGGGAACATAGAGCCCGCCATCGGGCGCAAGACCGGCGGCGATGGCCTCGGACAGCGTGGCCGGCGCGGCGTCACCGCGGGTGGAAACAAAACGCATCACAGCACCTCCGCACGCGGTCCGGCGACCGGCGATACATAAGATTGACTGGGAAAACCGGCCTGCGCGAACGCGGCCTGCATCGGTGCGGTGGCGGCTTCGGCCGCAGCCCGGCTGGCGAACCAGGCGAACACGCTCGGCCCGGCGCCGGAAATGCTCGCACCGAAGGCATCGGCATCCAGAGCGGCCTGCTTGACCTGCGCGAAGCCGGGAATCAGCGGAGCGCGGCGTGGTTCGACCAGCACATCGGCAAAGCCGGACCGCACCAGCGCCTCGTCGCCGCGCATGCAGCCGACCAGCACCTGCGCCAGATTGGCCGACTGCACAACGAACTCGTTCAGTGCATAGCTGCCGGCCAGCGCTTCGCGCGCGCGGCGGGTTTCCAGCACCTGGTCCGGATGCACCAGCACGCAATGCCAGGCTTCCGGCACGTCGATTCTGACCATGCGTTCGGCGGTGGTCAGCACCAGCCCGCCGAGCAGCATCGGGCCGACGTTGTCACCATGGCGCGAACCGCTGGCGACCGATTCGCCATCCAGCGCGAAGCGGTACAGCGCCTCGCGCGAAAGTGGCTCCTCCAGCAGTGCATTGGCCGCCACCAGCGCCGCCACGCACGAGGCCGCCGAACCGCCCATCCCCGAGCCCAGCGGAATGCCTTTCTCGATTTCGATTTCGAACCCGAACGGCAGCGCCAGCGCTTCACGCAATGCGATCAATGCGCGCCCGGCGGTGTTGTCTGCCGCTTCCAGCGGCAAGGCCAGATCCAGGCCGTGGATGGCACGGATGCGCACCGTGGGTTCGTCGATGCGCTGCACCGTCACATGATCGCCGGCCCCGGCAAAACTGTGGCCGAGGAGGTCGAAGCCGACGCAGGCGTTGCCGATGCTGGCGGGGGAGAAGGCTGTGGGCATTGGGCTGGCTGGGGAAAGGGGAATGGGGAATGGGGAATGGGGAAAGATTGGCTCCCTCTCCCCTGCGTGCGGGGGAGGGGGCTGGGGCGAGGGGGCTTTCGCCGCGACAGTGCAAAAGCACTCGCGCCTGCATCGCTCACCCCTTCACCCTGATCGTCTCGCCCCGCACGCAGGGGAGAGGGAACAATATCGGAGATCGGTTAGACCCGCGCCCCCAATGCCGCCGCCACGCGCAGCAGGTCCGAAAACACGCCGGCCGCGGTCACTTCCGGTCCGGCGCCGGGGCCTTGCACCACCATCGCATTGTCGAAATAGCGCTGGGTGGTGAACTGCACCACGTTGTCAGTGAGCTTCAGGTGGGCGAAGGCGTGGCTTTGCGGCAGGGCCTGCAATGCGACGCGGGCGCCGCCGTTGCGGTCCAGGCTGGCGACGTAGCGCAGCACCTGGCCGTTGGCGCGCGCCGATTCAAAGCGCTGCTGCATGGCCTCATCGTGCATATCGAGGCGCTCGAGGAACTCCTGCGGCGAGACCGATTCCAGCCCCGGCGGGATCAGTGATTCGACTTCGACATCGGCCAGGCTCAGCTCGCGCCCGGCCTCGCGCGCCAGGATCACCAGCTTGCGTGCCACATCGGTGCCGGACAGATCGTCGCGCGCATCCGGTTCGGTATAGCCCAGCTGATGCGCCTGCCGCACCAGCGCCGAGAACGGCTGGCTGCTGTCGTATTTGTTGAACAACCAGGCCAGCGTGCCGGAGAAGATGCCTTCGATCGAATGCAACTCGTCGCCGGTGGCGATCAGGTCGCGCAGGGTCTGGATCACCGGCAGTCCGGCGCCGACCGTGGCCTCGTAGCGGAAGCGGGCGTCGCCGGCACGCGCGGCGGTGCGGATGCGGCGATAGCGCTCGATCGGGCCGGAACCGGCATGTTTGTTCGGCGTGATCACGTGGATGCCGGCCGCCAGCCAGTCCGGATAGCGCTCGGCCACGTCCGGGTTGGCGCTGCAATCGATGATGACCGCGTGCGGCAGGTGCGCGGCCGAGACGTGCGCGGTGAAGGCGTCCAGATCGGCGGCGCCGGCCTGCTCCCAGTGCTGGCGCCAGTCCGGATCGTGTTCGCCCAGCCACATCCGGCGGCTGGATGCGATCGCGCGCAGGCGCAGGTCGAGATTGGAATCGCGCAGCAGTTGCGGCGCGGTCTGCGCGAGCTGGTCCAGCAGCGCTGCGCCGACCTTGCCCGGGCCGATCACGCCAACCGAAATCGTCTGCGGCGAGAGCCAGAAGCCGGCATGGGCGGCACGCAGCGCCTTGCTCTCGTCACTGCTGGCGATCGCCACCGAGATATTGCGTTCGGACGCCCCCTGCGCGATCGCGCGCAGGTTGACGTGGGCGCGTGCCAGTGTGCCGAGGAAGCGCGCCGCCACGCCGGGCCGGCCCGCCATGCCGTCGCCCACGGCGGCCAGCACGCTGATGCCGTCCTCCACCTGCACACTCTGGATCTGGCCCTGCGAAAGTTCCTGCGCGAAGGCGCGTTGCAGCGAGGCCTTGCCGGCCTGCGCCTGCGCCGCGCGCACCACGCAGCAGATCGAATGTTCGGACGAGCCCTGCGAAATCATCACCACCGAGACATTGGCATCACGCAGCGTCGCGAATACGCGTTCGGCGGTGCCCGGCACGCCGATCATGCCGCTGCCTTCCACGTTCAGCAGTGCCAGATCGGACGACAGTGAAAGTCCCTTGGCCGGGAAATTGCCGTTTTCGTCGCCGCCGGCATCGATGCGCGTGCCCGGGTGGGAAGGGTTGAAGGTGTTGCGGATCAGGATCGGCAGGTTGCGCGCGATCGCCGGCGCCATGGTCTGCGGGTGGATCACCCTGGCGCCGAAATAGGCCAGTTCGCAGGCTTCGTTGTAGGACAGGCGCGGCAGGAACACGGCGTCGGGCACCACTCGCGGATCGGCTGACAGCACGCCATCGACATCGGTCCAGATGTTCAGCTCGCTGGCGCCGAACAGCGCGGCGAAGATTGCGCCGGTGAAGTCGCTGCCGTTGCGGCCCAGCGTGGTCGCCACACCGTGCGCATCACGCGCGATGAAACCGGTGATGACGATGCGCCGCTGCGGATGCGTGGCACGCCATTGCGTCAGGCGTGCCGCGCTGGTGTCCCAGTCGACCGCGATGCCGAGATCGTTGCGGCCGATGACCAGCACCTCGCGCGCATCCAGCGCCACCGCGTCCTGACCCAGCGCCGACAATGCCGCAGCCAGCAGCTGCGCGGACCAGACTTCGCCCAGGCCGTGCACGCGTTCCTTGGCCGCAGCGCCGGAAGGGCCCAGCAGCGCAATCGCGGCCAGCAGCGCGGACAGATCCTGGAACTGTGCGTCCAGCCAGGCCAGCGTGGCATCGGCGCCATCGCCCAGCAGCTGTTGCGCGGTGCGCTGGTGCTGTTCCCGCAGGGTGGCCAGTTGTGCGGGCCAGTCGCCATTGCCGCTGGCACTGTCGGCCAGCGCGATCAGCGCATCGGTGACGCCGCGCATCGCCGAGACCGTGGCGGTCTGGATCGGATCATCGCGTTCGGCCAGCAGGTTTGCGACGTGGCGGTAGCGCTCGGCATCGGCCAGGCTGGAACCGCCGAACTTGTGCGCGAACACGGGTTCGGAAGCCGGGGCGGCGAAGGGTGCGGCGGGAGCGGAAGGGAGCGCGTTCATCTGGGGGCCTTGAGTGGTGGTGGCCCGCCTTCGCGTTGGATGGGTTCGCCATGCGCCCCGCATCCTCGTCGAGGTGCGGAGCCGGGTTCGTGGAATCAGCGCACGACCGGACGCACCCCGGTGGGGGTGGTAATCGTCGTGGCCATGGTCATGGTGCGGGGCAACATGAGGCCAAGCTAAACCCGCCGCCGCCTGTCTTGTCAAGCCGTGCCGGCAGGCGTGGGTGCGGCGCAGTCATGTGCGGTATGCGGAAGTGTTTCAGTCTGGCGCCTGGGCCTGCGTCTGGCGGATGCAAAGCTCCAGCGCCGCGATCGCGGCACGGATTTCCGGCCCGTCACTGCCGGATAGCTGTGCGAGCGCGGATTCGAGCGCGTTGACCGCCGCAGCCAGCCGTGCGGCACCGCAAAATCCGCAGGCCGCGCGCAGCCGGTGCAGGTGCTGGCGGGCTTCGTGCGAATGCGGGTCGGCGAGAATCTGATCACGCTGTCCGGGCAGATCACGCAGCATCAGTTCACGCAGGCTGGAAAGAATCGCGGGGTTGTTGCCGACCGTGGCCAGGCCGGCGGCATCGTCCCAGAGCGGCAGGTCTTCCCACGCAGCTGCCACTTCGCCGGCGCGATAGCCGGAATCGCCGTGGCCAGCTTCCGAGATGCGGCTGTCGTCCTGGCGGTCTGCGCTGGCCGGATTCAGGCCGAGCCCGGTGAGAACCTGGCCGAGTTGTTCGATCGACAGCGGCTTGGTTGCCACCGCATCGAATCCGTTGTTGCGCAGGCGGGCATGCAGGAGTGCATCGTCATCGGCGGTCAGCGCCAGCGCCGGCGAATCCGAGCTGGCATGGCTATCCAGGTTGCGGATCATGCGCAGGTACTGGATGCCATCGCCATCGGGCAGGTTGAAGTCCAGC
Source organism: Denitratimonas organivorans (assembly GCF_037478135.1). Taxonomy (NCBI): domain Bacteria; kingdom Pseudomonadati; phylum Pseudomonadota; class Gammaproteobacteria; order Lysobacterales; family Lysobacteraceae; genus Denitratimonas; species Denitratimonas organivorans. Next base: position 265,691 of record NZ_JBBHDV010000002.1, read on the forward strand.
AGCAGTACCTCGAAGCGGCGCGCGATGGCGGCCTGCGCGGCGGCCGTACCGGTTTCAAACGCCTCGCATTGCCAGCCCAGAAGCTGCAGCGCTTCGCTCAGGAAAGCGCGGCTGGCAGGATCGTCCTCGGCGAGCAGGGCGGGCTTCATCGTGGCGGCAGGGCGTACAGGTATGCTCGGCAGCATGGACAGCCCGCCGCCCGCATGCAAGCTCACCGGCCTTCGCCTGACGTGGCTGATGGCGTGGATGCTGGTGCTGTGCTGGACGCTTCCAGCCTCGGCCAGGGTGCTGACGGCTCAGGCCGAACGCGTCGCCACACCGGTCGCACGGCTGGATGCACTGGAGCTGTCGCTGCGCTGGCCGCCCGGGCAGCAGAGCGGCGAACTTTCACTGACCGCGGCGGTACTGGATGCCGGCGAACTGGGGTATCGCTGGCGCGATCTTGCCTGGCGCTGCGAACTTTCAGGTGCCGCTGTCGAGGAGCTGCAATGCGCCGGCCCGGTCAGTGCGCGCAGTGCTTCCGGTGCGCGCCTGACGGCACGGCTGGAACAGGGTGCGCTGACGCTTGAACTGACCCATGCCCGTACCCGGCTGACGGCACATCAGCCGTTGCAATCCGATGCCGAAACCGGCATCGAGGTGCTCGCGCTGCCGGCCGCATGGCTCGCACCACTGCTGGCCCGGGCCTGGTCGGATGGCCACATCACCGCTGGCCGGATCGATGCGCAATGGACGCTGCGCCAGCATCCGGAGGGCATCGACATCGGTGGCCCGCTGCGCGTGGACGGGCTTGGCCTGGACAGTGCCGATGGCCGCATCGCGGCGGAAGGTGCGGGCATTTCCGGCCGCGCACAGGCGCGTCTGGCAACCGATGCCACCACGCTGGATCTGGCGCTGGAGTTGCGCGGTGGCGAATTCCTGTTCGGTCCGATGTACGCGCAACTGCCGGCCACGCCGGTGGAACTGGCGACACGCCTGTCCAGTTCCGTTGCCGGACGCTGGCAGGTCGAAGGCCTGCGCTGGCGCGATCCGGGCGTGCTGCAATTCGATGGCCGGCTGCAGCTGGATACCGCACAGGACATGCCTTTGCGCGAGGCGGCACTGGAGTTTTCGCTGCCCGATCTGGGGGCCGCGCACGCGCGCTATTTCGATTCACTGTCCGCCAGTTTCGGTTTTTCCGGACTGCAACTGGGCGGCAACGCCAGCGGTGAGCTGCAGTGGAGCGGCGGTGATTGGCAGGCGCTGGATCTGGCATTGGAGGCGGTCGATATAGAAGACGGCAACGCACGCTTCGGCGCCGATGGCATCGGTGGCACGTTGCGATTGCGCAACGATACGGATAGTGGCAGCGGCGAATTGGCCTGGCGGCGCGCGCATCTTCATCGCATCGAACTGGGTGCCGCACGGCTGCCGCTGGACAGCAGCGGCGGCGGCCTGGCACTGCGTTCGCCGGTATCGATCCCGCTGCTGGGCGGACAGCTTCTGCTGCAACAGATGCGTTATGCACCGGTGCAGGGCGAGGCGCAATTGGCGCTCGCGCTGGAGCTGGAAAACGCGGATCTGGCGCAGCTGAGCCAGGTACTGGACTGGCCCGCCTTCAGCGGCAGGATTTCCGGCGAACTGCCCGGCGTGCGCTACGCCAACGACCGACTGGAGTTTGCCGGCGGACTGCATGTGGAAGTGTTCGGTGGCGATGTGCATGTCACGCAGTTGGCGATGGAGCGGCCCTTCGGCGTGGCGCCGACGCTGGCCGCCAGCGTCGATGTGCGTGGCCTGGATCTGGAACCTCTGACCGGCGCTTTCGGCATCGGCGAAATCAGCGGACGGCTGGATGGTCACATCCACGACCTGCGGCTGGTGGACTGGGAGCCGGTGGCCTTCGATGCCGCGTTCCATACCGTGGAACGGCGCGGCGTGCGTCAGCGCATCAGCCAGCGTGCGGTGCGCGAACTGACCGAAGTCGGCGGCGGCGGTCTGGCGGCGGGCCTGCAGGCGCAGGTGCTGAAGGCGTTTTCCAGCTTCGGTTACGAACACATCGGGCTGAGCTGTGTGCTGGCCAACAACGTCTGCGCCATGGGCGGCGTGGGCCCGGCCGAGAATGGCGGCTACTACATCGTCGAAGGTTCCGGCCTGCCGCGCGTGCATGTCATCGGCCATCAGGGCCGGGTCGATTGGCCGGTGCTGGTGGCACGCCTGAAGGCGGCCTCGCAGGGCCAGGTGCCGGTGTTCGATTGACATGACGACGCGCCGGCGGTGCGGTATCCGGCCAGCGCGTGGTCGCGGTTCATGTCGCAGCGGTTCCCATGGGTCACCGCTTTCCGTTCCAATACCCTCGTTCCCCCGCATTTGGAGTGTGTCATGCAGAAGTTTGGATGGTTTCTTGCCGCCGTCGGCCTGCTGGTCCTGTCGGCCTGCGTCACGATCAACGTCTATTTTCCTGCCGCCGAGGTGCAGGAAGCGGCGCGCGAATTCGTCGAAAAGGTCATCGGCGATGATGCACCCGCGCCTTCCACTCCTGTTGACGACGTGCCCCCGGCCACCAGCAATGGTGGCGGCATGGCGCTGCTGTCGTTCTTCATCGGCAGCGCACAGGCGCAGACCCCGGACATCACGATCCGCACCCCTGCGATCCAGGCCATCCAGGCGCGCATGGCACAGCGCTTCCAGGGCCAGCTGGCTGCGCATTTCGATAGCGGTGCACTGGGTTTTGGCCGTGACGGCCTGATCGTGGTGCGCGATGCCGGCAAGCTCGGCCTCAAGGACCGCGCCACCGTCAATCAGGCCGTGGCCGACGACAACCGCGACCGCGCCGCCGTCTACCGTGAAATCGCCGTCGCCAACGGCCACCCGGAATGGGAGCAGCAGATCCGCGAAACCTTCGCCCGCCAGTGGGTCAACAGCGCCCGTGGCGGCTGGTGGTACCAGGATGCGGCTGGGGCGTGGAAACAGAAATGAGTCCCGCGCGCCGAATCAGCCCGTAGGGATTCAGGCTGCAGGGGTTTCAGCAAGACCGCACCCTCTCACCCGATGGCGGGGGAGAGGGTTGGGGAGCGTTATGGCAGACCTGCAAAACGTCATGACGGCCAAACCCTCATCCGCCCCTGCGGGCCATCTTCTCCCGCGGGAGAAGGAAAAGGCGAGCTGAGTGGTGGGGCCAAGGAAGGTCTGAACAAGTCCCGAGCCTGCCAATCAAGCAACCGTAAGTGATTGATCCAGAAGAGGCGAAAAATGCACTTGCCGACTTGTTCAGGGGTTCCCTGGCAGTGCCGTAGCAGCGGCGACCTGTACGGCAGTGCGCAAGAAATAGGCCGCACATGGCGGCCTCATCCGATACTTCTTCAATCGTTAGGCTGGTTGTTGGGTTTGCCCGAAAACAATTCTATATGATTGATTTTATTGGAGTATTGGTGGAGCGGAGGAGGATCGAACTCCCGACCTTCGCATTGCGAACGCGACGCTCTCCCAGCTGAGCTACCGCCCCATGCAGGAGCTTGATTCTACGGCTGGTGCTCGGGAGCGGCAAGCGTGGATGTGCCGAGCGTGGTGCGCGCGCGGAGACATGCCGGCGCCGAGTGTGGGGCCATGATCCGGCCCCGGATCGGTCCGGGTCGCGGGTGTGAACGGGCCCGTTGCTCTTTGCGTCCCGCCCGGGCAGGTGGTCCAATAGCGGGCCCGCGAGTGGTTTTTGCATGGGTGTGGAGGTCGTGGACCTGTCCGCGTCCGTGTGCGCGCCTGCGGGCCTTCCTTTCCCAACTTTTCATCTGGATTCCGCCGTGTCCTTTCTTTCCGCTGTTGCACTTGCTCCCAACGATCCGATCCTGGGTCTGACCGATACCTACCTGGCCGACAAGCGCGAGCCCAAGGTCAATCTGGGGGTCGGGGTCTACTACGACGAGCAGGGGCGGCAGACATTGCCGGCGGCGGTACTGCGCGCCGAGCAGGCATTGGTGGAACAGGGCAGGGCGCGTGGCTACATTCCGATTGATGGTCTGCCTTCCTACACGCGTGCCACGCAGGAACTGCTGTTCGGGGCCGATTCGGCCTTGCTGGCGGCCGGCCGTGTGGTCACGGCGCAGACCCTGGGCGGGACCGGCGCGTTGCGCGTGGGCGCGGAATTCCTGAAAGCCACGCTGGAGCACGCGACGGTGGCGATCAGCCGCCCAAGCTGGCCGAATCATCAGGTGATCTTCAACGCGGCTGGCTTCAAGGTCGTGGACTATCCGTACTACCACGCGGCCAGCAACGGGCTGGATTTCGACGGCATGCTGGAAGGTTTGCGTGCGTTGCAGCCGGGCACGGTGGTGTTGCTGCACGCTTGCTGTCACAACCCGACCGGGGTGGATCTGGAACTGTCCCAATGGCAGCAGGTCGCCGATGTGCTGCGCGAAGGACGCCTGTTGCCGTTCGTGGACATGGCCTACCAGGGCTTTGACCGGGGCATCGCCGAAGACGCCGAAGGCATCGCGGTGCTGCTGGCGGCGGGCCTGGAAACGGTGTTCATCGCCAACTCCTATTCCAAGTCGTTCTCGCTGTATGGCGAGCGTGTGGGTGCGCTGTCGGTGGTGTGCGCCGATGCCGACGAGGCGGTGCGGGTGCGCTCGCAGGTCAAGCAGACAATCCGCGCCAACTATTCCAACCCGCCCACCCATGGTGCGGCGCTGGTGGCGGCGGTGCTCGGTGATGCGGCGTTGCGCAATCTGTGGGAAAGCGAGCTGACCTCGATGCGCGAACGCATCAAGGCGATGCGCAAGGGTCTGGTGACGCAACTGGCGGCGCAGGGCCAGCCGGATTTCGGCTTCATCGACCGCCAGGCCGGGATGTTCTCGTATTCCGGCCTGAGCAAGGCCCAGGTTGCGCGCCTGCGCGAGGAATTCGCGATCTATGCGGTGGATTCGGGCCGCATCTGCGTCAGTGCGCTGAATACGTCGAATCTGGAATACGTGGCCAGCGCGATTGCGCGGGTTGTTGCATGAGCGCGTCGGACACGTCTGCTGCGATTCCGATCCTGACCATCGACGGGCCGTCCGGCTCCGGCAAGGGCACGATCAGCCGCGCCGTGGCGCAAAAGCTGGGCTGGCATTACCTGGATTCGGGTGCGCTGTACCGCGCGATCGGCGTGGCCGCCGGCTGGGATGATGCCGATTTCTCCGATCAGGACGCACTGGTACGACTGGCGACGGACACCGTGATCCAGTTCCGTGGCGAAGGCAGCAGCGAGCCGCGGGTGCTCGTCAATGGTGTGGATGCGACCGATGAACTGCGTACCGAAACCGCCGGCGCCGCCGCTTCGGCGATTGCCGCGCTGCCGCCGGTACGTGCCGCACTGTTCGAAAAGCAGCGTTCCTTCCTGCGTCCGCCCGGGCTGGTCGCCGACGGGCGCGACATGGGCACGGTGATCTTCCCCGAGGCGGCGTACAAGGTATTCCTGACTGCCAGTGCCGAGGAGCGTGCCGTCAGGCGCCATAAGCAGTTGAAGGATAAAGGCCTTGACGTTACAATCGCCACCTTGCTGCACGAAATCCAGGCACGTGACGCCCGCGACGCCCAACGCACGGTGGCCCCGCTGAAGCCGGCCCCCGATGCGCTACTGGTGGATACCACCGGGGTTCCCGTCGATGCCGTCGTAGACCGCGTGCTGGAGCTGATCCCGATATCCGAGCGTACCTGAGCGGCTGCAAGCCGCAGGGCGTGCCCGTTGTCGGGATCGTTCGCGTTGCAAGACCGGTCCGGGAGCTGTTCCCGGTTCATTCCATCCAACCAGACGCTCCGGCGTCGCACAAAGGTGGATCGCGTCGATGCGGTCCGTGTGTCCAACCGAGTAAACATCCAATGACAGAATCATTCGCAGAACTGTTCGAGCAGAGCGAAAAGCTTTCCAAGCTGAAGCCCGGCGCCATCGTGATCGGCACCGTGGTCGATGTGCGCAACGACGTGGTCGTGATCAATGCCGGACTCAAGTCCGAGGGCATCGTTCCGATCGAGCAGTTCCGTAACGAAGCCGGCGAAATCGACGTGGGCGTGGGCGACGAAATCAAGGTCGCACTCGACTCGCTGGAAAACGGCTTCGGCGAAACCGTGCTTTCGCGCGAGAAAGCCAAGCGCGCCATGGTGTGGGACGAGCTGGAAGAGGTCATGGAAGCCGGCGAAACCATCACCGGTCGCATCAGCGGCAAGGTCAAGGGCGGCTTCACCGTCGACATCAAGGACGTCCGTGCATTCCTGCCCGGTTCGCTGGTCGACGTTCGCCCGGTGCGCGATCCGGTCTACCTCGAAGGCAAGGAACTCGAGTTCAAGATCATCAAGCTGGACCGCAAGCGCAACAATGTCGTCGTCTCCCGCCGTGCGGTGGTCGAGAGCGAGCATTCGGAAGAGCGCGAGCAGCTGCTTGAGCGCCTGCAGGAAGGCGCGATCGTGGATGGCGTGGTCAAGAACCTCACCGATTACGGTGCGTTCGTGGACCTGGGCGGCATCGACGGCCTGCTGCACATCACCGACATGGCGTGGAAGCGCGTGCGCCATCCGTCCGAAGTGGTGGAAGTGGGCCAGGAAATGAAGGTCCGCGTGCTGAAGTTCGACCGCGAGCGCAACCGCGTGTCGCTCGGCCTCAAGCAGCTGGGCGAGGATCCGTGGGACAACATCGCACGTCGCTATCCGAGCGGTGCGCGCCTGTTCGGCAAGGTTTCCAACGTCACCGATTACGGCTGCTTCGTCGAGATCGAGCCGGGCGTGGAAGGCCTGGTGCACGTCTCGGAAATGGACTGGACCAACAAGAACGTCAATCCGTCCAAGGTCGTGCAGGTCAGCGACGAGGTCGAGGTCATGGTGCTGGATGTGGACGAGGAGCGTCGCCGCATCTCGCTGGGCATCAAGCAGACCCGCGCCAACCCGTGGGAAGCCTTCGCCGCGATCTACAAGAAGGGCGACAAGGTCTCCGGCCAGATCAAGTCGATCACCGACTTCGGTATCTTCGTCGGTCTGGAAGGCGGCATCGATGGTCTGGTGCACCTGTCCGACATCTCCTGGAACGCCACCGGCGAGGAAATCGTCCGCCAGTTCAAGAAGGGCGATGAAGTCGAGGCCGTGGTGCTGGCGGTGGACCCGGAGCGCGAGCGCATCAGCCTGGGCGTCAAGCAGCTTGAGCAGGATCCGTTCGGCCAGTACATGGCCGCCAATCCGAAGGGCACCATCGTCACCGGTACCGTCAAGGAAGTGGACGCCAAGGGCGCCACGGTTGAACTGGCCGAAGGCATCGAGGGCTACATCCGCGCCAACGACATCGCCAAGGAACGTGTCGAAGACGCGACCTTGCACCTGAAGGTCGGCGACAGCATCGAGGCCAAGTACATCGGTCTGGATCGCAAGGGCCGTACCCTGCAGCTGTCGATCCGCGCCAAGGACGACGCCGAGCTGGCCGAAACCCTGGCCGAGTACCAGAGCGCTTCGGGCGGCACCACCAAGCTGGGCGCGCTGCTGCGCGAGCAGCTGGGCAGCGGCAAGTCCGAGTAATACAGCGTTACATGTTGCACACAGCGTGGCCCGGCACGTGCCGGGCCACGTCTGTGATCTGTTACCCGCGGTTGGAGGCACACCATGACCAAGTCCGAACTCATCGAAGCTCTTGCCGCCCGGCAGGTGCATCTGAAATACGATGACGTGGACATGGCGGTGAAGACCCTGCTGGAACAGATGAGCGGTTCCCTGGCGATGGGCGAGCGCATCGAGGTGCGTGGTTTCGGCAGCTTCTCGCTGCATTTCCGTCCGCCGCGCATCGGGCGCAATCCGAAGACCGGTGAATCGGTCGCGCTGCCCGGCAAGCATGTGCCGCATTTCAAGCCCGGCAAGGAGCTGCGCGAACGCGTCAGCAACGTGGTGCCGCTGCCGGATTCGCGCAGCGCCGACTGAAGCTCCGCCACGCTGCCTGCGGGCCGTTCCGGCTTCGCACAAATCTGCTGTTCAAGTCCGTGCCGCAGTCACGTACTGCTGCACGTCCGGCCTGTGTGCATGACGGCCGGATGCGGGGCAACCCCTTTTCTCCATCTGCCGCTGCGCATTTCCATACGTTGATTCAGGCCGTTGCCGTGAAGACACTGGCCGCTTGTCCGTGTCAGACCCGCGCCATGCGTGACAGCTCCGCAGTGCGCTCATGTGCAGCGCTGATCGGCTAAGCTTGTCGGAGTATTTCTGGCAGGCAGGCCCATGCGTCCGGTATCGCTGATTCTTGCGCTGTTGTTTCTTCTGGCCGGCATCGCTTTCGGTGCTTTCAACTCCGCCGATGTGGCGCTGAATTTCTACTGGTGCCAGCTGACCTTGCCGCTGGGCGTGGCGCTGCTGGGCGCCTGCCTGATCGGTGCGCTGGCGGCCGGCCTGCTGCTCTGGCTCACGGTGATCTGGCCGCAGCGTCGCCGCCTGCGGGCGCTGTTGCGCAGCGCCGGTGATGGCCAGGCTGCCACCATGACGCATGCTCCTGTCGCCATGACGAACACGCCGGACGCCCATGAGTGAAGCGCTGCAAGCCGTCTGGTGGGTGCTGGCACTGTTGCCGGTGGCTGCGTTTTCCGGCTGGCTGATCGGTCGGCGCGGAGCCGAGCGCAGCGGCGGGCAGCGTGTCAGCCGGCTGTCGTCCAGCTATTTCCGTGGTCTGAACTTTCTTCTCAACGAGCAGCCGGACAAGGCGATCGAGGTGTTCCTGCAGATCGCCGAGGTGGACAAGGACACGGTCGAGACCCATTTCGCGCTGGGCAACCTGTTCCGGCGTCGCGGCGAGGTTGATCGCGCCATCCGCATCCACCAGAACCTGATCGAACGCCCGCATCTGAGCGAAGACCAGCGCATCCAGGCGGTGCTGGAACTGGGTGAGGATTTCATGCGCGCCGGCCTGCTGGATCGCGCCGAAGGGCTGTTCGCCGACCTGGTAAAAGTGCATGGCGGCGTTGCACCGAAGGCCTTGCGCCACCTGATTTCGATCTATCAGCTGGAACGCGACTGGCCCAAGGCGATCGAACATGCTCGCCAGTACGAGGCCGCGACCGGCGAGCCAATGGGCAAATTGCTGGCCCAGTTCCATTGCGAACTGGTCGAGATCGCCCGCACCAGCGGCGATGTCGAACAGGCGCGCACGCATCTGCGCGCAGCCTACGATGCCGACTCCCACAGCGCCCGTGCCGGCATCATCAGCGGACGCATGGCCTTGGCCGAAGGCGATGACGCGGCCGCGATCCGCGCCTTCGAACGCGTTGCCCGGCACGATGTGGACTATCTGCCCGAAGTGTTGCAATCGTTGCTGCAGGCTTGTGCGCGTACTGGTGAGCGTGGACGGCTGCGGGCTTTTCTGGCGGAAATGATCGAGCGCTTCCCGGGCGTGACACCGATGCTTGCACTGGCGCGGCTGATCGAACACGACGATGGCGTCGACGCCGCACGCCAGTTCCTGACCCGTCAGCTGCGCCGGCGTCCGTCGGTGCGCGGGCAGAAGGCGCTGATCGATCTGGGATTGGACGAATCGGCGGAAACTTCGCGCGACACCTTGCGCCTGCTGGGCGAGCTGAGTGAACAGCTGGTCGCCGGCGAGGCCGCCTACCGCTGCGGACACTGCGGTTTCGGCGCCCGCGCGCATCACTGGCAGTGCCCGAGTTGCAAGCGCTGGGACACGATCAAGCCGGTGCACGGCGCGTTCGGGGAATGAGCATGGGGCGGGCTGTCAGCGCAGGCCGGATGGGTCATGGATTCGCGAGGTTGCGGGTGCTTGATTTCCACCGACCTGGAGGGGGCGCGTCGGGCATGGGTGGCGGATTTGCATCGTTCGCCATCCGGCTGCATTTCGAATCGGCCCATACTTCCGGATGATACTGTTTCCCGCTCAAGCCGCGTGGCTGGTGCCGGCCGCGCTCGTGCTCAGTGTGCTGGCAAGCTGGGCCGCGCTGCGCTACGCGCGCTGGCGCCGGATGCTGGATCTGCCCGGCAGGCGTCGCAGCCATGCCGGTGTCATTCCGCGCGGCGGCGGTGCCGCGATCGTTCTGACGCTGTTGCTGGGCTTGCCGTGGCTGGGCTGGGGCGGGCAGGGCGTGCTGGCGGCTGCATTTGCCGTGGCCTTGCTGGCGGTGGCCGGCATCGGCTGGATGGATGACCACCGGCCGTTGTCGGCCCGGATGCGCTTGGCGGTGCATATGGCGGCTGCGGTGTTGTGTACTTTGGCCTTGCCGCTGGCGGTTGCCGAAGGTGCGCTCTGGTTGCAGGCCGTGCTGCTGCTGATCGGTGTGTTCTGGCTGAGCGGCTGCATCAATGCCTGGAACTTCATGGACGGCAGCAACGGCATGGTCACGATCCAGTGTGGCTGGCTGGGTCTGGCGTTGGCCGGGGTATTCGTGCAGATCGCGGGTGACGGCCAGTTGATGGCATGGCCGTGGGCGCTGCTGTCGCTGCTGCTGGCCAGTGCCTGTAGCGGGTTCCTGCCTTTCAATTTTCCACGTGCGACGATCTTTCTCGGCGACGTCGGCAGTGGCGCGCTGGGGCTGGTCTGCGGCGTGTTGCTGTGGGCCGCATGGGGGCTGTCTCCGAGCTGGTTCTGGTGCCTGCTGCTGCTGCCTTCGGCACTGCTGGTGGATGCCGGCCTGACGCTGGCCTGGCGCATCCTGTGTGGGCGGCGTTGGTACACTGCGCACCGTGAACACCTTTACCAGTGGCTGATCCGCGCCGGCGCAAGCCACGCGCAGGTGGCGCTGATGTACCTGGGCTGGAACCTGGCCGTTGTACTGCCGGCCTGCATCACGATCCGCCGCTGGCCGGCGTTGGCACCGCTGATCACGGTGCTGGTATTGGCACTGGCCGCCGCACTGTGGTGGTACGGCAAGCGTGGCGCCCGGCGCCGGGTACGCAATCGAGGATCGACCGGATGACCGTCAAATCGCTGATCGGAGGAATCCACCCGCGCCTGGCCGTGGTCATGCACGACCTGTTGATGGTCTGGCTGGCCTGGTACGTGGCCAATGTGCTGCGCTTTGCGATCGCGCCCGATGCCGCGCCGGTGCCACTGTTCGCTGCGGAACTGCCGGTGGTGATCGGCGCCCAGGCGCTGGTGTTCTGGTGGACCGGGCTGTATCGCGGCCTGTGGCGCTTCGCCAGCCTGCCGGACATCTGGAACATCGCCCGTGCGGCCGCCATCGGCGCGCTGACCGTCGCACTGACGGTATTTCTGGCCAATCGACTGGATGGCGTGCCGCGTGGCGTGTTGTTGCTGTATCCGGCTTTTCTGATGCTGTTCCTGTCCACGCCCCGATTGGCTTATCGGCGCTGGAAGGACAGTCGCTACGGTGGCACCGCGTCGCGCCTGCCGGTGCGGCGCGTACTGGTGCTGGGCGCCGGCAGTGCCGGTGAATCGTTGATCCGCGAACTGCGGCGCGAGAACCTGCTGCGCCCGGTCGGCATCCTGGACGACAACCGCGCCCTGCGCGGCTCCCGGATCCAGGGCGTACCGGTGCTGGGTTCGCTCGACCGGCTGCCGGAAATCGCACACGAAGTGGCTGCCGAAATGCTGCTGATCGCGATGCCCAGCATCAACAATCAGCAGATGCAGCGCGTGGTTGAATTGTGCGAAACCACGCACCTGCCGTTCCGCACCGTGCCGCGCCTGAAAGACGTGATCGAGGGCCGTTCGGCCTTCAACCAGCTCAAGGAGGTGGCAATCGATGACCTGCTCGGGCGCGATCCGGTTTCGCTGGACTGGACCGCGATCCGCACCGGCCTGACCGGGCGTCGGGTGCTGGTGTCCGGCGGTGGCGGTTCGATCGGTTCGGAACTGTGCCGCCAGGTCGCGCGCCTGGGAGTGGAATCGCTGTGCGTGGTGGAACTGTCCGAGTACAACCTGTACCGCATCGAACAGGAATTGCGCGCCGAGTTTCCCGAACTGATCCTCAATGCGGTGCTGGGCGATTGCGGCGACCCGGCCGTGGTCGAGCACGCGCTGTCGCTGGTGCGCCCGCAGGTGGTGTTCCACGCGGCCGCCTACAAGCACGTGCCGATGCTGCAGGAACAATCGCGCGAAGCGGTGCGTAACAACGTGCTGGCCACGCAGACCCTGGCACTGGCCGCGATTCGCCACCAGGTCGAAACCTTCGTGCTGATCTCCAGCGACAAGGCGGTCAATCCGACCAATGTCATGGGTGCCAGCAAGCGTATCGCCGAGATGGTCTGTCAATCGCTGGCGCGTGAGAGCACGACGCGCTTCATCACGGTGCGCTTCGGCAATGTGCTGGATTCGGCCGGCAGCGTGGTGCCGCTGTTCCGCGAGCAGATCCAGCGTGGTGGCCCGGTGACGGTGACTCATCCGGAAGTCACGCGCTACTTCATGACGATTCCCGAAGCCTGCCAGCTGATCCTGCAGGCCGCGGTGCTGGGCGATGGCGGTGAGATCTTCGCGCTGGACATGGGCGAGCCGGTACGCATCGCCTATCTGGCCGAACAGATGATCCGGCTGGCCGGAAAACAGCCCGAGCGTGATATCGCGATTGTCTTCACTGGCCTGCGTCCGGGTGAGAAGCTGTTTGAGGAGCTGTTCCACCCGCTGGAAAACTACCAGCCCACAGCGCACGCCAAGATCATGCTGGCGCAGCCGCGCGAGCTGTCCGGGGCGAGTCTGGAACAGGTGCTGCACCAGGCGCGCCAGGCGGTGCAGCGTTACGACCAGGCCGCACTGGAAGTGATGCTGCGGCAACTGGTGCCCGAATACACCCGCGAGGCATTGCCCCCGCAGGTGGTTTCCCTTCATCGCAACAGAAAAGGAACGGTGTGACCTCCAACGATTTCAAACATGTACGCAAAGCCGTTTTCCCCGTTGCCGGCCTCGGCACGCGTTTTCTGCCGGCCACCAAGACGGTGCCCAAGGAAATGCTGCCGGTGGTGGACCGGCCCCTGATCCAGTACGCCGTCGACGAAGCGATCGCCGCCGGCTGCGACACCCTGGTGTTCGTCACTAACCGCTACAAGCATGCGGTGGCGGACTATTTCGATACCGCCTACGAACTCGAGCAGCGGCTGGAGCGCAGCGGCAAGGACGAATTGCTGCAACTGGTGCGCGACGTGCTGCCGGCGCATGTGCGCGCGGTATTCGTGACCCAGGCCGAAGCGCGCGGCCTCGGCCATGCGGTGCTGTGCGCCAAACCGGTGATCGGCGATGAACCCTTCGCGGTGCTGCTGCCCGATGACCTGATCTGGTCCGATGGCCCAGGCGCGCTGGCGCAGATGCTGGAACTGGCACGCGCCCGCTCGGCCGGCGTGGTCGCGGTGCAGGATGTGCCGCGGGCACAGACCGGCAGCTACGGCATCGTCGATGTGCCGAGCTTTTCCGGCAGCTCCGGCCGGATCGAAGCGATGGTCGAAAAACCCAAGCCCGAGGTGGCCCCGAGCACCTTGGCCGTGGTTGGCCGTTATGTACTGCCGGCCCGTATTTTCGAACTGCTGGAAAACACCGAGCCGGGCAGCGGCGGCGAGATCCAGCTGACCGACGGCATCGCCGCGCTGCTGGACGAGATCCCGATGATGGCGCACCGCTTCCAGGGCCGCCGCTTCGACTGCGGCAGCCGCATCGGCCTGATCCAGGCCACGATCCAGTTCGCACTGGAACACGACGACTTGGCCGACGCAGCCCGTGCCTATATGCGGGCGGCGCTGGCGCAGGTGCAACCAGAGCAGACAGTGTGATCCACTCGTGCAGGCTCGGCGCCGCGGCCATCGTACTGATCGCAGGTTTGCTGTTGGCCTTGCCATGGTTGCGCGCGGGGCTGACGGAGAGGACCTATGGCGCCGCAGCCAACTGCGATGGTTGCCTGTATTGGGTCAGTCTCGGCAACGATGCCTGGCTGGCCGGCATCGGTCTGATCGTTCTGGCGCTGGGCCTCGTGCCGCAGTCGCGAGGATTGCGCACGCTGCTGGCGGCGTTGGCATTCGCGCTGGCGCTGGCGATGCTGGTCGATACCCTGCTGCTGGATCTGCTCAGCCTGCGCCTGCACATGGCCGACGTGCTGAAGTTCGGTGGAGAGGGGGAGGCGACAGCGGGCTTCCTCATGGCCGCGTTGCGGGGCGGGTATTGGCCGCTGTGGCTGGCACTGCTGATTGTGCTGGTGGTTGTTCTGCTGCTGGGGTTTGGCGCAGACAGGAAACCTCGCGTGGCAATGACCTTGGCACTACTGGCCGCCTGCATGTTGGCCGTTGGGCCGAAATTGGGGCATCTGGCCGAAGGCTATATTCACAGCGAAGGTGTGGTGAACCTGTTCCAGTTGCAGCGTATGCGTGGTGCCAACACACCTTATTCGGCGGAGTTTGCCCGTCGGTTGCTGGCCAAGCCAATGCCGGCCGCCGGACTTTGCGAAGCCGGGCAGAGGCGGCATCCGGATGTGTTGCTGGTAATTGCCGAATCACTCTCGGCCCATCACAGCGCATTGCTGGGTGGACATGATTTCCTTCCCGAGCTGGATGCCATCGCGCGCGACAACACCTGGTTTACAGCCTTCCATGCCAATGGTTTCACCACCGATCACGGTCTGATCGCACTGCTGGACGGGCGGGCACCGATACCAGCGGTCGGGCGCTACTTGAGCCTGCACGCGTTTGCCGGTTTCGGGGATCCGGAGCGCTCCGTGGCCGGAGTATTGCGTCCAGCAGGATACTGGACCGGTTTTTTTACCACCGGCAATCTCAGTTTCCTCGACAAGACCAGCTGGTTGCGTCGCATGCAGCTGGACCATTTCGAAGGCTCGGAGAGCCCTTACTACAACGGCATGCCGCGTGGTGGCTTCGATGCTGCCGCCGATGAGGCACTTTTCGGAAGATTCCTGCTGTGGCTGGATCAGGAGCGTGATCCGGCCAGACCCTTTTTTGCGGCGCTGCTGACGGTCGATACCCATCCACCCTTCCTGGATCGTGAAACCGGGAAGCTCGACGAGGAGACCGTTTTTCGACGTGCCGATGCCGCGCTTGGTGATTTGCATCGACAACTTGCCGAACGCAACTTCTTCGACCACGGCATCCTGCTGGTCACTGGCGATCATCGCAGCATGACAGCGGTGCAACCGGACGAATGGCTGCGTCATGGCGACAGCGCATTGGCCCGGGTGCCGATGGTTGTTGCCGGTGCCAGCGGCCTGCCAGACGGTCCGGTGGCAGGAGCGTTCCAGCAGACCGATCTGCGACCGTCGCTGGCGCAACTCGTGGCCGAAGGAGAAGTCTGCCGTACCACGGCGCAGGGCACCTTCTTGCGGTCTGATCCGCAGCCTGCCGGCCATGTGATCCACGCGCGTGGCGACCGGCGCGGGCGGATTGACGTCTATTACCAGGAGGGCACAGGCTGGATCGATCTGGCTGGTGATGCCAGCCGCATCGGCGGGATCCTGCCGCAACGTACCGCAGTGATCGCCGAGGCGGTGCACCGTGACCGCATCGAACGCGGTGAACTTCCGCAGGACATGTCTCCGTTGCTGATGGACCTGTCCCGCGAGCGCATGGAACAGGCTCAAGGTATGCAATGAGTGGTGCGGAAGAGCGAATGATGGCAGCCAAAGGCGACAGCGCCTGGATGCGCGAGGCGCTGGCGGTGGCCGAGCGTGCGCGGCGCGAGGACGACGAGATTCCGGTCGGTGCGGTGCTGGTCGATGCGCAGGGAAATCTGCTGGCTACCGGCAGCAATCGCACCATCGCTGAGCATGATCCCAGTGCGCATGCCGAGATCGTCGCGCTGCGTGCGGCTGGCAGGGTATTGGGCAATTACCGGCTGGAAGGCTGCACCCTTTACGTGACGCTGGAACCGTGCGCGATGTGTGCGATGGCGCTGGTGCACGCACGCATCTCGCGGCTGGTCTATGGCGCAGCCAACCCCAAGGCCGGGGCCTGTGGCAGCGTGTTCGATCTGCTGCGCGATCCACGCCACAACCACCGTGTCATCGTCGATGGCGGCGTGCTGGCCGAAGAGGCCGGCGCGAGGCTGTCGGCGTATTTCCGAGAGAAGCGCCAGCGCGCGCGGTAAGGAAAAGGCCGGTTCTGGAAGCGGTGCAATGCTGCCCGGACATGTGCGGGCAGCGCTCCGGTATCATTTCCGGTTTTCCCACGCGGTACCGCCATGAGTCTTGTTCGCGACGACCATCTGATCTGGATCGACCTGGAAATGACCGGGCTGGACCCGGACAACGACAGCATCATCGAGATCGCCACGCTGGTCACCGACGCACAACTCAATGTGCTGGCCGAAGGCCCGGAACTTGCGATCCACCATCCGCTGCAACGCCTGGAAGCGATGGATGACTGGAATCGCCGCACCCATCGCGGCAGCGGCCTGTGGGATCGGGTGCTGGCTTCGGATGTGGACATGCGCGAAGCACAACGCCGCACGCTGGACTTCCTCGCAGCCTGGGTGCCGGCGGGAAAATCACCGATGTGCGGCAACTCGATCTGCCAGGACAGGCGCTTCCTGTACCGGCTGATGCCGGAACTGGAACGCTATTTCCACTACCGCAACCTGGATGTTTCCACGCTCAAGGAACTGGCCCGGCGCTGGGCGCCGCAGGTGCATGCCGGGGTGAGCAAGAACGGCGCGCATACCGCGCTGGCCGACGCACGCGAATCGGTGGCCGAACTGCGCTACTACCGCGATTTCATGGGTGTGCTGGGCGGGCGCTAGCCGCGCCGTTCACACCGCCTGCATTCGCCACGACGGGCGGCGCCAGCAGATGGCGTGATGGAAGCGCCGGCGCCGGATGCAGTTCGATGCAGTCCACCGGGCAGGGCGGGATGCATAGTTCGCAGCCGGTGCACAGATCCTCGACCACGGTATGCATCAGCTTGGCGGCGCCGACGATGGCATCCACCGGGCAGGCCTGGATGCACTTGGTACAGCCGATGCATTCGTCTTCGCGGATGAAGGCCAGATGCAGCGGTTTTTCCACACCACACTCCGGATCCAGAGCGATCACCGGTTGCTCCAGCAACGTTGCCAGACGCTCAATGCCGCGTGTGCCGCCAGGCGGGCAGCGGTTGATCCGTGCCTGCCCTTCAGCCAGCGCCTGCGCATAGGGGCGGCAACCGCCGAAGCCGCATTGCCCGCACTGGGTCTGTGGCAGCAGCTCATCGATGCGCTCCACCAGCGGTGCTTGCGGAGCCGATGATGCCGGCGCCGGAAATCCGGCGCGTAGCAGCCAGGCCGCAGCGGCCAGCATGGCGCAGGCCAGCACGATGCTCACCATGGCGGCAGCATTCCGGCCAAGGTCAGCGCCAGCACGGCGCCGCCCAGCAGGCGCAGCGGAAAGCCGCGCATGTTCGCCGGCACGTGGCCGCTTTCCAGTTGTCTGGAAAGCGCGGCCTGCGCCGGCAGCCCGATTGAAAACACCCATGCCAGCACGCAGCCGGACAGCAGCCAATGCAGTGGAGCGGAAACCGGCAACAGGCCGTAAAGCAGGGCTGCCGCCAGCGTCATCAGGCTGGCGCCGACCAGCGGCTGCAGCAATGCGCGAAGACTGTGCGAGTGACCGCCATGCCGCATCTGGAGCATGGCCGGCACCAGCGCCGTGGACAGGATCGCGGCAAGTGCGGTGGGCAGCGGATGCCAGTCAGGAAACAGCCACGACACGCCAGCTGCCAGCACCGCCTGCACCAGCAGCAAGGCGATGCCGAACCGTGCAATGGCGGCCGTATCGGGTGTGTTGTTCTGTGCCGCGCCGTCTTTTTTCCGGCCGCCCGCAGCCGCCAGCAGCGCCAGCACGATCATGATCGCCGCGATGCCGGGCAGCGGTGTCATCGGATCATTTCACCGGCATGCCGGCCTGTACGCCGGCATCCACGTCCAGCAGGAACAGCTCGGCGCCACCGCTGCCGGCCGACAGGATCATCCCTTCACTGATGCCGAAGCGCATCTTGCGCGGTGCCAGATTGGCGACGAACACCACATGCCGGCCGACGAGCTTTTCCGGTTCGCCATAGGCGGCGCGGATGCCGGAGAAGATCTGGCGCGTGCCCAGTTCGCCGGCATCCAGTTCGAAGCGCAGCAGCTTGTCGGAGCCTTCCACGAACTCGCAGGCGATCACCTTGCCGATGCGCAGGTCGAGTTTGGCGAAATCATCGATGCCGATGACGGGACTGGGGAGTGGGGAATCGGGAATAGGAGAGGTGGGCGCTGCGCTTTTCGTTGCAGCCGCAGTGGGCTGCAAGGATTCCTTGCTCGCTTCGACCATGGCCTCAACCTGTTTCGGATCCACTCGCGTCAGCAGCGCCTGATAAGGCTCGATGGCATGGCCGAGCAGCGGCTGGGCCAGGTCGTCGAAACCGCGCAGAGGCGAATTCAGGAAGGCCTCGGCGCGGCGCGCGGTGTCCGGTAGCACCGGCGCCAGAATGCCGGCAATCAGGCGGAACAGGTTGATCGCCAGCGTCGCCACCGCGTGCAGTTCGGCATCGCGTGCCGGGTCCTTGGCGATGTTCCATGGCGCCATTTCCGCGATCCATTCGTTGGCCGCATCGGCCTCGGCCATGGTGCGGGTCAGTACCTGGATCAGGTTGTCGCGCGCATAGCCGCCGTTGTCGCCGAGGCAGGCGGTGGCCAGGCGCTGCCAGGCCGCGTCATAGCGTTCGCGCAGCTCCGGCGCGAGCGTGGCGGCGAGCTTTCCGTCGAAGCGTTTGGCGATGAAGCCGGCGCAACGGCTGGCGATATTGACGAACTTGCCGACCAGATCCGAATTCACCCGCTGCACGAAATCGGCCAGGTTCAGATCCAGATCGTCGACGCTGCCGGCGGTCTTGGCGGCGAAGTAGTAGCGCAGGTATTCGGGATTCAGGCCGGCATCCAGATAGGTGCGCGCCATGATGAAGGTGCCGCGCGACTTGCTCATCTTGGCGCCGTTCACCGTCAGATAGCCGTTCACGTGCAGCCGTGAAGGCACGACAAAGCCCGAACCCTTCAGCATCGCCGGCCAGAACAGGCCATGGAAATTGATGATGTCCTTGCCGATGAAGTGGTGCATCGTGGCACCGCCTTGCGGTGTGAGCAGCGCATCGAAACGTGGCACATCCAGCCCGAGCGCGCGGCCCTTGTCGCTGCCGCACAGCGCCTTGAAGCTGGCGAAATAGCCGATCGGCGCATCCAGCCAGACATAGAAGAACTTGCCCGGCGCATCGGGGATCGGGAAACCGAAGTAGGGCGCATCGCGTGAGATGTCCCAGTCGCGCAGGCCGCCATCGACCCATTCGGCCAGCTTGGCCTTGACCGCCGGATGGGCCACATCGCCGGCCAGCCAGTCGCGCAGGAAGGCTTCGAACTTGCCCAGCTCGAAGAAGTAATGCTCCGATTCGCGCAGCTCCGGGGTGGTGCCGGACATCGCCGACACCGGGTTCTTCAGATCGGTTGCGGCGTAGGCCTTGCCGCAGACCTCGCAGTTGTCGCCGTATTGATCGGCCGCGTTGCAGTTCGGGCACTCGCCCTTGACGTAGCGGTCCGGCAGGAACATGCCCTTGACCGGATCGTAGAGTTGCTCAATCGAGCGCCGTGCGATGACCGATTCCGGCCAGTGCGTGGCATCGCGCAGGCGGGTGTAGATCATCGCCGCCAGCTCGCGGTTCTCGTCCGAATGGGTGGAGTGGTAGTGGTCGAAATCCACCAGGAACTGCGCAAAGTCGCGTTCGTGCCCGGCCTGGATGTCGCGGATGAAATCCTCCGGCGCAACCCCGGCCTTTTCGGCTGCGAGCATGATCGGCGTGCCATGCGCATCGTCGGCACAGACGAAAAACGCCTCGCGCCCCATCATGCGCTGCGCCCGCACCCAGATGTCGCCCTGGATGTAGCCCACCAGATGGCCGAGGTGCAGCGGGCCGTTGGCATAGGGCAGGGCGCAGGTGACGAGGAGTGGGGTGTGGGTGGTCATGGCGGCAGCGATTTTTTCGGGCAGCCGGTGATTATCCCAGAATCGTGCCACGATCAGGCAGCCGGGTGAGGGGCAGGGCCCAGCCGCTACAATTGCTGGCCTCGGGCGCACTTCGCGCCTTCACCGGTTGCAGTGCCATGTCCATCAGCGAAGAACACGTCCGCCAGTTGCTTGCTCGGGTCAATGATCCCAACACCGGCCAGGATCTGGTCGCCAGCGGCCAGGTGCGCGGCATCGGCATCGATGGCGGCAAGGTGGCGGTGGAGCTGGTGCTGGGCTACCCGGCGAAAAGTTGGCATGCGGCGCTGGCGGAAATGGCCGAAGCCGCGCTACGCATCGATCCGGCGATCCTGGGCGCAAGCGTTTCGGTGACCTCGCGGGTGCAGGCGCATCGGGTGCAACAGCAGCTGAGCCCGCTGCCGGGCGTGAAGAACATCATCGCCGTGGCCTCGGGCAAGGGCGGCGTCGGCAAATCCACCACTTCGACCAATCTGGCGCTGGCGCTGGTGGCTGAAGGCGCCCGCGTGGGCATCCTGGATGCCGACATCTACGGTCCCAGCATTCCGCGCATGCTGGGCCTGTCCGGTCGCCCGGAAAGCCCGGACGGCAAGCGCATCATCCCGATGCGGGCGCATGGCGTTCAGACGATGTCGATCGGTTTCCTGATCGAGGAAGATACGCCGATGATCTGGCGCGGACCGATGACCACGCAGGCGCTGCAGCAGATGCTGTCCGACACCATGTGGGACGATCTGGACTATCTGATCATCGACCTGCCGCCGGGCACCGGCGACATCCAGCTCACGCTGTGCCAGCGGGTGCCTCTGTCGGCCGCGTTGATCGTCACCACACCCCAGGACATCGCCCTGCTGGATGCGCGCAAGGGGCTGAAAATGTTCGAAAAGGTCGAAGTGCCGGTGCTGGGCATCGTGGAGAACATGGCGGTCCATGTGTGTTCCAACTGCGGCCATGCCGAGCACATCTTCGGCAGTGGTGGCGGGGCGCGCATGTCCGAGCAGTACGACGTGCCGCTGCTGGGTTCGCTGCCGCTGGACATCCGCATCCGCGAACAGGCCGATGGCGGCATGCCCACCGTCGCGGCGCAGCCGGATTCGGCTCTGGCCGCCGCTTACCGCGACATCGCGCGCAAGGCCAGCGGCCGACTCTCGCTGCGCGCCCGCAACAAGGCCATCGCCTTTCCCAACATCGTGGTGCAGAACACCTGAGTGTGTGCGGGGCGGGATACTTCACAAGCGGCATGCGCCCGGATGCCGTGCTGTGTAGACGTGATGCGGGCAGGGTTGCGGGGGGTGTCGGCGGCGCACGTTTGCCGTGCCGATATACTGATTGTCCCTGACAATCTGTCGCTGCCGGACCTGCCCATGTCACGCACCGTTTTCTTTCGCCTCGCACAGATTCTCCCGTTGCTGATCTGTGCCGCAGCCATGCTTGCCGGCCCTGTGTTGGCTCGTGAACCGGTACCTATCGAGCTGTTGGCCCGTGTGCCGGAGATCCAGTCGGTATCGATGAGCACCGATGGCAAGAATCTGGTGGCTTTGGTAGTCGCGCCCGGCTCCAAGCATCAGGAAACCGCTCTGGCCACCTGGGACATGGACAATCTGGATGCAGGTCCGGTAGTCACGCCATCCGGCGACAGGATGAAGTTCATCGCCGCCAATGCAATGAAGGCTGATCGCATCCTGGTCATCGCGCGCCAGGAGTGGAGCGGGCAGCTGGGTGGTTGCGGTGAAGGTCGCACCACCGGTTCCACCCGCACCTTCGTGACCAAGGCCTACCTCACCGATACCGGACACAAGAAGTTCGGTGAGGCCTTCGCCGACAACACGCGTCGGATCGGGGTCGGTGAAGATATCCAGCGCTGCCTGGAAATCGCTGGAACCGCTTCGCTGGTCAGTACCCTGCCACTGGATCCGGACCGGGTCATCATCCAGCAGATGAACAGCATGACGCTGTCTGGCAACTACTACCTTTACAACCTGCGCAATGGTGAAACCGAGTTGCTGTTCAAATCCGGTGGCCGCACCACGCCGGGCCTGTTCAATCCGCGTGACGGCAGGGTGTTGACCCGCTACGAGCTGGAGCCGGCCGGCCCGGGGGAATACGAGCAGCGCGTGCTGATCCGCAACCCGGAAAGCGGCGAGTTCGAGGAGCATCCAGAGCTGACTCGGAAGATCAGCGAGCGCTACACCGTGAACATCGCCGGCATTGATGAAGCCAGCGGCAAGTACTACGTGCTGACCGACATGTTTTCCGACCATGTGCAGGCCCGGTTCTACGACCCGGCCACGCGCAAGTTCGAGGCCGAAGCGCTGCTGGCGCATCCGCATTTCGACATCGGCGGCCTGATCCTGGGCAGCCAGCCGAGCAACTTCAACCAGGTGGTCGGCTTCCATGTGGATGCCGCGCAGCGTGAGTTCACCTATGTCGATCCGGCGCTGAAGGCGGTCCACGACCTGCTGCAGAAGGCCTATCCGGGCCAGAGCGTCTATCTCAACAATTACAACAATGACCATTCGCGCGTGCTGTTCACCACTACCAGCCCGCGCCATCCGCCGGCTTATCACCTGCTGCTGGACCGCAGTCGTGTTGTCAGCCTCGGCAGTCAGCGTCCGGAGATCAAGCCGGAAAGCATTGGTGAACAGCGCTGGGTCACCTACAGCGCGCGTGACGGCATGAAGATTCCGGCGCTGCTGGATCTGCCGGCCGGCTGGAAAAAGGAAGACGGCCCCCTGCCCACCATCATCCACCCGCATGGTGGCCCCTGGGCGCGCGACATGGGCGGTTGGGATGGCAGCGGATGGGTACCGATGCTGACGTCGCGCGGCTACGCCGTGCTGCGTCCCCAATACCGCGGATCGGCCGGTCTGGGGCGCGAGCTGTGGCTGGCCGGTGATGCCGAGTGGGGGCAGAAGATGCAGGACGACAAGGACGATGGCGCGGCATGGCTGGTGCAGCAGGGGATCGCCGACAAGGATCGGATCGCTATCTTCGGTTATTCCTATGGGGGCTTCGCTGCGGCTGCGGCGGTGGTGCGCCCAGACAGTCCGTACCAGTGTGCGATCTCCGGTGCGCCGGTCACCGATTTGACCAAGCTGGGCCGCAGTTGGAGCGAGAACCGGCTGCAGCGCATCCTGCAGGGACGCACCCTCAAGGGCATGGACCCGATGCGCAATGCCGAGACGGCCAATATCCCGGTGCTGTTGTTCGTCGGTGACCGTGATGTGCGCACGCCGTCGTTCCATGCGCGTGACTTCTATCGCAAGGTGCGTGACAAGGTGCCGGCCAGGTTCGAGCTGATCCCGGACATGCCGCACAGCATGCCGTGGTACTACCGGCATCAGAAGACCACGCTGGAGCTGATCGAGAACTACCTGGCGAAGGACTGCGGTCCCCGAGGGCTGTAAGCCGCATCAGGGTGTTTCCGATCTGATGCTGGAGTATTCAGCGGGCCTTGACAGATCATTGTTGCGATAACGTTAAGCCAACGGTAGTATTGCTTAACGATGTCATAACGACCAACTTCACCATTGGGGAGCTTGATGATGCGAAACCGGAAAAAATCTTTCGATATCAAACGTCTGCCACTTGCCTTGGCGGTATTCGGGTGCCTTTACGGCGCCGCCGCCTTCGCCCAAGAGAGTGAAGAGGAGACGACTGAGGCGCCTCGTGAGGAAGCTTCCCAGCTTGAACGGGTGACGGTTACCGGTTCGCTGCTGCGCCGCGCCGAGTACGACGCGGTGTCGCCGATCCAGATCATTTCGGCCGATACCAACGTCGCACTCGGCCAGATGGAGGTTTCCGAGTTCCTGCAGAAGTCCAGCATCGCTGCCGGTTCCACCCAGATCAGCCATCAGTTCGGTGCCTATGTGACTGCCGGCGGTGTAGGTGCGCAGACCTTGTCGCTACGCGGTCTGGGTGCCAACCGCACCCTGGTTCTGCTTGATGGGCATCGCCCCGGTCCGGCGGGTACCCGTGGCCAGGTGGCGGCGTTCGATCTGAACGTACTGCCGTCTTCGATCATCCAGCGTGTGGAACTGCTGAAGGACGGTTCCTCGTCGATCTACGGCTCCGACGCCGTGGCCGGTGTGGCCAACGTCATCACCCGCAAGTCGTTCGACGCGCCCGAGATCACCGCAGCGTTCCGCGCTCCGTTCAATCGCGGCGGTGAGGTGTTCACCTTCTCGGCAGCCAACGGTTGGGGCTTCAGCAACGGCAACATCGTGGTGGCCGGTGAGTACTACAAGCAGGAGCCGCTGCAGGTCGGTGACCGCGACTTCTTCCGCTGCGCCCAGGATCTTGTGACCGACCAGAACGGCAACAGCCTGGATCGTATCGACCGTTCGAGCCTGGCAGGCACGCCGCTGGCCGGTTGCTCGGCCACCAACCTCTACATCAATACCGTGATGGACGCATTTCTTGGCACGCGCTATGTGCCGAGCTGGGATGGCACCACCATCGGCGCAATCCCCGGTTACCGCCCGCGTACGAACACCAACTGGGTCGGTGAGAATCCGGCTTTCTACAACGACTGGCTCAACTTCGAACATTACGGCGATACCTACATCATCCAGGATCTGGAGCGCCTCAGCGGCTACATCGCCGCAGACTTCGACTTCAGCAATGTGAGCTGGAATACGCAGCTGCTGGTCAACCGTCGCGAGAGCGAATACAAGGGCTTCCGCCAATTCTTCCCGGTAATTGCAGGTCGTCCGGGGTCGGTCTACATGTACGGCAACGATCCGGATTTCGTGAATACCTGGGTTGAATCGGGTGTCGCGCAGCCGGTGATGCCGTTCCGCTCGGAAAGCAATCAGCGGGTGGACTACATCTACCTTAACACCAACCTTTCCGGCGGGCTGGCCGGTTCGTGGATCTGGGACGTCAACGCCAACTACACCCGCTCGGATGGTCGTTACAACAACCTGTCGATCGACGCCAGCAGAACAGGCGACTGGCAGTACGGAGAAGACGCACCGACGATCAACTACTTTGATCCCGGCTTCCTCAGCGGTGAACGAATGGATGAGCTGGTGGGTCTGATCGGTGCCTGGGACAAGGGCAAGACGATTTATGACCAGAAGGTGTTCACGGGTCTCATGACCGGCGAGCTGTTTGAACTGCCTGCCGGTGTCGCCGGTGGCGCGATCGGCGTTGAATATCGTGAATTCAGCATCGATGACCAGCCGGGTGAGCTCTCACGTGGTGGAATGCTTTGGGGGCAAAGCTCGGCCCAGGTGACCAAGGGTGACGATGCGGTGAAGGAAGCCTTTGCCGAAATCGAGATTCCGCTGCTGGGCAACCTGCCGGGCATCGAGAATCTGACACTCAACGCTTCCGGGCGCTGGTTTGATTACGATTCGGTGGATGGCAGTGATTCGGTCTGGAAGCTGGGTCTGAGCTGGCAGATCGTGCCTTCGCTGCGTGCCCGCGCCACCAAGGGCACCTCGTTCCGTGCCCCGGGCCTGTATGAGCTGTACTTGGGCAACCAGTCCGGCTTCCAGGGCCAGTTGGCGATCGACCCCTGCATCGACTGGGGCGCCAGCAACAACATCAACATCCGCGCGAACTGTGCGGCCGCCGGTATTCCTGAGGACTACAACGGTGCACCCTCCTCGGCCCAGGTCTTCACCGGCGGTGGTGCCGGCTTCCTGAATCCGGAGCATTCCAATGCGCTGACCTACGGCATTGTCTGGACACCGGAGTTCTCGCCGATCAGTATTGCGGTTGATTATTTCGAAATCGAAGTCAGGGACCAGATCGCCAGCCTGGGTGCGGGTACCATTGTGGCGAGCTGCTACGGTGCGGACATCTACCCGAACAACTTCTGTGACCTGTTCACCCGTGCTGGGCCGGATGGAACCGAGCCGTTCAAGATCGACAATATCTACGCGACCTACATCAACCTGCACAAGCAGAAGGTGAAGGGTTTCGACCTGCTGACCCGCTTCCAGAACGACTATGCCTATGGCACGTTGACCATTGATTCGCAGGTTACCTACATCACCCAGGATATCTCGCAGACCTTTGAAAGCCCGCTGGCCGGTGGTACGCGGTTCACGGACTGGGTGGGTGATATCGGTCGTCCGAAGCTGGTGGGTAATCTCAATGCCTCGATCAAACGCGGCGATTTCACCTATCACTGGGGCATGGACTACGTCCATCCCACGAAGGTGATCGGCGATATTCCCAACACCTATCTGGGTCGGGGCGGTGCGGTCTACGATTACAAGGCCGATTCGCGCCTGTACCACAGCGCTTCGGTGCGTTACGAGCAGCCGACCTGGTCGCTGCTGCTGGGCGTGCACAACCTGTTCAACGCCAAACCGGACTCGATTTCCAATGGTCTGGGCGAGGGTCGCTATGGCAACGTGCCGGTTCAGGCCACGCAGTACGACTATCTGGGACGTTCGCTTTTCGTGCGCTACAACCAGAAGTTCTGATCTGACTGCTTGAGTCAGTTGCAACTTGGCGAGGCCCGGCGAAAGCCGGGCCTCGTCTTTTGTCGGGCGCCATCCTGCATGCTTGACTGATACAGGTCGTGAGCGCGGCCTTGGACCTGCATCACTGATGTCAGCAAGGCTGAGCGCCGTAGCGGTGCGGAAGTGGAGTGGTTACGAACGGCGGAGTGGCCATACCCGGTTCGTCCGCGGGTCGACGCTATTCCAGTTCGCGATGGAAGGTCACGGCACGGGTGCGGCCCTGGTCGCGCCAGTGTGCGGCCAGCCATTCGGCGCAGTAGACCGAGCGGTGGCGGCCGCCGGTGCAGCCGAATGCCAGGGTCACGTAGCTGCGGGTGTCGCTTTCAAAACGCGGCAGCCAGTGGTCGAGGAACGCGGCAACGTGGCCGAGGTAGTCGTTGACCGGCTCCTGCTGCTCGAAGAACTCGCGCACCGGCGCGTCGCGTCCGGAAAGCGGGCGCAGGCGTGGATCCCAGTGCGGGTTCGGCAGGCAGCGCACGTCGAACACGAAGTCGGCATCGCCCGGCACGCCGTGGCGGTAGGCGAAGGACTGCACCAGCAGCGACAGGCCAGGGCGGGTGTTGCTGGCCAGTTCGGTCACGACCCAGCGGCGCAGCTGGTGCACGTTCATCTGGCTGCTGTCCAGCACCCGGTCGGCGATGGCGATCAGCGGTTTCAGGCGCTGGCGTTCCTGCGCGATGGCATCGGCCAGCGGTAGCCCGTCCAGGCTCAGTGGATGGCGTCGGCGGGTTTCGCTGTAGCGCCGGATCAGCACCTCGTCTTCGGTATCCAGAAAGATCAGCCGGTGCTGCCAGCCCATGCCGCCCACCTGGGCCAGCGAATGCGGCAGCTGGATCAGGCCTTCGGGCCGGTTGCGCACGTCGATGCCGACCGCCAGGCGGGGCGGGGTTTCGGCGCTGGCGGTGATGTTGGCGACGAACGCCGGCAGCAGTTCGGCCGGCAGGTTGTCGACGCAGTAGTAGTCCAGGTCTTCCAGCGTGCGCAGCACCACGCTCTTGCCGGAGCCGGAAAGTCCGCTGACGATCAGCAGGGGCTGGGCGGAATCGGGTGGCGTATTCATGTCCTGGGCTCGCGTCGCATCTGGTGGGCTTGGCGGTCGATGAAAGTCTGGGCGGCGTCGAAGCCGCGGCTCTTGAGCACATGGGCGCGCACCGCGGCTTCGGCCAGTACTGCCAGGTTGCGGCCTGCGGCCACCGGCAGGGTGATCTGCGGGATGTCCAGATCCAGCACCCGCCGGGTGCCGACATCGCCGTAGAGGCGTTCCATTTCACGTCCTTCGACACTCAGTGTCTCCTGGCGTTGCAGGTGCACGATCAGGCGCAGGTACTTGTTGCGTTTGACCGCGGTATCGCCATACATCTCGCGGATGTTGAGGATGCCGATACCGCGCACTTCGAGCAGATCCTGAAGCATCTCTGGGCAGGTACCGTCGAGCATGTCCGGCGCGATCTGGGTGAACTCGGGAGCGTCGTCGGCGACCAGGCGATGACCGCGCGAGATCAGCTCCAGTGCCAGTTCGCTCTTGCCCAGACCGGATTCGCCGGTCAGCAGCACGCCGATCGAATGCACTTCCATGAATACCCCGTGCAGCGTGATGCGTCGCGCCAGCGCGCGTGCCATGTGGTACTGGAAGTAGGTCAGCAGTTCGTGCCCGCGCCGATCTGAAATCCACAAGGGCGTGCCGGACTCATTGGCGGCGTCGCGCAGATCGTCGGGGATGTCGCGGTTGCGCGCCACCACCAGTGCCAGCGGCGTGTCATTGACGATGCGTGCCAGGGTCTCCCAGCGCTGGCGTGGATCCAGGTCATCCAGATAATTCAGTTCCTCGCTGCCGACGATCTGCACCTTGTTGGCGTGGATCGTGTTCAGATAACCGGCCAGCGCGGGGCGACGTGCGAGGTGCTCGCCGGATTCCAGCACCCGCTGTTCTCCATGCTGGCCAGCGACCCAGCGCAGCGCGAGGCGATGCTCCAGTTGGTCGAAGAGTTCGCGGGCGGTGATATGGGTCGGGATCGACATGCGGGTGCGGAGGGCAGGATGACGGATCCAAGTATGGCGCCGGGGCGCGGCAAAGTCCTGACGGCCCGGCGTTCGGGCCGGGCATCGGGCAAGGATCAGTATCGCAGTTGCCGGGTTGCAGCGCGGTTGCTGTCCGCCTTGCGCAATGGCCTCAGGCGGCCAGGTGGGCGAGTTGCCAGTCCGACAGCACGGTGTGCAGTTCGCAGTCGCCGGGGGTATTGCGCAGGCGGGTGCAGAACGCGCTGTCGCTGAACATCTCTGCCAGTTGCGACAGCAGCAGCAGGTGCTGCTGGTTGAAGTGCTCGGGTACCACCAGCGCGAACAGCAGGTCCACCGGGACACCGTCGCTGGCATCGAACGGCAATGGCGCAGCCAGCTGCAGGAACGCGCCGACCGGTGTACTGATCCCGGCCAAACGACCATGCGGAATCGCCACACCGTGGCCCAGGCCGGTGGAGCCGAGCCGTTCGCGGGCACAGAGACTGTCGAAAATCTGGCGTTCCAGTTCGGGGTCGGCTTCGGGCAGCGCCAGGGTGGCGGCAGCCAGTTCGAGCAGGCGTTTCTTGCTGGTGGCACTGGTACCCGCACGCACGCGCGCGGGTACCAGCAGGTCGATCAGATGCATGTTGTGTTGCCCCTGCCAGGCCTACGGCCTGCTTTCCCACTCAGCCCACTTCAGCGGTGCGGATGCTCTGGTCTGAGCGATGCTTGGTGAGCTTTTCCTTGTGTTTGATCACCTGGCGGTCGAGCTTGTCGAGCAACTGGTCGATGGCGGTATACATGTCCTCGGCCGAGGCTTCGGCATGGATGGTGTGGCCGGCGAGATTGAGGGTGGCGTCGACTTTCTGCTGCAGACGCTCCACCGACAGGGTGATGCGGCCATCCATCAGGTCATCGGAGTGGCGGCGCAGCTTTTCCAGTTTGGACTCGATCGTGTCGCGCAACGCGGCAGTGACTTCGATCTGGTGTCCGACAATCTCGATACGCATGACAAACCTCCTGTTGCTGCCTTGCGGCTGATGCTCCGGCAGTGCTGCCGGGCGGGAAACGTGATGCGGTACAGCCATCACGTCGATCTTGTTGCGTGTCCCGGGTCTCTTAACCCAGAGGGCGTTAACTCAACGTAAAACCTGTCTCTTTTCTCTGCATGTGGGCGCGCGTTCGCTCATTCAAGCCGCTGCCTTTCGTTGCTTGACGCAAGGCCCATTGCTTCACGGTATTTTGCCACGGTGCGACGCGCCACCGTGACGCCCTCGCGCTCCAGTTCCTTGACCAGACTGGCGTCGGACAGCGGTTTGCGCGGGTTCTCCTGTTCGATCAGACGGCGGATCATGGCCTGGATCGCGGTGCTGGAGGCGCTGCCACCATCGGCCGTGGCCAGGCTGGATGAGAAGAAGTGCTTGAACTCGAAGGTGCCGCGCGGGGTGTGCAGGTACTTGCGCGTGGTGACGCGGGAAATCGTGGATTCGTGCAGTTCCAGTTCCTCGGCGACCTCGCGCAGCACCAGCGGGCGCATCGCTTCCGGGCCGTAGTCGAGGAATCCGGACTGGTGGCGGACGATGCATTGCGCCACGCGCAGCACGGTGTCGGCGCGGGTTTCCAGGCTCTTGATCAGCCAGCGCGCTTCCTGCAGCTGGCCGCGCAGATAGGCGGTATCGCTCTTTCCGGCCACGCCGATGAGGGATTCGTAATGTCGATTGATACCAAGGCGCGGGCGGCAGCCGGGCCCGAGTCGGACCTGCCAGGTGTCCTGGTGGCGGGTGACATAGGCATCGGGTGTGATGTAGTCCGGTGGCGCCGAGCCATAGGCGGAACCCGGGCGCGGATCGAGCGAGCGCAGCAGTTGCACCGCTTCGTTCATGGTGTCCGTATCCACGCCCAGCTGTGCGGCGAGCCGTTCCGGGCCGAGCTTGGCGAGGGGTTCCAGGTGCTCCTGCGCCAGGCGACGTGCGAGCACGACGACATCGGTGGTGTCGCTGGGTGAGAGTTGCACGAGCAGGCATTCGGACAGCGAGCGCGCGCCCACGCCGAGCGGGTCGAAGCGCTGGATGCGGTGCAGTACGGCTTCGATTTCGTCCAGCTCCACGATGAGGTCGGGATGCAGGCCGTCGCGCAGGGCGTCCAGGGTTTCACCCAGATAGCCGTCTTCGCCGATGGCATCGATCAGCGCCGCCGCGATGGCGTGGTCGCGTGGCGACATCGGGGTCAGGTTCAATTGCCACAGCAGGTGGTCGTGCAGGTCCTGTCCGGTGTCGGCCAGGGTGTTTTCGCGCTCTTCGTCGCCTTCGCTGCCGGGCGCGTTGGCGCGGCTGCCGTAGTCTTCCAGATCCCAGTCCGGGGTATCCAGCGGGTAGTCTTCGGCCTCGTCCCCGGTGGCGGCGTCGCTGCGCTCTTCAGCCGGGCTGTCGTGGCTGTCGTGGTTGGCGGCGGCATCGGGTTCGGCTTCTTCCGGGCGCTCCAGCAGCGGGTTGGATTCGATCGCCTCGGTGATCTCGGCTTCCAGTTCCATGCTGGACAGCTGCAACAGCCGGATCGCCTGACGCAGTTGCGGCGTCAGGGTCAGGCTCTGTCCGAGTTTGAGTTGCAGGGCGGGTTTCACCGTATATCCGTGCCAGATCACATGCGGAAGCTGTCACCAAGGTATACGCGGCGCACGTCCGGGTTGTCGAGCAGTTCATCCGGTTTGCCCTGCGCCAGCACGCCGCCGTCGCTCAGGATGTAGGCCCGGTCACAGATGCCCAGGGTCTCGCGCACGTTGTGGTCGGTGATCAGCACGCCGATGCCGCGGGTCTTGAGGTGGCGGATGATCTTCTGGATGTCGCCGACCGAGATCGGATCGACCCCGGCGAAGGGTTCGTCCAGCAGCATGAAGCGCGGCTTGGCCGCCAGTGCGCGGGCGATTTCCACGCGCCGGCGTTCGCCACCGGACAGACTGGCGCCGCGTTGGTTGGCGACGTGGGCGACCTGGAGTTCTTCCAGCAGCGCGAGCAGTTCGTTTTCGCGCCCCTGGGCGTCGAGATCGTCGCGCAGTTCCAGTGCGGCCATGACGTTCTGGCTGACGCTCAGGCGGCGGAAGATCGAAGGCTCCTGCGGCAGGTAGCCGACGCCGCGACGGGCGCGCTTGTGCATCGGCAGGGCGGTGATGTCGTCGCCATCGAGCACGATTTCACCGCCATCGGCCGCGACCAGGCCCACGATCATGTAGAAGCAGGTGGTCTTGCCGGCGCCGTTCGGGCCAAGCAGGCCGACCACTTCGCCGGCCGCCAGGTGCAGGCCGAAATCCTTGACGACATCGCGCGTGCGGTAGCGCTTGCGCAGGTGGCGGGCGACCAGCATCAGTCCGCCGGCGGCTTGTTCGAAGGCTGGATCGTCAGGTGGATGCGCCCACCGCTGCCGCCATCGCCGGAAATGTGGCCGTTGCGGGTGTCGTAGGTGACGCGCGCACCACGGAAGACGTCGCGGCCCTGATCGATCCGCACCGCGCCGGTCAGCAGCACGGTTTCGCTGGAGGTGTCGTACTGGATGCGGTTGGCCTGCGCCTTCATCAACACGCCGTCGTCGTTTTCCTGCTGCAGCAGGGCAGGTTCGCCCAGCAGCACCACGCGCGTGACATTGCCGTTCTCGCGGCTGACGGTGGCGTGCGCTGCTTCGATCCGCAGCGTGCCCTGGGTGATGATGACATCGGTCAGCAGGGTGTCGCCGTGTTGGGAAATCAGGCCATCCAGGCCGCCGGCGTGCACGTCCAGTGGCTGGTCGCGGTCACTGGAACGTGCCAGTACGGCTCCGCTGGCCAGCAATACGATGCAACCCAGCAGGATCGCCCGCAGCGCAGGCTCAACGACGCGAGGCGGAAACGGGGGTGTCATAGTGGCCGGTGACCTCGTTCAGAAGCTGGAAGCGGCGGGTTTCCATATCGGCACGGAAACCACGGCCTGCAAGTATAGAGTGGGGTGAGGAGAACGTGACCAGCTGTTCGCTGCTGGCGCGGCGGGCCTTGGGGAAGATCGTCAATTGCGTGGTGCGGAAGGCCAGTGGGCCGTCCTCGGCGCTGGCCGGGCCGTCGAGTGCGACATCGCCATCCAGACGCAGCTCCTCGCCATCGGCGGCGGCCCAGGCGCGGTCAGCGCGTGCCAGCCAGGCCTGTTCCTCGTGATCGGGAAAGCGGAAGCGCGGCTGGTCGATCGAGATCGTGCCCAGATGCGGATGCCGGCTCAGCAGCGGGCCGGTGACGCGGAAGGATTCCTGGCCGGCCTCATCCAGCGCGACCAGTTCGAAATCCACGAGGAAATAATCCGAGCGTGGTGGCCCGACCAGCGGCTCGCTGGATTCGGGGCGGTAGATCTGCCACAGCGCCAGCCCGCTGCCGACCGCGGCCAGCAACAGCACGGCGCCGGGAATCCAGTCCGGCAGCCTCCTCATGCGTCGGCGTATTTGCGCAGCAGCTGGGCGCTCTTGCCCTGGGCATCCACGATCAGATCGCACAGTTCGCGCGCGGCACCGGCGCCGCCGGCCTTGCTGGTGATCCAGTGCACGCGTTGCGCGATCCATGGGTGCGCGTTGGATGGTGCCACCGCCAGCCCGACCCAGCCCAATGCTGAAAGATCGGGCAGGTCGTCGCCCATATAGGCGACCTGTTCGGCCTCCAGTGACAGGATCTGGCACAGCGCGCGCAGGCTGGCGAGCTTTTCGTGGCAGCCCTGGTAAACGTGTTTGATGCCCAGTTCGGCGGCGCGCTGGGCCACGATTGCGCTGTTGCGCGCGGTGATCAGCGCCACTTCGATGCCGGATTCATGCAGCAGCTTCAAGCCCTGGCCATCGAGTGCGTTGAAGGCTTTGATCTCGGTGCCGTCGGAGGCCAGCCGCAGGCGGCCGTCGGTCAGGGTGCCATCGACGTCCAGTGCCAGCAGGCGGATGCGAGTGGCGCGTTCGCGCACGGCGGCCGGGACGGTGGAAAGATAGGTCGCAGGCATCGTCAGACCACTCGGGCGCGCAGCAGGTCGTGGATGTTCAGGGCGCCGACCACGTGTTGTTCGTCATCGACCACGATCACCGCGGAGATCTTGTGTTCCTCCATCATCCGCGCCGCTTCGACCGCGAGGCGCTCGGGGCCGATCGATTTGGGCTGCCGGTTCATCACGTCCATGACCGGGGTGGAGCGCAGGTCGGCGCTGGGATCGTCCATCGTGCGGCGCAGGTCGCCATCGGTGAACACGCCGAGCAGGCGGTTGTCGTCGTCGACCACGGCGGTCATGCCCAGGCGCTTGTGGCTCATTTCCATCACTGCCTGGCTCAGCGTGGCGTGCTGGCCGACGCGTGGGATTTCCTCGCCGGCATGCATGATGTCGGAAATGTGCAGCAGCAGGCGGCGGCCGAGGCTGCCGGCCGGATGCGAGCGCGCGAAATCCTGGCTGGTGAAGCCGCGTGCTTCCAGCATCGCCACCGCCAGCGCATCGCCCATGACCAGCGCGGCGGTGGTGCTGGTGGTCGGGGCCAGTCCGAGCGGGCAGGCTTCTTCCTCCACCGCGACATCCAGGTGGATATCCGCGAGGCGGGCGAGGGTGGATTCGGGGCGGCCGGTCATTGCAATCAAGGCATTGCCCTGGCGCTTGATGACCGGGACGATGGTCAGTACTTCATCGGTTTCGCCGGAATTGGACAGCGCCAGTACCACGTCGTGCTCGGTGATCATGCCCAGATCGCCGTGGCTGGCTTCGCCCGAATGCACATAGAACGACGGGGTGCCGGTGGAGGCCAGCGTGGCCGCGATCTTGCGCGCGATATGGCCGGATTTGCCCATGCCGGTGGTGACCACGCGCCCCGGGCAGGCCAGCATCGTGCGGCAGGCGGCAACGAAGGTGGCATCGATCCGCGGATGCAGTGCCAGCAGCGCCTTGGCTTCGTTGTCGATCACGGCGCGGGCGCTGGCGACGATCAGGCCCGGGTTCGGGTCGATACGCCCGGTGGCCTGCGGCAGCGGATGGATATTGGCGTTCATTGTGATGGGTCACTCGATATGCCGCAGCCGCAGGGTTCGGGCTCACGGTCGTTTTGATTTATCATGCCGGGTCATTCTACCCGTGCCCCGGTTCCGGCGCTTGCCGAGGCCGCCGCAGGCAGCGGGCACTCCCAATCATGTTTTCCGTGTCCTAGCTCCCAGATGAATGCACAGCTGATCCGCCAATTGATCGAAGCCGGCCTGCCCGGCGCCCAGGCCGATGTCGAAGGTGACGATGGCGTGCATTTCGAGGCCACCGTGGTCTATCCGGGGTTTGCCGGCAAGCTGCCGCTGGCGCGTCACCGCATGGTCTATGACACGCTGGGCGACCGCATGGGTGGCGAAATCCACGCGCTGGCACTGAAGACCCTTACGCCGGACGAAGCCGGCTGAGCAGGACCGTACACACCCCATGGCAAAAATCCTGATTTCCGGGGGCGTTCCGCTCCACGGCGAGGTGCAGATTTCCGGCGCCAAGAACGCAGTGCTCCCGATCCTGACCGCCGGCCTGCTGGCCGACGGCGCGATGGACATCGGCAACGTCCCGCATCTGCACGATGTCACCACCACGATGGAACTGCTCGGCCGCATGGGCGTGGATCTGGCGATCGACGACCGCATGCGCATCCATCTGGATCCGCGCAAGGCCGACCGCTTCGTGGCGCCTTACGAACTGGTCAAGACGATGCGTGCCTCGATCCTCGTGCTGGGGCCGATGGTGGCGCGTTTCGGGCAGGCCGAAGTCTCGTTGCCGGGTGGCTGCGCGATTGGCTCGCGCCCGGTCGATCTGCATATCAAGGGCCTGCAGGCACTCGGTGCGCAGGTGACGGTCGAAAACGGCTACATCCGTGCCCGCGCCGACCGGCTGAAAGGTGCCCACATCATGATGGACCTGGTCACCGTCACCGGTACCGAGAACATCCTGATGGCCGCCACGCTGGCGCGCGGCACCACGATCATCGACAACGCCGCGCAGGAACCTGAAATCGTGGATCTGGCCAACTGCCTGATCGCGATGGGTGCGCACATCGAAGGCGCTGGCACCTCGCGTCTGGTGGTCGAAGGCGTCGAGCGGCTGGAAGGCTGCCGCTACGACGTGCTGCCGGACCGGATCGAAACCGGCACCTTCCTGGTGGCCGGTGCGATGACCGGTGGCCGGGTACTGACCCGTCGCACCCGCGCCGACACCCTGGATGCGGTGCTGGTGAAGCTGGAAGAGGCCGGAGCCCATATTTCCACCGGCCCGGACACGATCGAGCTGGACATGCGTGGCAACCGCCCGCGCGCCGTCGATATTTCCACCGCGCCGTATCCGGCCTTCCCGACCGATATGCAGGCCCAGTTCACCGCGCTCAACGCGGTGGCTGAAGGCGTCGGCACGATCAACGAAACGGTGTTCGAGAACCGGTTCATGCATGTGCAGGAACTGCAACGGCTGGGTGCGGACATCCGTGTGGATGGGCATACCGCGGTGATCCGTGGCGTGCCGCGCCTGACCGGCGCGCCGATCATGGCGACCGACCTGCGCGCTTCGGCCTCGCTGGTGCTGGCCGGGCTGGTGGCACAGGGCGATACCACGGTCGACCGCATCTACCACATCGATCGCGGCTACGAGAACATCGAGGAAAAGCTCGGCGGCCTGGGTGCGCGCATCCGCCGGCTTCCGGGCTGAAGCGGCCGCTGATCCAACGAAAAAGCCCGGCATCGCCGGGCTTTTTCATGTGGCGTATCGGCACGGGGCCGCAGGCATCACTCCACGACGAAGCTGACCCGCATGTTGACGCGCCACTCGGTGACGGTGCCGTCGGCAGAAGTCACGGCCTTGGTTTCGTTGATCCAGGCACCCTTGATGTTCTTGACCGTTTCGGCGGCTTTCTTCAGGCCCGACTTGACTGCATCCTCGATGCTGTTCGGGGAGGAGGCGGTGATTTCGATGACTTTCGCAATGGACATGGGAATACCTCGCGGTGTGGTTGGTTGGCCATACACAGGATGCCGGGCGCGGGCGGCAGACGGATCAGCGGCCCATGCCGGCCGGATGAGCATACTGCGGCTGGAATGGCTGCGCTGCGTGGGGTGCGGTGCGGCGTTCAGGCGAAGCGGAACGGTGGTGGTGCGGCAGGTGCAAGGGCGGAAGCGCTTCAGCGCCTGCCGCGCTCCAGGTCCAGCAGGCGCATCTCAAAGCTGACCCGGCCACCTTCGCGCTGCAATACGCGTAGTGGCACGCGTTGCTCCGGGTCGAACCAGGTGGTGGTGTGGCGCTGGTCGTCGTCGCGGATGCGTTCCACCCGCCAGGCACGCAGTTCACCGCCGGGCAGGCTGATGGTTTCCTCACCGCCCATGCGGAACACCTGCTCTTCGAGGCGTTCGCGGTCCACGACCGGAAATTCGAATCGCGTCTGCTTCCCCGGTGCCAGCGCGTGCGCCAGTGCCAGGCTCACCGTCTGCCGGTCCAACACACCGGGCTGCGCCGGAAAACGGTATTCACCGCGATGGTCGCGGCTGACGATGTCGGTTTCGCCGCTGCCGCAGTCCACGCTGCGTTCGCGCACCCGCAGGCCGCTCTGGCGATAGCGGTAGCTGATGCACTGCAAGCCTTTGGCGGTTTCGGAAAACACCGAAGTTTCCTCGACCAGCAGGCCGGCCAGCGCGGCCAGGCCCTGGGTGCCTTCGGTGCGGCTGTGCAGACGCCATTGGCCTTCGCCCTCGGCGTTGAGCGACACGGTGGCGCGCCCGGCCGGGGCGCCATCGCGCAGCACTTCGTAGTGCGCCACATACGGTTGCAGCGGCGGTGCTGCGGCCACGCCGCTGGCAGGCAATGCCAGCAGGGTGGCCAGTGCCAGTGCGGGAATCAGATGGCGGAGCGGATGCTTCATCGGGCAGGTTCCTTATTTGTCCGGACCATCTTGGACCAGAACCTTGCCGCGCAGTTGCAGCGGCGCGGCAAGCGGTTCACCGTCCAGCCATGGCTGGCCCTGGTGCAGCTTCAGCCGGCCTCTGGCGAACAGCGCGACGCTGGCCGGCAGCAGATGGTGTTCGCGTTCGAGCACGCGTGCGGCCAGTGTGGTTGGGTCGTCGTCCGCATGCACTGGCACACGGGCCTGTGCGATCACCGGCCCGCCATCGAGTTCGGCAGTGACCAGATGCACGCTGGCACCGTGCTCGGCATCGCCGGCTTCCAGCGCGCGGGCGTGGGTGTGCAGGCCGGGATAGAGCGGCAGCAGGGAAGGGTGGATGTTGATCATCGGCACCGGCAGCCGCGCCAGCGCGACGGCGGAAATGATGCGCATATAGCCGGCACAGACGATCAGGTCT
This sequence comes from Denitratimonas organivorans, assembly GCF_037478135.1. Taxonomy (NCBI): domain Bacteria; kingdom Pseudomonadati; phylum Pseudomonadota; class Gammaproteobacteria; order Lysobacterales; family Lysobacteraceae; genus Denitratimonas; species Denitratimonas organivorans. The sequence goes on from NZ_JBBHDV010000002.1 coordinate 303,406, forward strand.
GGCTGGATCTGCATCACGTCGGCAAAGAAGGCCAGATCGAAGCTCTCGCGGTTCGGATAGCCACCCGGCACCAGTGCCTGCGCATGGATGCCGGCGTCGCGCGCGTGTTGCAGCGCGCCGGAATCGGGCTTGTCGGAGAACACGCCGACAATGCCGAAACCGGCGTCATCATCACATGCTTGCAGCGCGGCCAGATTGCTGCCGCGCCCGGATGCCAGCACCGCGACGCGCAGCATCAGCCAATGCGCACGCGGTTGTCGGCGCTGGCCGTGACCACCTGGCCGATCGGGCGGCTGCGCAGGCCCTGCGCTGCCAGCGTCTGCTGGATCGCGCTGCTGTCTTCGGCCGTGGTGATGACCACGAAACCGATGCCGCAGTTGAAGGTGCGCCACATTTCACGATCGCTGATGCCGCCTTCGCGTTGCAGCCAGTCGAACACCGGCGGCAGCGTCCAACTGCCGGCATCGACTTCGATGCCAAGCCCCTCGGGCACCACGCGGATGATGTTTTCCTCCAGCCCGCCGCCGGTGATGTGCGCCATCGCATGCGGCGCGTGTGCGGCGAGCAGTGCCAGGACCGGTTTGACGTAGATCGTGGTCGGCGCCATCAGCGCATCGTCCAGGCGGGTGCTGTCCAGCATCAGGTCCGGCGCCGCGCCGCTGCGTTCCAGCACGCGTCGGACCAGCGAGTAGCCGTTGGAATGCGGGCCGCTGGAATCGATGCCCAGCAACACGTCGCCGGCGCGCACCGCGCTGCCGTCCAGCAGCTTCGACTTTTCCACCGCTGCGACGCAGAAACCGGCCAGATCGTATTCGCCAACGCCGTACATATCCGGCATCTCGGCGGTTTCACCACCAATCAGCGCACAGCCGGCGCGCACACAGCCTTCGGCAATGCCGCCGACGACCTGCGCGGTGGTGTCGACATCGAGCTTGCCGGTGGCGAAATAGTCGAGGAAGAACAACGGTTCGGCGCCCTGCACCAGCACATCGTTGACGCACATGCCGACCAGATCGATGCCGATGCTGTCGTGGCGCTGCCACTGCTGCGCGAGCTTGAGCTTGGTGCCGACGCCATCGGTGCCGGATACCAGCACCGGTTCGCGGTATTTGCCGGACAGATCGAACAGCGCGCCGAATCCGCCCAGCCCGCCCATGACCTCGGGCCGGAAGCTGCGCTTGACCAGCGGCTTGATGCGATCGACAAGGGCGTTGCCGGCGTCGATGTCGACTCCGGCGTCGCGATAGGTGAGCGGCGGCTTGGCGGCGGTCACGAAGGGCATCCTGCGGGGAAAGAGGCGCAAATTGTAGCCGTTCGGGCGGCTGCGGACCGCCCCCCGGGCGCATGCCTGCGTGCCCGCATGGACGCTGCGGGCACCGATACGGCAACATGCGCCGGTGCTTTTCAAGGATGCGGCGATGCGAGTTTTTCCACGATGGCTGGCCGGTGTGTGGCTGCTGCTGGCCGGTTTTCCGCTGCTGGCGCAGGAACTTGCCCTGTACGAAGGCGAAGTGGCGGTGCCCAGCCAGTCCGAATCCGACCGCAACGCGGCGCTGCCGCAAGCGCTGGCGCAGGTGCTGGTCAAGGTCGGTGGCGACGCCGCGTCGGCGGCTGCGGCCGCTGATGCCGATGCTGCGTCGTTGTTGCAGCAGTACCGCTACCGCCAGGACATGGTGCGGGTCGATGGCGTGCCGCAGTTGCGCCATTACCTGATCGCGCGTTTCAACCAGGCCGGGGTGCAGGCCTTGCTGGCCTCCGGTGGGCGCAGCGCGCTGCCGGCGCAACGTCCGCAGCCGATCCTGTGGTTGGCGATCGATGATGGCAGCGGCGCCCGCATCGTGTCGCAGGACGCGGCCGCTGCGGTGGCGCCGCTGACGTCACGCGCCAATCAGCGCGGCCTGCGCGTACGTTTGCCCAGCTATGACGAGCTGGACCGCAGCATCGTGCAGCCGCACGATATTCCCGGTGGTGAAACCTACGCCGTGGACAATGCTTCGCGCCGTTACGGCGGGCCGGTGCTGATCGGCTGGTTGCGGCGTGGCGAAGGCGGCTGGATCGCGGACTGGCGCCTGCGCGAGGGCGAGAGTGATATCGGCCGCTGGCAAACCCGGGATCCGCAGGCCGCCACGGTGCTGGCCACAGGTGCCGACGGTGCCGCCGATGCCTGGGCGCAGCGCTATTCGCAGATGGTGCTGTCTGGCCCGGCCGGGCGCTATCCGGTGGTGATCGAAGGGCTGTCATCCGCGCGTGACTATGCTGGCCTGATGCAGATGCTCGGGCGCCAGCCGATCGTGCGCGGGATCGTGCCGCTGGCGCTGGTCGATGACCGTTTGCAGTTGGAGCTGGAGCTTTCGGCCGGGGTGGAAAGTCTGGCACGGCTGCTGGACAGCAGCGGCCTACGGACCGAAACCCTGGGTGATGCACAGACGCCCAGCGTGTTCACGCGCCGGCCCTGAGGTCACCCGGAGCGCACGGCGGCGTCATTGCCGCCGGGCTTCAGGAAAACGCACTGGAATCAGACATGACCGATACCCACAAATGGCAACTGCTGGCATTGACGGTGCTTCTGGGCGCCGTGCTCTGGCTGCTGGGACCGGTGTTGACACCGTTCGTAGTCGCCGGGCTGCTGGCCTACCTGGGCGATCCGATGGTGGACCGGCTCGAACGCCTGCGGCTGTCGCGTACCGCTTCGGTGGTGATCGTGTTCACCCTGATGACGCTGGCGCTGGTCGGCGTGGTGTTGCTGCTGATCCCGATGCTGGAACGCCAGATCAGCACCCTGGTCGAACAGTTCCCGCGCTACCGCGAGTGGTTCACCGAGATCGCGTTGCCGTGGGTCAGCGAGCGCACCGGATTCGATCTGGAAGGGCTGGACGTGGGCAGCCTGTTCGAGATGCTGCGCCAGCACTGGCAGCAGGCCGGCGGGGTAGCGGCCACGGTGCTGGGCGGGTTGTCCAAATCCGGCATGCTGATCATCACCTGGGTGGTGAATCTGGCGCTGATCCCGGTGGTGACGTTCTACCTGCTGCGCGACTGGGACGTGATGGTGGGCAAGGTGCGCGATCTGCTGCCACGCCCGATCGAGCCGACGGTATCGCGCCTGGCGGCCGAATCGGACAGCGTGCTGGGCGGCTTCCTGCGCGGCCAGCTCAGCGTGATGCTGGCGCTGGGCACGATCTATGCGGTCGGGCTGTGGATGGTCGGCATCGATCTGGCGCTGTTGATCGGCATGATCGCCGGGCTGGTCAGTTTCATCCCGTATCTGGGTGCCATCGTCGGTGTCGGCATCGGTCTGATCGCGGCGCTGGTGCAGTACGGCGACTGGACCCACGTGATTCTGGTGGGCGTGGTGTTCGGTGTGGGCCAGGTGCTGGAAAGCGTGGCCTTGACGCCGTTGCTGGTCGGGGACCGCATCGGCATGCATCCGGTGGCGGTGATCTTCGCGGTGATGGCCGGCGGCCAGCTGTTCGGTTTCATCGGCGTGCTGGTGGCGCTGCCAGTGGCGGCGGTGGCGATGGTGCTGCTGCGCTATCTGTACCAGCGCTATACCGCCAGCCGGTTGTATGGTGGCGAACCGGGATTGAAGACGCCGGTGCCGCCGGCGGATACCGCTGAACTGGCCAGCTCGCTGGCCGGCCAGGACGCCGCCGGGGACGAACCTGCCGCCACGGTTCCGGTGACGGATGGCGCGAACCCGGAAGAGCGTCCGGCGTGAGCGTGACACCGCAATTGCCGCTGCTGTTGCGCGGCGGCCCCGAACAGCGATTCGATACCTTCGTGGGCAGCCCGGACGCGTTGGCCTTGCTGCGCCAGATGGCGGCAGGCGGCGTGCCGGCGGTATTCCTGTCCGGGCCGGCCGGCAGCGGCAAGACGCATCTGGCGCTGGCCACGGTGCAGGAGGCGGCGGCGCAGGGATTGGCGGTGCAATATGTGCCGTTGCGCCATGCCCGTGGCCGCGCCGCGAGCGCGCTGGCCGGGCTGGAACGGCTCGGTCTGGTGGTGCTGGATGATCTGGATGCGCTGCTGGGCGAACGCGAGGACGAGATCGCGCTGTTCCATTTCCACAACCGCGCCCGTGCCAGCGGGGCGGCGGTGCTGTACATCGCACAGGAAACCCCGGCCGCGCTGCCGCCGGGCCTGCCGGACCTGCGTTCGCGTTTCGGTCAATGCACCCAGCTGATATTGCCGCGCATCGATGACGATCTACGCCAGGCCATCCTGCAGCGCAAGGCGCAGGCGCGTGGCTGGGAGCTGGATGAGGCCGCGCTGGGGTTCCTGCTGCGCCGGGTCGGGCGCGACATGGCCTCATTGACCGCGCTGCTGGACCGGCTGGACCGTGCCAGCCTGGCCGAACAGCGACGCGTCACGGTGCCGTTCCTGCGGCAATTCCTGGAACAGGACGCGGCGGGCGGCTGAGCTTCTGGCGATACCTTGCTGGCGATACCTTGGCAACGCTGCTGCCCGGCGAATCAGAACAGGTCGCCACCAGCCGAGAAGGTGCGTTCCATGCGGTCGCCCAAACCACCGATTTCCAGCACGATGCGGTCGATCTCGGCCGCCGTCAGCGAGGTGTAGGGGCGGTTCTCGCACAATTGCAGATAGGGCACGCCGTCCAGCTCGGAGACGGCGAGATAACCCACGCGCTGTTCCCAGTTGAAATACAGCGCGCGGCGCGCATCCAGGCCGGTGATCGGCGCCACCGAGGTGCTGACGCGCAGGTAAGGACGTTCGTCTTCGCCCTGCATTTCGGCCAGGTAGATGTTCTGCCGGCGTGCGCCCTGATCCAGCGTGAGTTCGACCCCGATCAGATAGGGGTCGTTGGTCTTGATCGTGTAGCTGGCGGCCGCGTGTGCGCGGATCTGCTCGAAATTCTGCATGGTCGGGACAGGGCATTGGGAAACGGCGGGTATTCTAGCCCGCCTGCACACGGGCACTGTCACGGAATGCATATGAATGGGGAAGGCCGGGAAGAACGCGGCCAGCGGCGGCGCAGCCAGATCATCGCGCAGATCCGCGCGGTGCCGATCGGCAGCGTCGCCAGCTATGGTGCGATCGCGCGCCGTGCCGGCTGGCCGCGTGCCGCCCGTCTGGTGGCGCGCATCCTGGCTACGCACGAAGGCCCGCCCTTGCCCTGGCACCGCATCGTGCGCTCCGACGGGCGCATCGCATTTCCACCGGGTTCGCCCGAATTCCACGAGCAATGCCAACGCCTGCGGGCCGAAGGCGTGGACGTGGTGGCCGGAAGGGTGCGGCTGGATCCGGCCCAGTCGCTGCTCGACCAGGCGCTGTGGGGCAGTTCGCCGTTGGGCGATGCCGATAGGGGCGACGACGGGGCAGGGTGATGCCGGCAGCGTAGAATGGTGCTTTCGCCATTTCCGGACGTGCCGATGCTGGGCCAGATTCCCCCGATCACACGCGCGCTGTTGCTGGGCAACGGCGTGATCTTCGTGCTGCAGTTGTTGCTGGGTGACATCCGCTTTCTCGACATGATGCTGTGGCCGCTGGGCGAATACAGCGCACGGGTGTCGGCGGTGAGCGTGGTGCAGGTCGGCTTCCTGCCGTGGCAGGTGCTGACCTATGGCTTCCTGCACGGTGGGCTGACGCATCTGTTCTTCAACATGTTCGCGCTGTGGATGTTCGGGCCGGCGCTGGAAGGCACCTGGGGCTCGAAGCGGTTCATGCAGTACTACCTGGTCTGCGTGATCGGGGCCGGGCTGGTGCAGCTGGTCGTGGCCACGATGGCGGTCAACAGCGGCAGCGATCCGTATCCGACGGTGGGTGCCTCCGGCGGGATTTTCGGTGTGCTGCTGGCGTTCGGCATGCTGTTTCCGAACCACCGCCTGATGCTGATCTTTCCGCCGATTCCGATGCGCGCGCGTACTTTCGTCATCGTCTACGGCGTGCTGGAACTGGTCATGGGCGTCACCCGCACGCAATCGGGCGTGGCGCATTTCGCGCATCTGGGCGGCATGGCTTTCGGTTTCCTGATGATCCAGTACTGGCGCGGGCGCTGGCCGTTCCGGCGCCGGCCACGACAGGGCTGAGTGCGCCTTCGGCAAAGCGTGTGTCAGGCCACGGAAGCGGCCTGAGGAACTTGTCGCAAGCGCTTGTCGGGCCTAGACTTGCCGCGTTCGATCCGGTCTTGCAGGAACCATGCGATGTTGAGGATGACGATGCTTGTGGCGGGTACGCTGGCGATGATGGGGCTCAGCGCTCCGGCCGCCGCGATCAGTTGTTCCGGTGATGCGCCGCAGCCGCTGCCGGTGCGCACTACGCCGGTGCCGCCGCTGTTCTCCGGCATGACCGGTCACCCGGCCGCACTGGCCGCGCCGCGCACGCTGCTGGCCGAAAGCCGCGACGAATCCCTGGCGCTGGACGTGGTGCTGATGCGCCTGCGGCTGGAATCATGTGCCGCCGCTGCGGCGCAGGACGAATTCGCCAACTACGTGCCCAAGACCGAGCACGACAACACGCCCTACCGTTTCAATATGGACAAGGGCAAGAAGTTCACCGCCGCCGAATTCGATGCCTGGATGAAGAGTCGTGGCGTGCGCGTCGTGCAGGCCCGCCCGACCGGCGAAGCCGCAGCCCCGGCAGCGACGGAAACCTCCGCAGCGGCAGGCGCCGTGGTTTCGGACTGATCGGCCCGCATCATCTGTTGTCGCTCGACGGCCACGCAGGTTTGCGTGGCCGTTGTCATTTCAACGTGTGCCGTTTGCTGCCGGTCATCGCCGTACCGGAAGCGCGTAGTACGATGCGGCGATGAAAAAAACCACGAGCGACCGGCGCAAGACCGCCGGCAAGAAGGCCCCGGCGCGTCCGGGTTGGATGCCGGACACCTTGATCCAGGCCGAGGCCGAGGAACGCCAGCGAACCGGCGCCGGTGCCGGCAGCGGAAAGGCGACGGGCAAGGCCGCGAAGAAGTCCGCCGCAGGCAAGACCACCGCGCGCAAGGCCACGGCAGCCGCAACGAAGACCGCCGCCAGAAAGACCGCCGGCGCAACCAAGGCGGCCAGATCGGCCGGAACCGCCCGCGCGACTGGAAAGCTGGCGGCCAAAAAATCCGGCGCCGCCACCAAACGTGGCGCCCGGGCTACCTCGCCGGTACCTGCACCGGCGCCCGTTCCAGGCCGCAGCGCGAAAGCCGCGCGTGGCAGGGACGCCGTTGCTGCGACTCCAGCGTCCGGCGCGGCACGTTTCCAGGACCAGTTCGCCGAGCGCGAGGCACGTCGATACGACAACCCCATCGCCAGCCGCGAGGCGATCCTGGCGCTGGTCGCGCAGTCGGACGGCCCGCAGTCGGCCGAAGAACTGGCAGTCAAGCTGCAACTGACCGCACCTGATCGTTTCGAAGCGCTGAGCCGGCGCCTGGCCGCGATGCTGCGCGATGGCCAGCTGCTGGCCAACCGGCGCGGCCAATACGTGCCGGCGCAGAAGACCGATCTGTTGGCCGGGCAGGTGATCGCCAATCCGGAAGGCTTCGGTTTCGTGCATCTGGATGCCGGCGGCGAGGACCTGTTCCTGCCGCCGCGCGAAATGCGCAAGGTGCTGCACGGTGACCGCGTGCTGGCCAGCGTGGTCAATGTCGACCGTCGCGGCCGGCGCGAAGGCGTCATCGTCGAAGTGCTGGAGCGGCGCCTGATGCGGCTGGTCGGGCGTTATGACGAGCGCGCCGGCATCGGCCACGTCACGCCTGATGACAAGCGCGTGCTGCAGGACGTGATGATCCCGCCGGATGCGCGCCACGATGCGCGCCCCGGCCAGCTGGTGGTCTGCGAGATTGTCGAGGCACCGCAACGCGGGCGTCCGCCGATCGGCCGCATCCTGACCGTGCTGGGCGAGGCGCTGACGCCTTCGCTGGTGGTGGAGGTCGCGATCCACGGCCACGGCCTGCCGCATGTGTTCCCGCCGCAGGTGCTGGAACAGGCCAGCGCGGTGCCGCTGGAAGTGCCGGCTACGGTTGCGTCCCAGCGCGTGGATCTGCGCGAGCTGCCGCTGGTGACGATCGACGGAGAAGACGCCAAGGATTTCGACGACGCGGTGTACTGCGAGCCGAACCGCAACGGTTTCCGCCTCGTGGTCGCGATCGCGGATGTTTCGCATTACGTGCAGCCCGGTTCTGCGCTGGACGAGGAAGCCCAGCTGCGCGCCACCTCGGTGTATTTCCCCGGCTTCGTGATTCCGATGCTGCCCGAGACCCTGTCCAACGGCATCTGCTCGCTGCGTCCGGACGAGGATCGACTGTGTTTCGTCTGCGATATGCAGGTCGACCGCGACGGCAAGGTGCGCAGCTCGGAATTCTACGAAGCGGTGATGCGTTCGCATGCACGGCTGTCCTATACTCAGGTCTGGAACGCGATCGGGCACGAGGATCCGGATGCCATCGCACAGCTCGGTGAGCGTCTGCCGCAGATCCAGCATCTGCACCAGCTTTACCGCATCCTGGCCAAGGCACGCAGCGCGCGTGGCGCGATCGAGTTCGAAACCGGCGAAGTGCGCTTCGTGCTCGGCCCGGCCGGCGAAGTGGTGCAGGGCGGCATGACCGAACGCAACGATGCGCACAAGCTGATCGAGGAGTGCATGATCGCGGCCAACGTGGAGGCCTCGCGTTTCCTGCTGGCGCACGACATCCCGGCCCCGCATCGCGTGCACGACCGTCCGCCGGAACAGAAATACGCCGATCTGCTGGAATTCCTCGCCGAATTCCGGCTTTCGATGCCGCCGTGGAACAAGGTCCAGCCCGGTGATTTCACCACGCTGTTGAAGAAGGTGCGCGAGCGTGCCGACAGCGCGCTGATCGAATCGGTGCTGCTGCGTTCGCAAAGCCTGGCGGTGTATTCGCCGCAGAACATCGGCCATTTCGGGCTGGCGCTGGAGGCCTACGCCCACTTCACCTCGCCGATCCGGCGTTATCCGGATCTGCTGACCCACCGTGCGATCAAGCACGTGCTCGATGACGGGCGCGCCGACGATTTCCGTTATGCGCCGCACGATATGGCACAGCTGTGCCTGCAATGCTCCGAGCGCGGACGTCGGGCCGAGGAGGCCGAGCGCGAGGTCGACGAGCGCTATCGCGCGGCCTGGATGGAACAGCATGTCGGCAGCGAGTTCGATGGCATCGTCTCGGGCGTGACCTCGTTCGGCCTGTTCGTGGAAATGACCGACTCCAAGGTCAGCGGACTGGTGCACGTCACCCAACTGCCGAACGACTGGTACCACTTCGACCCGGTGCGCAAGATGCTCAGCGGCGAACGCACCGGCGCGGCGTGGCGTCCGGGCGATCCGGTGCGGGTGCTGGTGCTGCGCGCCAGTGTCGAAGACCGCCGCATCGATCTGCGTCTGGTGCCGGAGCGCACCGCCGCCAAGGCGGACAAGGGCAGTGCGACCAAACCGAAGAAGAAAACCCGTGGCAAGGACTGAGCGCGGCAGGGAGCGCGGCACGATGGCCGGAAAGGACAATGCCCACTGGATCGCCGGCATCAATGCGGTGGCGGCAGCGCTGGAAAATGATCCGGACAATGTGCGCGAGATCATGCTTGAAGCGCGTGCCCGCAACCCGCGCCTGACCGAGCTGACGGAACTGGCGCGCACCCACGGCATCGCCACGCGCACCGTCGCCAGCGAGGTGCTGGACAGGCTCGCCGCCGGTGTCCGGCATCAGGGTGTTGTCGCGCAGTACAGCGCGGCGCGCAGCCTGGATGAAAACGATCTTGCCGTGCTGCTGGAATCGGCTCCGGCGCCGCTGCTGCTGATCCTGGATGGCGTGCAGGACCCGCACAATCTCGGCGCCTGCCTGCGCAGCGCCGCCGCCGCCGGGGCCACGGCGGTGGTGATCCCGCGCGACAAATCCGCGCAGGTCAATGCCACGGTGCGCAAGACCTCGGCCGGCGCGGCTGATCGCATTCCGGTGGTGCGCGTCACCAATCTGGCGCGCACGCTGGAAAGCCTGAAACAGGCTGGCGTCTGGCTGGTCGGCCTGGCCGGCGAAGCGACGCAGGACCTGTACGCAATCGATTTAAAGGGCACGGTTGGCATCGTGATGGGCGGCGAAGCTGAGGGCATGCGGCGGCTGACACGCGAGCATTGCGATTTTCTGGCGCGCATCCCGATGCCGGGTGATATCGAAAGCCTGAATGTCTCGGTCGCGGCCGGTGTCGCACTGTTCGAGGCGGTGCGCCAGCGCCTGGCCGGCTGATCGCGCCTGGCCCGGCGTCACACCGGCATGGCGATGGCGTCCTGATCGGCGCACACTTTGCCTGCACTCCTGCTGGAAATCGCCCATGGATCTGCGTCGTCTGGGTACCGAAACCTTCCACCGAGTTGCACCCTCGGGCAGCACCTTGCAACCACACCACTGGTGGCTGCTGGCGCTGGTGGCCACAGCCGGATTACTGCTGTGGCTGACCGGTTACATCGTTCTCGAACGCAACTGGCTGCCCGGTGCCTTCGGCCTGTTCCTGCTCACTTATGCCGCAGTGGTCGCGGCCGGCAGCCTGCCGGACGAATGGATTTCCCGCCGTCTGGATGACGTGCTGGACCGCTGGGTGCGCGATCACAGTGGTGGCGGCTTCTACGGCATGGTCGCGCTGTCGATCTTTGTCGGCATGGAACTTGAGGCGTTGCTCGATCCGCGTGAGGGCCTGCTGTCGGGCTGGTCCTTCGTCGAAGGCCAGGTGGTGCAGCTGCTGATCGGATTCAGCGTTGAATCGCTGAAGAACATGATCATCGCGATGATCTGGCCGTGGCCGCTGATCGCGCGTGCCGGGCTGGTCAACGCCGCGATCTTCAGCTTTGCTTGCTGGGCGGTATTCGTGCTGGCACGCAACTGGCTGCCGGTGCCTGATTTCACCGCGAAGCCGGAAGTTGAAGACGATGCGTCCGACGACTAAGGCCCGGGTTTTCTGATCAAGCGCCAGGGCATCAGCTGATAAGCGATGCACGCCCGGAGGGCGGACGGCTCGGGTAATCTGCGCATCCCGACCGCCGCCAGGAACCGACCATGGCTTCGCTTTACGATTTCACCGTGCAGGACATCGACGATCAGCCGCGAGCGCTGGAGGAATGGCGCGGCAAGGTGCTGCTGATCGTCAATGTCGCGTCCAAATGCGGTTTCACGCCGCAGTACGAAGGCCTGGAGGCGCTGTACCGCAAGCACGGCCCGGCCGGGTTTGCGGTGCTGGCGTTTCCCTGCGATCAGTTTGGCCAGCAGGAGCCGGGCGATGCGCAGGAAATCAGGAATTTCTGCTCGCTCACCTATGACGTCAGCTTCCCGCTGTTCGCCAAGATCCGGGTCAACGGGCCGGAGGCCGAACCGCTGTACCGCTGGCTCAAGAGCGAGAAGGCCGGCTTCCTCGGCACCGAGGCGATCAAGTGGAACTTCACCAAGTTCCTGATCGACCGTGATGGCAATGTGGTACGACGCTTCGCCCCGAACGATGCGCCGGCCAAGCTGGAAAAGGACATCGTTGCGCTGCTTGGGTGAGGGTCGCCGTGTTCGCGGGATGGTGCGGCGTGTTGCGTCTTGGCGGCAGTCCCCGGCCTTGCGGGTTGAACAATGGCCAGTTCGGTTGCGCCTCGGATCAGATCCGGAACGCAGCCGGGGTTGAAATCATGGGAAAGCCATCCCCGGATGCGGCTGTGCCTTATCCGGGCGACACGGCAGGGAGGCGGCGTGACGGCGTTTCGTGTGTTGCCTCAGCGATAACCCTCGGCCTGCAGGTTGAACAGTTCGGCGTAGAGGCCGTCGGCGGCCAGCAGTTGCTCGTGGTTGCCGGATTCGACGATGCCGCCATCGCGCAAGACGAGAATCCGGTCGGCCATGCGCACGGTCGAGAAGCGGTGTGAAATCAGCACCGTGGTCTTGCCGGCCGACAGTTCCTTGAAACGCTGGAACACCTCGAATTCCGAGCGTGCATCCAGCGCGGCGGTCGGTTCGTCCAGGATCATCACCTGCGCATTGCGCATATAGGCGCGTGCGATCGCCAGCTTCTGCCACTCGCCGCCGGACAGGTCCACACCGCTGCCGAAGCGCTTGCCGAGCATCTGGTCGTAGCCGCGCGGCAGCTTGGCGATCACCGCATCGGCGAGGCTGCGCTGTGCCGCCTGTTCGATGCGCAGCTGGTCTTCGCGCTGATCGATCCGGCCCACCGCGATGTTGTCGGCGGCGTTGAAGTGGTAGCGCACGAAATCCTGGAAGATCACCCCGACATTGGCGCGCAGATCGTCCAGGTCGTAATCGCGCAGGTCCACGCCGTCGAGCAGGATGCGGCCTTCGTCCGGGTCGTAGAGCCGCGCCAGCAGCTTCACCAGCGTGGTCTTGCCGGCGCCGTTTTCGCCCACCAGCGCCACCGATTCGCCGGCACGCAGTTCGAAGGAAAGCCCGCGCACCGCCCAACGTTCCACGCCCGGGTAGCGGAAACCGACGTTCTCGAACACGAAGCCTTCGCGGATCGGTTTTGGAACCGGTCGCGCGTCCGGGCGCGAGAGGATTTCCGGCGTGATGCTGAAGAACGAATACAGGTCGTCCAGATACAAGGCCTGGCTGGCGACCTGCGAGAAGCCGCTCAGCAACCCTTCCAGCAATCCGCGCAGGCGCAGGAAGGAGCCGGCCAGGAAGGTCAGATCGCCGACGGTGAAATCGCCATGCACGGTGCGCCAGGCCAGATACGCATAGGCGCCGTAATAGCCGGCCGTGCCGAGCAGCGACAGCAGGCTGCCCCAGGCCGCGCGGCGCAGCGCCAGCGCGCGGTTGGCACGATAGAACTTCTCGGCCAGCACGCGGTAGCGCGCCACGAGGAAGTTCTGCAGGCCGAAGATCTTCACTTCCTTGGCCGTTTCCACGCTGGCGCCGGTCTGGCGCATGTAGTCCAGCTCGCGCCGCTCCGGGGTCCAGTTGTAGTTCAGCGCATACCCCTGCGCGTTGAAGTGCATTTCACCCAGGAACGCCGGCAGCAGCGCGATCAGCATCAGCCCGATCAGCCACGGCGCGTAGGCCACCAGCCCGGCGGCGAAGGCGATCACGGTGAGGATGTCCTGGGCCTGGCCGAACAGCTGGCCCATCAGCGGGCTGCGGCCCATGGTCTGGCGGCGCGCGCGTTCCAGCTGGTCCTGCAGCTCGCTGTCTTCGAAATCCTCAAGATCCAGCGTCGCCGCGTGTTCCATCAGCCGCACGCTGGCGGCATTGACGTACAGCTCGGACAGCGCGGTATCGACGAATCCGACCGCGCGCCCGAGCACGTCGGACAACAGCGCCAGGCCGAATTCGGCGGCCAGCAGCAGCGCGAGGTGGTCCAGCACGCCACTGCGCCAGGCCTCGGCCAGACCCGTATCCAGTGCCGGCCCGCCGGTCAGCGCGATCACCTCATCGATGATCAGCTTGGCGATGTACAGCGTGGTGACCGGCAGCAGTGCGCGGATCAGGCGCAGACAGACGGTGGCCGTGGTCAGCAGCCGGCTGGTCTGCCAGACCTGGGCCAGGAACGGCGCCAGGTTGCGCAATGCGGTGACGCGCTGGCGCAGTGATTGCGACTGCGCCGGCAATGGCCCGCGCTTCAAGGAGCGCCGGCCTCGATGCGCCGCGCGATGTCGGCCTGGTCAAGGCCCAACGCCAGGCCGATTTCCTCAAGCGCGGCCCGCTCACGCGCGAACAGGCGACCATCGGCATGCGCCACGCGCACCAGGGTGTCGAACAATTGCGCCAGCTCCGGTGAGCCGACCGGGTGCAGTGCACGGATGCGCGCCACTTCGCCGGCTACTTCGATCTGGCGCATCTTGCCGCGCTCGAACGCATCGCTGGCCAGCGCCAGGCCGCCGCTGGGCAGGTTCATCTGTTGCATCAAGGCATTCACCACCTCGGCCTCGTGGCTGGTGACGATGCCGTCGGCCTTGGCGACATAACCGATCAGCCCGAACAGCACTTCCACCGGCACCTTGCGGTCCTCGGCAAGCTTGCCGCCGGTGAACAGGTCGCCAACTGCGCTGCGCAGGTCGCGCAGGATGCCGGACAGGCCGGCGCTGGGGTTTTCCGATGCCATCTCGTGTTCTCCGCAAAGGATGGGGAAGGGCGCAGGCGCCCGGCCACAAAAGGCTCGACGGGGCGCACTGCCCCGGCCGGCGCCCCCATCGTAAACTGTCGTTTCCCGAAAGCCACCCCTTCAAAGGCAGCCGTGCGCACCATTTCCCAGAACGACCTGATCCAGTCCATTGCCGACGCCCTCCAATACATCAGCTACTACCACCCGGTCGACTACATCCGCAGCCTCGCCGTCGCCTATGAGCGCGAGGAATCGCCGGCAGCCAAGGACGCGATGGCGCAGATCCTGATCAACTCGCGCATGTGCGCCGAGGGCCACCGCCCGATCTGCCAGGACACCGGCATCGTCACGGTATTTCTGGAAGTGGGCATGGACGTGCGCTGGGAGGGCTTCACCGGCTCGCTGGAAGACGCCGTCAACGAAGGCGTGCGCCGTGCCTATGCGCATCCGGACAACAAGCTGCGCGCCTCGGTGCTGGCCGATCCCGCCGGCACGCGGCGCAACACCCGCGACAACACCCCGGCCGTGGTCAATATGAAGATCGTCGCCGGCGACAAGGTCGATGTGATCGTCGCAGCCAAGGGCGGCGGCTCGGAGGCCAAATCCAAGTTCGCCATGCTCAACCCGTCCGATTCGGTGATCGATTGGGTGATGAAAACGGTGCCGACGATGGGTGCCGGCTGGTGCCCGCCGGGCATGCTCGGCATCGGCATTGGCGGCACCGCCGAGAAGGCGATGCTGCTGGCCAAGGAATCCCTGATGGAGGCCATCGACATCCAGGAGCTGATCGCACGCGGCCCGTCCAACCGGATCGAGGAGATGCGCCTGGAGCTGTACGAAAAGGTCAACGCGCTGGGCATCGGTGCTCAGGGTCTGGGCGGCCTGACCACGGTGCTCGACGTCAAGATCAAGGACTACCCGACCCACGCCGCCAACCTGCCGGTGGCGATGATTCCCAACTGTGCCGCCACCCGTCATGCGCACTTCACGCTGGATGGCAGCGGGCCGGTCGCGCTGGATCCGCCCTCGCTGGAGGATTGGCCGAAGCTGACCTACAACCCGCAGAACGCGCGCCGCGTCGATCTGGATACGATCACCCGCGAGGACGTCGCCAGCTTCAAGCCCGGCGAAGTGCTGCTGCTCAACGGCAAGATGCTCACCGGTCGCGACGCCGCGCACAAGCGCATCGTCGACATGCTCAATAAGGGCGAGCCGTTGCCGGTCGATCTGCGCGGACGCTTCATTTACTACGTCGGCCCGGTCGATCCGGTGCGCGATGAGGTTGTCGGCCCGGCCGGCCCGACCACGGCCACGCGCATGGACAAGTTCACCGATCAGGTGCTGGAACAGACCGGCCTGCTCGGCATGATCGGCAAGGCCGAACGCGGCCCGGCGGCGCTGGAGGCGATCCGCAAGCACCAGTCGGTGTATCTGATGGCGGTCGGTGGCTCGGCCTATCTGGTGTCCAAGGCGATCCGCGCCGCGAAGGTGGTTGGTTTCGAGGATCTGGGCATGGAAGCGATCTACGAGTTCGAGGTCAAGGACATGCCGGTGACCGTCGCGGTGGACTCGCAGGGCGTGTCGGTGCACGAAACCGGCCCGCGCCAGTGGCAGGCTCGGATCGGCAGGATTCCTGTCGTTGTGGTGTGATCGGATTCACAGGCGGGGCCGGTTGCGGCATGCTGGTGTGGCAATCGCGTGTTTGACGAGTACGGCCGATCGGGGCGGCCGCTTTCCAGGGGAGATGCCATATCCATGTTGAGGCGGGTCGAGCACGGGGAAGGGTTCGAAGTCCACTTCAGTCTGACCGGAGGGGTGTTGCGGGCACAGGTGGAGGGCCTGCACGATTCGTTCGAAATATCGGTCGCGTACTGGGCAAAGATCGCAGAGGAACGCCGCCGCTGCGACGTACGGCGGGTGCTGGTGATCGAGAACCTCATTGAGGACGGCCGCCCCGATCAGCTGCTGGCGCTGTTCGAAAGGCTGACCACGATGGGCTTTGACGGCTGCAAGGTCGCCTTTGTCGACAACGGCAATGAGCAGCTCTCGCTACACGAGCACATCGCGATCCTGGCGCGCGAGCATGGCATCCTCGCCGCCGTCTTCAGCGAGGAATCAGCCGCCACGATCTGGCTGCGGCACGGTGAGGAATAGGCAAGAGGCGGAGCACGTCGCGTGTTGCGCTGCAGATGCTGTGGCTTTGCATGTTCCTGTGTCGGTGAGCGCAACTTGAGGGCTGAAGTCCGCTTTCCGGTATCAGGCAGATGTCTTCAGCAGCGCCCGCTACCAACGGTATGAAAAGGACCAACAAAAAAGACCCGCCGAAGCGGGTCTTTTTTGATCCAACCAAGTTGGTTGAGATGGCGTCCCCACGGGGATTCGAACCCCGGTCGCAACCGTGAAAGGGTTGTGTCCTAGGCCTCTAGACGATGGGGACCTAAGTTGTTGGTGGAGCTAATCGGGATCGAACCGATGACCTCTACAATGCCATTGTAGCGCTCTCCCAGCTGAGCTATAGCCCCACGTGCTGGAAAGACGACCATGTTAGGCTGCATTTTGCGATTCGTCAAGCGTTGTTTGCGGGCTGTTTGTTGCAGACTCATGCGTCGATGATCGAGCGCGATTCCGGTGGCGTTTCGTGGCATCGCTGAGCGGGCCGGGGATCGCGTTGCAGACTGTGCGGCGAGTGACCCTGTTCGGCGAGGAATTCCAGCCATTTGCCGAGGAACACATTCATCTGCAGGCGGTGCCCGAGCAGGGTCTGGGGCGAGGGGTGCAGGCCCAGCACGTCCTGCCAGCGGCGTCCGACATAGCAGTGCGTGGCTTCAAGCACGCGCGCGTCGTGGTAGCGCCGCAGGAAGGCGGATGGATCCGGCTCGCCGGTCATCGGATCCCTGATGTCGTAGGTCAGACGGTATTCGGTGGTGTAGCGGTGCTGCTGCATCACGTGCAGGTGCAGATCCAGGCCATCGCCAAGGCTGGAGCGCCAGTGTCCCAAGCCACAGCGGTGCGGCATGAACATGCGTTCGAAGCGGTCGAAATTTTCGCCATACAACGCCATCAGGTAGCCGAAGCGCGAGGCGCGCGGCAGGGTCGGGGTGGTGGCTTCGGCGAGGTGCATGGGCGTGGTTTCGGCTCCGGTTCCGGGTTCAGTACAGGTGCTTGTCGATATTGAGCTGGGACATCACCTTGCTGGCGATCTCCTCGATCGAGGTATTGGTGGTGCTCAGCGAGGGCAGGCCCTCTTGGCGGAACAGCGCTTCGGCGGCTTGCACTTCGCGCTTGCAGGTTTCCAGCTTCGCGTAGTGGCTGTCGGGACGGCGCTGCTGGCGGATCTGTTGCAGCCGCATTGGATCGATGGTCAGGCCGAACAGCTTCTTGCGGTGCGCGCGCAGGCGTGGCGGCATGCCGCCGCCTTCCAGATCTTCTTCGGTGAGCGGGTAATTGGCGGCGCTGACGCCGAAATGCAAGGCCAGATACAGGCAGGTCGGGGTTTTGCCCGAGCGCGATACGCCCACCAGGATCACGTCGGCGTCGTCGTAGTGCACATCGATGCCGTCATCGTGGGTCAGCGCATAGTTGGTGGCGTTGATCCGGGTTTCGTACTTGGCGAAATTGACGATGCCATGGGCGTGGCCGACCTTGGCCTGGCGGGTGGTGCCCAGTTCGGCTTCCAGCGGCACGATGAACGGGGCGAACACATCCATCATCAGCGCGCCGCTTTCCGCCAGCACCGCGGTCAGCGTGCCATCGACCACGGTGTTGACGACGATCGGGCGAACGCCGCTGCGCTCACCGGCTTCGCGGATGCGCTGGGATGCGCTGCGGGCCTTGGATTCGCTGTCCACGAACGGAATCCGCTGGGTCGCGAATTCCACATCCGGGAACTGCGTGAGCAGGCTGCTGCCGATGGTTTCCGCGGTGATGCCGGTGCCATCGGAGATGTAGAAGACGGGGCGTAGCGCGGCCATTGCGGCTCCTTCTGAGGTTTGCCGCAGTGTAGCCAGCGCCCTGTGGCAATGCGATCAGATCGGTGCTGCGGCTCACAGCCGGGCTGTCACGCGCTTGTAAGGAGGGCGCGGCGCGGCCAGAATACCGCACCGCATCAAACGTCCTTTCCCAATCGGAGCCGCCGAGTGATCCCGCACGTTTTGTGGCTGCATGAGCTGCGTCTGACCGACCTTGCCCAGGTTGGCGGCAAGAACTCCTCGCTCGGCGAGATGATCGGCAACCTCGCCAAGCTGGGTGTATCGGTGCCCGGCGGCTATGCCACCACGGCCGACGCCTTCCGCGAATTCATCGCCCACAACAATCTGGAACAGCGCATTTTCGATCGCTTGGCCGGGTTGGATGTGGAAGATGTCGACGCGCTGGTCAAGGCCGGCCGCGACATCCGCAACTGGGTGATCGAAGCCCCGCTGCAGCCGGCGCTGGATACCGCGATCCGCGAGGCCTACGCCAGACTCTGCGCCGACAACGGTGGCGGTGAGGTAGCCGTCGCGGTGCGTTCTTCAGCCACCGCCGAAGACCTGCCCGATGCCAGCTTCGCCGGGCAGCAGGAAACCTATCTGAACGTCACCGGCGCCGACGATGTGGTGGTGAAGGTCAAGGAAGTCTTCGCCAGTCTCTACAACGACCGCGCCATCGCCTATCGCGTGCACCACGGCTTCAAGCACGAGGATGTGTTCCTGTCGGCCGGCGTGCAGCTGATGGTGCGCTCGGATATCGGCGCGTCCGGCGTGCTGTTCACGCTCGACACCGAATCCGGCTTCCGCGACGTGGTCTTCGTCACCGCCAGCTACGGTCTGGGTGAAATGGTGGTGCAGGGCGCGGTCAACCCGGACGAGTTCTACGTCTACAAGCCCACGCTCAAGGCTGGCAAGCACGCGATCCTGCGCCGCTCGCTCGGCGCCAAGCAGCTGCGCATGGTGTATTCGGATGTGCCCGGCGAGCGCGTGCGCACCGAGGACACGCCGGTCGAACTGCGCAGCCGCTTTTCGCTGTCCGACGAGGACGTGCAGGAACTGTCGAAGCAGGCCCTGATCATCGAGCAGCACTACGGCCGCCCGATGGACATCGAATGGGGCAAGGACGGCGCAACCGGCAAGCTCTACATTCTGCAGGCGCGTCCGGAAACGGTGAAATCGCGCGCACGCGCCACCCAGATCGAGCGTTTCACGCTGCAACAGCGCGGCCCGGTGCTGGCCGAAGGCCGCGCCATCGGGCAGAAGATCGGCAGCGGCGTGGCGCGCGTGGTGCGCTCGCTTGAGGACATGGCGCGGGTGCAGCCCGGTGACGTGCTGGTGGCCGACATGACTGATCCGGACTGGGAGCCGGTGATGAAGCGCTCGGCCGCCATCGTCACCAATCGCGGTGGCCGCACCTGCCATGCTGCGATCATCGCGCGCGAACTGGGCGTGCCGGCCGTGGTCGGCACCGGCGATGCGTTGAGCCGGATCACCGATGGCGAGCACGTCACGGTGAGCTGCGCCGAGGGCGATACCGGCTTCATCTACGAAGGCGCGCTGCCGTTCGAGCGCACCACCACCGATCTGGACAATATGCCGCCGGCGCCGCTGAAGATCATGATGAACGTCGCCAACCCCGAGCGCGCGTTCGACTTCGGCCAGTTGCCCAACGCCGGCATCGGTCTGGCGCGGCTGGAAATGATCATCGCCGCGCATATCGGCGTGCATCCCAAGGCGCTGCTCGAATACGACCGCCAGGATGCCGACACCCGCCAGCGCATCGACGAGCGCATCGCCGGTTATTCCGATCCGGTCGGTTTCTATGTCGACCGCCTGGCCGAAGGCATCGCCACGCTGACCGCCTCGGTCGCGCCCAACCCGGTGATCGTGCGGCTGAGCGATTTCAAGTCGAACGAATACGCCAACCTCATCGGCGGCCAGCGCTACGAGCCGGACGAGGAGAACCCGATGATCGGCTTCCGTGGCGCCAGCCGCTATGTCGATCCCTCGTTCGCGCAGGCCTTCGAGCTGGAGTGCCGCGCGGTGTTGCGTGTTCGCGAGGACATGGGGCTGGACAATCTGTGGGTGATGATCCCGTTCGTGCGCACGCTGGACGAGGGCCGCAAGGTCATCGAGGTGCTGGCGAAGAATGGCCTTCGCCAGGGCGAGAACGGCCTGAAGATCATCATGATGTGCGAGGTGCCCTCGAACGCGCTTTTGGCCGACGAGTTCCTCGACATCTTCGATGGTTTCTCGATCGGCTCCAACGATCTGACCCAACTCACGCTTGGGCTGGACCGCGATTCGTCCATCGTCGCGCACCTGTTCGACGAGCGCGATCCGGCGGTCAAGAAGCTGCTGTCGATGGCGATCAAGACCGCCCGTGCGCGCGGCAAGTACGTCGGCATCTGCGGTCAGGGCCCGAGCGACCATCCGGATCTGGCGCAGTGGCTGATGGAAGAGGGCATCGAATCGGTGTCGCTCAATCCTGACACCGTGGTCGACACCTGGTTGAAGCTGGCAAAGGCGAAGAACGCAGCCGGCTGATGCCGCTCATCGCCAAGGCCTGATCACGAAACGCCGATGCCCACGCATCGGCGTTTCCGTATCCGCCAGCGGTGCGCGTGCTTACAGCAGCAAGGCCAGCACGAACACGCCCAGCATCAGGAACGCGATGCCGATCTTCGCGATCGTGCCCAGCAGCAACCCGATCCAGGTGCCGATGCCCACGCGCGTGGCCAGCGTGCTTTTGCGGCTGTAGGCAAGCTCGCCCAGAAACGCTCCGATGAACGGCCCCAGCACCACGCCGATCAACCCGAAAAACAGCCCGACCACGGTACCGATCGCGGCACCGATCAATGCCAGCCGGCTCGCACCCACGCGCTGCGCACCGATCAATCCGGCCAGCAGGTCCAGGAACACCGACAACAGCGTCAGCACGCCCAGCACCACCAGCATGCCGGGCCCGAGCAGGCTGAAATTTCCGGCCCAGGCCACCATCAGCATGCCGGCGAACATCAACGGCACGCCCGGCAGCGCCGGCAGCACGATCCCGACGATGCCCACCAGCAACAGCAGGCCGCCGAGGATGTAGAACGCCAGCGAAATATCCATTCGAAATCCAGCGGGAAAGTGGTCGAATCATCGCCGATCGCGGCTGTACCGCAGATGGCGCAGGCCGTGGCGAGGCCCGGGAGTGGCTCAAAGTCATCGCCGCACCCGCCATCCACGATAGAATCTGCTGATGGACCACGATGCCCGCCTTGTTGAAATCGAAACCCGCCTGGCCTTCCAGG
Source organism: Denitratimonas organivorans (assembly GCF_037478135.1). Lineage (NCBI taxonomy): Bacteria > Pseudomonadati > Pseudomonadota > Gammaproteobacteria > Lysobacterales > Lysobacteraceae > Denitratimonas > Denitratimonas organivorans. The sequence continues at coordinate 324,703 of NZ_JBBHDV010000002.1, forward strand.
AGCTTGCCCTGGGCGAGCTCAGCGATCTGGTCAACCGCCAGCGTCTGGAACTGGAGGCGCTGCGGCATGCCTTTGCGCAGGCCAGCGCGGAACTGGGCGCGCTGCGTGACGGACTGAGCCCGCCAGCGGCGAACGAACCACCCCCACATTACTGAGCAATATTGCGATGAGCGATTCCCTCAAGGACCAGTTGATGAAGCTGGGCTTCAAGGCGCCGCCGCGCGAGGAGCGCCGCCCAGCGGACGAACCACGCCGTGGTGGGGAAAAACGGAGCCAAGGCAGGCGGCCGGGCCGGCCTGCGGCAAAACCGGGTGCTGGCGACAACCATCGCAAGCCGCAGCGCAATGCCGGCAGTAAGCGTGAGGACATCGATCTGGCCAAGGCCTATGCGATCCGCGCGCAGAAGGAAAAGGACGAGCGCATCGCCGCCGAAAAGCAGCGCCAGGAAGAAGCCCGCCAGCGCCGCGAAGCGCGCGCGAAATTGACCGAACTGCTGAACCGCGTGCGGCTGAATCTGGACAATGCCGAGATTGCGCGCCATTTCGAATATGGCGGCAAGATCCGTCGCGTGCACGTGGATGACGCCCAGCTCAAGGCGCTCAATGCCGGTGAACTGGCCGTGGTGCAACTGGGCGGGCGCTACCATCTGGTCAGCCTGGCCGATGCGCAGGCCGCCGAGGCGATCATGCCGGGTTCGCTGGCGCTGCGCGTGGACCCGAACGCGCCGCCGGAAAACGACGAATACGCCGATCCGAAATATCAGGTGCCCGACGATCTGGTCTGGTAGTCTGAAACACCCGCCTAGGCAGGACCCGCCATGCGCCACGCGTCGTATGCCTTGCCGGTCCTGTTGCTGGTGGCGTTGACGTCCGGCGCCGCGCCGGCACCGCGCTTCCCGTCCGCTGCGGTCTGGCACCAGGACATTTCCACAGCCGCCACGCATCCTGATTCGACCGACATGATCGCCACGCTCGCCAAGGTCGGTGGCTGGGGCAACAGCAATCGGATGCAAATAGATTTTTCGCTGCATGTGCGGCAGCTCGCGCCGGGCGAAAGCGCGCCGCGTCATCCGGTCATTGCGCATCGCATATACGGCGATTACTACTTGCCCGATTGCGAGCCGCTGGGCAGCACCATGCCGGTGCCGGCTGACGCCGCGTTCGAGGGCAACGCTGGCCTTGCCTGTGACAACACCGCTGCCGATTGCCATCTGATCGTGGTCGAGGGCCAGACCTTGTATGAACTGTATGCCGGCAACCTGCAAGACGGCGTGCTGGATGCGATGTGTCTGGCGGTCTGGGATCTGGCCACGGTCTACCCGCCGCAGGGACGCGGCGAACACTGCACCAGCGCCGATGCGGCCGGGTTCCCGATCGCGCCGTTGCTGCCCAATGCCGATGGCGTGGCGGCCGCGGTGGCGCAACCCGATGGCGATCTGGGCCATGCGATCCGCTTCATCCTGCCCAACAACCGCATGGCCTCGGATGCTCCATTGGGAGGTGTTGGTGGTCGCTTGTACGTGCGCCCGGCCAGCCATGCCGGCAGCCCTTCAGGGCCGGTCGGCTCGGTGCCGTATGGTGCGCGGTTGCGTTTGCGCGCCGACTTCGACATGAGCGGCTACAACGATGCGGCGCGCGTGATCCTGCGCACGATGCAGCGCTACGGCATCGTGCTGGCCGATGGCGGCAATATCGCGTTGACCTTTGAATCGGACCGCCACACCGGCACCACATGGGCGGCACTGGGCATCACGTCGCATGTTTTCTGGAGCGACAGTGACGGCAACCACAGTCCGGTCAAGGTGACGGATTTTTCCGTGATCGATACCGGGCCGCGCATCGCCGAAACCTACGATTGCGTGCGCACGCCGATCGTGCCGGGGCAAGGGATATTCCGCGACGGTTTCGAGGGGTGAGGCCGGGCCGGCAGATTCAGTGCCGGGTGGGTAAGGTTTGCACCATGCGCCCGCGCAGCTGCGCCGGGTCCTCGCCTTGCGGTGGCACCAAGGCGTGCAGCGATACGCCCAGTTCGAGTGCGTCGCTTTCGTCCATGCCGTCCAAGGCCCGGAAGTCGGCATCCATCAGCGCCGCGCGGGCGCTGTCGGGGCTGTCGTAGTTCAGCGTGTTGCCGTCGCTGTCGAGCACTTCGGCGGTGCCCGACTCCCGGATCCGCAGCCGGCTCCAGATCAGGGTGTTGCCCAGCACCACCAGCCACCATTGTCCATTCGGGTTGGAAGCCTCGTCCATGGTTGGTTTCCTCAACGGTAGAACAGCCACAGCGCGCCACTGACCAGCAGCGCGATCAGCATGCACCACAATGCCAGACTGGCCGGCGTGGCCAGGCCGTTGAGCGAGGTATCGCCCAGTGTCTTGTGGCGGTGAAGCAGCAGCCATTTCAGGCCCTTCGGCGAGGCGAAGGGAAACGCCCCGAAGCTGCGCAGCAGTTCGGGGTGACGGTCGCGCAGATGCACCAGCGACATCGGCCAGAACAGCACGAAGGCCATCGCACCGGAAATGGCGACCGCCAGCGTGGTCAGCGCAAGAAAGATGCCCACCGCTCAGTACTCGGCGCTGCCAGGCACGCGCGGGTAGGGGATCGCATCGCGGATGTTGGACAGGCCGCAGACATAGACCACCAGGCGCTCGAAGCCCAGGCCGAAGCCGGCATGCGGCACCGTGCCGTAGCGACGGAAATCGCGGTACCAGCCGTAGTGTTCGCGGTCCAGGCCGAACTGGTCCATGCGCTGGTCGAGCACGTCCAGGCGCTCTTCGCGCTGACTGCCGCCGATGATTTCGCCGATGCCCGGCGCCAGTACGTCCATCGCTGCGACGGTCTTGCCGTCATCATTCAGGCGCATGTAGAAGGCCTTGAAGTGCTCGGGGTAGTTGACCACCACCACCGGCCGGCCGACGTGCTGTTCGGTCAGCCAGCGCTCGTGTTCGGTTTGCAGGTCCAGGCCCCACTCGGCCGGGAATTCGAACTTCTGCCCGGACTTTTGCAGCAGCGCCACCGCATCGGTGTATTCGATGCGCTCGAACGGTGCGTTGATGAAGGTTTCCAGCCGCGTCACCGCATCCTTCTGCACGCGCTCGGCGATGAAGGCCATGTCGTCGGCGCGCTCGTCCAGCACTGCGCGGAACAGGTATTTGAGGAAGGCTTCGGCCAAGTTGGCGTTGTCGTTGAGATCGGCGAAGGCGATTTCCGGCTCGATCATCCAGAACTCGGCCAGATGGCGCGTGGTGTGGCTGTGCTCGGCGCGGAAGGTCGGACCGAAGGTGTAGACCTTGCTCAACGCCAGTGCGAAGGCCTCGACGTTGAGCTGGCCGGACACGGTCAAGAAGGTTTCCTTGCCGAAGAAATCGCGGGAAAAATCGACTTCGCCCTTGTCGCTGCGCGGCAGGTTGGCCAGATCCAGCGTGGACACGCGGAACATCTGACCTGCGCCTTCGGCATCGGAGGTGGTGATGATCGGCGTGTTGACCCAGTAGAAGCCCTGCTCGTGGAAGAAGCGGTGCACCGCCTGCGCCAGACAGTGGCGGATACGGGTCACCGCGCCGAACAGGTTGGTGCGCGGGCGCAGGTGTGCGACTTCGCGCAGGAACTCCAGCGAGTGCGCCTTGGGCTGGATCGGGTAGGTTTCCGGGTCTTCGACAAACCCGGTCACCTCGATCGTTTCAGCCTGGATCTCGAAGGCCTGGCCGGCGCCCTGAGAAGGCGTCAGCGTGCCGCTCGCGATCACTGCGCAACCGGCGCTCAGATGCTTCACTTCTGATTCGTAATTGGCCAGCGTCGCCGGCGCCACGATCTGGATCGGCGCAAAGCACGAGCCGTCGCTGAGGTTGACGAAACTCAACCCGGCCTTGGAATCGCGCCGGGTGCGGACCCAGCCGCGCACGGTAACCTGGCTGCCGGCGGCAATCGCGCCCGACAGAGCCTGTTTCACGCTGACCACTGACATCGCCTTGAATCTCCACGCCATCGGGCGCATCTGTATGGGTCGGCAATGATAAGGCAAGCGGCGTGCCGCATGGCATGGACGCAAGCACGCCACGGCGCTACCGTCGCGCCAGGCATCCCACAGTTTGCAGGACTTTCGCGATGAGCATCCAACTTACCCCGGCCGCGCTGGAACGCGCGCGCCGTTTCCTCCAGGGCGATCCGGCCAGTGTCGGCCTGCGTTTCGGCGTCAAGCGCACCGGCTGCTCGGGCTGGGGCTATCTGGTCGACGTGGCGCACCAGCGCAACGAGCGCGATCAGGTGTTTGAACAGGATGGCGTCACCGTGCTGGTCGATGCCGACAGCCTGGCACTGGTGGACGGCACTACGATCGATTTCGTCAAGCGCGGGCTGAATCAGGAATTCGTGTTCCAGAACCCGAACGCCACCGCCGCCTGCGGCTGCGGCGAAAGCTTCACCACGCAGGATTCCTGAGCGCTGCGGCATGACATGTCGCAGCACCGAAAGGCTCAGCCCTCGGCCACCTTCATCAACACCAGGCCGGCGATGATCAGGCCGGCCGCCAGCAGGCGCAGCGGCGAGGCTTGTTCGCCCAGCACCAGCACCCCGACCATGAAGGCCCCGGCGGCGCCGATGCCGGTCCACACGGTATAGGCCGTGCCCAGGGGCAGATCGCGCATCGCGCGCGCCAGCAGCGTGAAGCTGGCCAGCATGGCGATCACGGTGACAATCGACGGGGTCAGGCGACTGAAGCCGTGCGATAGCTTCATCGAATACGCCCACACGATTTCCAGCAAACCCGCGAAAAACAACAGAATCCAGGCCATCAGACATCTCCGGCGGAAAACCGGGCCGTCCCGTCTGGATGCCCGCGGCGCGGGGGAGGTCGTCCTCCTGGAAGACCGGCGACATGCCGTCACCGGGCCGTGAAGGCTGGCATATCCAGCCCGGCAATGGGCGGTGAACACCACGCCCCTTGGCCGATGCCAACAGCGCCCAATCCTTGCGCCAAGCCCCGGATTGCACTAAAATTCGCGCCCCTTGTCCACACCGGACAAGGCCCTTGCCTCACTGCCGCGCGGCTCTGCGCCCCGGCGGGAGGCTGTTCGCCGGCAACGATGCCGGCGTCATCCACAAGGAAACAACCCATGCGTCATTATGAAGTCGTGTTCCTGGTCCATCCGGACCAGAGCGAGCAGGTGCCTGCCATGATCGAGCGCTACAAGGCGCTGATCGAAGGCGACAACGGCAAGATCCACCGTCTGGAAGACTGGGGCCGTCGCCAGCTGGCCTATCCGATCCAGAATCTGGTCAAGGCCCACTACGTGCTGCTCAACATCGAGTGCACCGACGCGGTGCTGGAAGAACTGGTCTCGGTGTTCCGCTTCAACGATGCAGTGCTGCGCCACCTGGTGATCCGCCGCGATGCGGCCGATACCGAGCAGTCCTTCATCATGAAGACCAAGGACGAGAAGCCCGAGCGTCGCCGTCGCGATGACGATTCCGAGGGCGGCCGGTCGGGTTCGACCGAGTCCGAAGCCAGTGATAGTGATGAGGAAAGCAGCGAAGAAAGCGCTGCCTGACTGCCCGCCCACAAGGAATAGATCACCATGTCCAAGTTCTTCCGTCGCCGCAAGTTCTGCAAGTTCACCGCCGAGGGCGTGACCGAGATCGATTACAAGGATCTCAACACCCTGCGCCAGTACATCACCGAGACCGGCAAGATCGTGCCCAGCCGCATCACCGGCACCAAGGCCAAGTACCAGCGGCAGCTCTCCACCGCGGTCAAGCGCGCCCGTTACCTGGCGCTGCTGCCTTACACCGACAACCACCTCTGATCCTGCCGCCGGCACCTGCGGGTGCCGGCCTTGTGTTCGGACAGCCTCACGTTGCGGTCGTGCCGGAGCCCCGGCACGGCTGCTAACGAACCTGGAGTCATCAACGTGCAACTCATTCTTCTTCAGAAAGTCATCAACCTGGGCAGCCTGGGCGACACCGTCACGGTGAAGCGCGGCTACGGCCGCAACTATCTGGTGCCGCAGGGCAAGGCCGTGCCAGCCACGCCCGACAACATCGCCATGTTCGAGACGCGCCGCGCCGAATTCGAAGCCAAGGCCACCGCGTTGCTGGGCGACGCCGAAGCTCGCCTCGCGCGCTTTGCCGACGCCAGCGTCAAGATCGGCGCCAATGCCTCCACCGAAGGCAAGCTGTACGGCTCGGTCGGCCCGCGCGACATCGCCGAAGCCTTCACCGCCGCCGGCTTGCCGCTGGAAAAGTCGGAAGTCATCCTGGGCGAAGGTCCGCTGCGCCGCACCGGCGAGTTCGAGGTGCTGCTGCAACTGCATGCCGATATCGAAACCACGGTCAAGGTCGTGGTTGAACCTGAAGCCTGATCAGGTATCGGTTCTTCGTGTGACAGACAACGGGCGCTTCGGCGCCCGTTGTCGTTTTGCGGGTTTGCACTTGATGCACGGATTCATGCGGGGTGGGTGAAGAGGCCCGATACCTGTGCGGGGCGCAAAGTTTTCCCGGTTCTCCTCCACTTTTCCACAGGCTTGTCACCTGCGCTGCGGCGGCGCTGGCCGTATCATGGGGTGTCCTGCTGGTTCCGAAGGTGCGCGTTGCATGGCTGCCGTCTTTCCCCGTCCCGAGCGTTCCGAGCGGCCTGATCCGCGCGTGGATGCGTTGCGTGTTCCGCCCAGTTCGATCGAGGCCGAGCAGGCCGTGCTCGGCGGCCTGATGCTGTCCAGCGAGGCCTGGGACAAGGTCGCCGATCGACTGGTCGAAGAGGATTTCTACCGCCGCGACCACCAGCTGATCTTCCGCGCGATCGGGCAGCTGGCCAATGACGGCAAGCCCTGTGATGCGATCACTCTGGGCGAGTGGTTTGAAGCCCAGAACCTGGACGAACAGGTGGGCGGCAGCGCCTACATCATCGAGCTGGCCAGCACCACGCCGAGCGCGGCCAACATCATGGCCTATGCCGACATCGTGCGGGAAAAGGCGATCCTGCGGCGGCTGATCGATGTCGGCACGGACATCGTCAACGATGCTTTCCAGCCGGCCGGACGCAGCAGCCGCGAGGTTCTGGAAGGCGCCGAACAGGCGGTGTTCAAGATCGCCGAGGCCGGCGCGCGTGGGCGCACTGGCCTGCAACCGATGAAAGGCGCGGTCAAGGATGCCTTCCATCTGTTGCAGCAGCGCTATGCCAACCAGGGCGCGCTGACTGGTCTGCCAACCGGTTTCATCGACTTCGATGCGCTGACTGCCGGATTGCAACCCTCGGACCTGATCATCCTGGCGGCGCGCCCGGCGATGGGAAAGACCTCGCTGGCACTGAATATCGCCGAATACTCGTCGCTCAAGACCGGCAAGGCGGTGGCGGTGTTTTCGATGGAAATGTCGGCCAGCCAGCTTGCGTTCCGCCTGATTTCCTCGCTGGGCCGGGTCGATCAGCAGAACCTGAAGACCGGCAAGCTCGAAGACCAGGACTGGAGCCGGGTCACCAGCGCGATCACCATGCTGACCGAATCCAAGATCTACATTGACGACACCCCGGCGCTGTCACCGGTGGAACTGCGCTCGCGTGCCCGCCGCATGGCGCGCGAGCATGATCTGGGGCTGATCGTCATCGACTATCTGCAGCTGATGCAGGTGCCCGGCAACAAGGAAAACCGGGCCACCGAAATCTCGGAAATCTCGCGTTCGCTCAAGGCCTTGGCGAAGGAACTGAATGTGCCGGTGATCGCGCTTTCCCAGCTCAACCGCTCGCTGGAAAGCCGTACCGACAAGCGCCCGGTGATGGCCGACCTGCGCGAATCCGGCGCCATCGAGCAGGACGCGGACATGATCGTGTTCATCTACCGCGACGAGTATTACAACAAGGAATCGCCGGACAAGGGTCTGGCCGAAGTGATCATCGGCAAACACAGAAACGGCCCCACCGACACGGTGAAGCTGGTGTTCAACGGCCGCTTCACGCGCTTTGACAACTACACCGCGCAGCCGTACTCGGGGGCGATGGAGTGAGCCGGCAGGTTGTGGCCCGGATCGATGGCGCCGCCATCGCCGCCAACTACGCGCTGTTGCAGCGCCGTGCCAGCGCCAGCCGCGTGCTGGCCGTGCTCAAATCCGATGCCTACGGTCATGGCATCGAAACTGCCGCGCGGGCGCTGCGCCATGCCGAGGCGTTCGGTGTGGCCACGCAGGCCGAGGCGGAGACCCTGCGCGCAGCCGGATTCACCCAGCCGATCGTGCTGTTCGGCGGGTTCGATGCGCCGCAGGACATCGCCCGGCTGGGGCAGCAGGACATCCGCCCGTCGATCCACCATCCGGCCCAGCTTGCGATGCTCGAAGCCCAGCCCGATGCCGGGCCGCTGCATGTCTGGCTGAAACTGGACAGCGGCATGAACCGGCTCGGTTTTCCGCCGGAAGAATTCGGCGACGCGCTGACGCGGCTGCGGGCGATGCCGAATGTGGCGCCGGACATCGTGCTGATGACGCATTTCGCCGCCTCCGACGAGCCGGATCCGGCCACGGTCGCGGCACAGCTTGCGGTGTTCCGCGAAGCCACCGCCGGCAGCGGATTGCCGCTGTCGCTGGCCAACTCGGCCGCCGTGCTCGACCACCCGGACACGCATGGCGACTGGGTGCGTCCGGGTGGCGCACTCTATGGTCTGACCACCAAGCCGGGACGCTGGGGCGTGCACGAGGGTTTGCAACCGGCCATGCGCCTGTCTACGCGCCTGATCGCGATCCGGGAAAAACCCGCCGGCGCCTGCATCGGTTACGGCGGCAGCTTCACCTGCCCGACGCCCATGCGCGTGGGTGTCGCGGCGGTCGGTTATGGCGATGGCTATCCGCGTCATGCCGCGCCCGGCACGCCGGTACTGGTTCACGGCCAGCGCTGTGAACTGATCGGCCGGGTGTCGATGGACCTGATCACCCTTGATCTGTCCGCCGCAGCGCAGGCGCAGGTCGGTGACGAGGTGGTGCTGTGGGGTGATGGGCTGTCGGTGGAAGAGGTCGCGGCCTGCGCCGGTACCATCAGCTACGAGCTGACCTGCCGGCTGACGCCCCGGGTGCATTACGTCGAGGCCTGAAGCAACACCTTCCGGCGTGCAGCCGAGCTGGCTGCAAGCTTGCGTGGACCGTGTCATCGGGCACGGCGGCGCTATAGTGATTCGCCCGATGCCGCCTGTACGAGAACCCCGTGGCCAAGCGACCCAAACCCGCGCCCCCGCCGGCGCCCGACGAGGTGGCGCTGTTCCATGAGGCGATCGGCCCGGTGCGGCGTCTGGAAGAACAGGCACCCGCACCACGGCCAGCGCCGCCCGCGCCGCGTCCCCGCTCGCGTGAGCAGGACGAAGCCCGGGCCCTGCATGAATCACGTTTCGAGCCCTTCAGCGCTTCGCCGCTGGGTCCGGGCGATGTGCTCGAATACCTGCGCGACGGCCACTCGCCGCGCCTGCTGCGCCAGCTCAAGCGCGGCCAGTACGCGGTGCAGGATGAAATCGACCTGCATCGCCTGACCCAGACCCAGGCTGAAGCAGTGCTGCGCGAGTTCCTGGCCGAAGCCCGCTACGAACAGAAGCGCTGCGTGCGCATCATCCACGGCAAGGGCCTGCGCTCGGGCGATCCGGGTCCGGTGCTCAAGTCACTGGTGGACCGCGTGCTGCGGCTGCGTGCCGACGTTCTGGCCTTCGCTTCGGCGCCCGCGCGCGATGGCGGCAGCGGCGCGGTGCTGGTGCTGCTGACCGGTTGATGGATGCCTGCGCACGCTGCGGCTAAGCTGGCCGGTCATGTGCAACAGGAGCCTTCAAACGTGGCCTACTCATCCATCTTGTTCGTGTGCATGGGCAATATCTGCCGCTCGCCCTTGGCCGAGGGCATGGCGCGGGCGGCGCTGGAGGCTGCCGGGCTTGATCTGCGGCTGGATTCGGCCGGCACCCACGATTACCACATCGGCCGTGCGCCGGACCCGCGCGCCCGTGCGATCGCACGCGAAGCCGGCTGTGACATCGATGGTCTGCGTGCACGCCAGGTGGATGACGAGGACTTCCACCGCTTCGATCTGATCCTTGCGGCCGATGCCGCCAATCTGGCCTTGCTGCAACAGCGGCGTCCGCGTGATGCCTGCGCCGAGCTGGCGCTGCTGCTGCCCTGGTGCGGCGCTGCGCCGGGCACCGAACTGCCGGATCCGTACTACGGTGAAATTGATGATTTCCGCCACGTGACCGGCTTGCTGCGCGATGCGATGCCGCGCTTGGTGCAGCGCGTGCAGGGGCGGGCATAATGGCGCTTCGTACGGGAATTTCCTGCCGGACCTGCCGATGACCAATTTCCCGCTGGCGCCAGACCTTTCGCCCTCGTTGAGCTGGGTCAACTGCCCGGAACAGCGCATCGCCGCGCTGCGTGGCCGGGTCGTGATGCTGGCGTTCTGGCATGCGGCGTCGGCGCCTTCGGCCAATCTGCTGGCGGATCTTGCGTATCTGCAACTGCGCTATGCCGATGGCCTGAGCGTGATCGGCATCCACACTCCGAAGTTCGATGCGCAGCGCGATGCCGATCTGGTCGGGCGCGCGGTCAACCGGCTGGGCGTGCGCTTTCCGGTCGCCAGCGATGCCGATGTGGTGGCCTGGCAGCATTACGGCATCCGGGGCTGGCCTTCGGTGGCGGTGATCGATGCGCAGGGCCGGTTGGTGGAAATCGTGTCCGGCGATCAGCAGCGCGATGCGCTGGAGCGGATCATCGTGCAGTTGCTGGATCAGGCCGGTGAAGCCGGTTGGCGCGTCTACGAAAACGCGCAGTCGGTCTCGCGCCCGGAGCCGTTGACCGAAGTGGCGTTTCCGCGTGGTCTGGCGTTGACGGCGGACCGCCTGTACCTGGCCGACAGCGGCCATCACCGCATTCTGGAATGCACCCACGATGGCCAGGTATTGCGCACATTCGGTTCTGGCACCGCCGGTTTCGTCGATGGGTTGGGTATCCAGGCCCGCTTTCTGGCGCCGGTTGGTCTGGCCCTGCTCAAGGACAATCTCTACGTCGCCGACACCGGTAACCATGCGATCCGCCGCATCCGGCTGGCTACCGGCGAGGTCGATACGCTGATCGGTGCTGGTCGTGCCGGCCCACCGCGTGCGGCCACCGATTTCCGTGAGGCTGAGATCCTGCTGGATCATCCCCACGGCGTGGTGGCCGGGCTGGACCGGCTCTATATCGCAATGTCGGCCAGCAACCAGATCTGGGAGCTGGACCTGGGGCGTCATTCCTTTCGGCCGCTGGCAGGCTCGGGCCGGCTCGCGTTGGCCGATGGAACCGGCGCGCTGGCTGGATTCGCGCAGCCGGGCGGGCTGGCCTTGCAGCAGCACACGCTCTATGTCAGCGATGGTCAGGCTTCGGCCTTGCGCAGCCTGCATCTGGGCACCGGCGAGGTGCAGACGCTGGCGGGCAAGGGCCTGTTCGAATACGGCCTGGCCGATGGTGGACGCGAGGATGCGCGCTTGCAGTATCCGCAGGGCATCGCGCTGGACCCATCGGCGCCGCTGCTGTGGGTGGCCGATTGCTACAACAACGCGATCCGGATGCTGCGCCTTGAACAGGGCGAGCTGGTGCAGTTCCCGCTGGAGCACGGCCTGCGGCGCCCGACCGCGCTGGCCAGCAACGGCGAGCACCTGTGGATCTCCAATACCGATGCGCACGAAGTGCTGCGGGTGGATCTTTCCAGCGGACAGGTGCAATGCCTTCCGATGGCACCGTGATGCCAGGCGCGGCCGAACGCTGCCGCGCGCGGTGACGGGGCGGTGTGATGCAGCGCGATGATCCAGAAGTGCCGGGCTTTGATGGCCGCCAGTTCGCGCGCGAACTGACCACCGCGCCGGGCGTCTACCGGATGTACGGCACCGACGATGCGGTGCTGTATGTAGGCAAGGCGGCGTCGCTGAAAAAGCGCGTCGCCAGTTATTTCACCAATGCACCGCGCAGCCCGCGCACCCGCGCGATGCTGTCGCAGGTGGCGCGCATGGAAGTCACCGTTACCCGCACCGAAGGCGAGGCGCTGCTGCTGGAAAACCAGCTGATCAAATCGCTGAAGCCACGCTACAACGTGCTGCTGCGTGACGACAAGAGCTATCCCTACATCTATCTGTCCAGCGAAGATGCGACCCCGCGCATCACCTTCTATCGCGGTACGCGCGCGTTGCCGGGGCGGTTTTTCGGGCCGTATCCGAGCGCGCTGTCGGTGCGCGAGACGCTCAACACCATCCACAAGCTGTTCAAGCTGCGTTCCTGCGAGGACAGCGTGTTCCGCAACCGCAGCCGGCCCTGCCTGCAATACCAGATCCAGCGTTGCAGCGCGCCGTGCGTGGGTTATGTCGAACCGGCCGAATACCGCGCCAGCGTGCATCGCACCGAACTGTTCCTGGACGGACGCAACGATGTGCTGGTGCAGGAGCTGGGCGACGCGATGGAAGCGGCCAGCGCTGCGCTGGAATTCGAAAAGGCGGCGCAGTTGCGCGACCAGATCGCCAATCTGCGCAAGATGCAGGCGCGCCAGTACGTGGATGGCGACCGCGCCGAACTGGACGTGCTGGCCTGCGCGATGGAGCAGGGCATGGCCTGCGTGGTGCTGCTGTGTTTCCGCAACGGCATGAACCTGGGCACGCGCAGCTTCTTCCCGCGCACCAACGGCGCTGAGGATGCGGGCGAAGTGCTGGAGGCGTTCGTCTCGCAGTACTACGTCGACAAGCGCCCGCCGCGCGAAATCGTGCTCAGCCACGCCATCGCTGATGCGCCTCTGCTCGCGCGTCTGCTGTCCGAACAGGCCGGTATCCAGGTGCAGCTGAAGACATCGGTGCGCAGCGAGCGCGCCCGCTATCTGGAACTGGCGCAGCAGAATGCGCGCATCGCGCTGGCCGCGCAGATCGGCAGCAGCGCCACCCAGCGTGCGCGGATGGCGTCGCTGCAGGAACTGCTCGGACTGGAACAGCCGCCGCAGCGGATCGAATGCTTCGACATCAGCCACACCATGGGCGAGGCCACGGTGGCCTCGTGCGTGGTGTTCGATGCCGAAGGGCCGGTGCGTGGCCAGTACCGCCGCTTCAACATCAACGGCATCACACCGGGCGATGATTTCGCCGCAATGCAGCAGGCGCTGACACGCCGCTTCAAGCGTGCGCGCGAGGATGGCGTGCTGCCGGACCTGTTGCTGATCGACGGTGGCAAGGGCCAACTGACGCGTGCGATCCAGGTGCTGGAGGAACTGGAGATCACCGGGGTCAGCCTGCTGGGTGTGGCCAAGGGCGCCGAGCGCCGCGCCGGTGACGAGACCCTGGTGCTGCCCGATGGCAGCCAGCTGCATCCGGGCGCCGATTCGCCGGCGCTGCACCTGATCGCGCAGGTGCGTGATGAAGCGCACCGCTTCGCCATCACCGGGCATCGCGGGCGCCGCGCCAAGACGCGCGAGCACAGCCGGCTGGAAGACATCCCGGGCATCGGACCACGCAGGCGCGCTATGCTTCTGCGTCATTTCGGCGGCTTGGCCGAACTGCGGCGTGCTGGCGCCGAGGAGATCGCGCGGGTGGAAGGCATCAACATGGCATTGGCCAAACGAATCTGGAGCGCGCTGCACGGCGTGGCTGAAGAAGACGCCGGCAGCGGCAAGCAGGATCCGGCGTGAAGCTCACGGTTCCCACGCTGCTGACGCTGTTCCGCATCGCGCTGATTCCGGTGCTGGTGGTGGTGTTCTATCTGCCCTACGGCTGGACCAACTTCGCTGCCGCGTTCATCTTCGCGCTGGGTGCGTTCACCGACTGGCTCGATGGCTGGGTTGCGCGCCGCTTCCACCAGTACTCGGCGTTCGGCGCCTTCCTTGATCCGGTCGCGGACAAGCTGATGGTGGCGGTGGCGCTGTTCCTGATCGTGCAGGGCCACCCGACGCCGTGGATGGCGTTCTGGGCGGCGGTGATCGTCGGGCGCGAGATCGCGGTTTCGGCATTGCGCGAATGGATGGCCGAGATCGGCCAGCGCGCGCGGGTCAAGGTCGCCTGGATCGGCAAGGTCAAGACCATGGTGCAGATGATCGCGCTGTTGTGCCTGCTGTATTCCGTGACACCGGAAAAGCCGCAGCGCAGCACGCCGTGGATGGGGGATGTGATCTTCCACATCGGCGACTGGCTGCTCGCGGCCGCCGCGTTGCTGACGCTGTGGTCCGGCTTCCAGTACCTGCGCGCGGCGTGGCCGGCGATGCGCGACGACGTGCGCTGAGGCGACGGAAGAATTTCAACAATGTGACCACTTCAAGTATTGACTTCGCGCCGAAGTTCGCTAGAATGCTTCGACCACGCGGGAATAGCTCAGTTGGTAGAGCACGACCTTGCCAAGGTCGGGGTCGCGAGTTCGAGTCTCGTTTCCCGCTCCAGACAAGTCGAAACCCCGGTTCCGCCGGGGTTTCGCATTTCCGGATACCGGTTACGCCCATGGCGGGCAGGCATCCGACGAAGCCACCACGCTTCGCAACGCCTCAGGGGCCTGATGGCAGAGTGGTTATGCAGCGGCCTGCAAAGCCGTGTACGCCGGTTCGATTCCGACTCAGGCCTCCAAATCGAGATACCGGGACATCCCGGAACATCATCAAACCCCGCTACTGGCGGGGTTTTTTGTTGTCTGCGCTGTAGTGGGAGGCAGGCCAGCTGGTCTGCGAAATCTTCTGGTTGGGGGCAAAAATGCTTCGGCATTCACCGGTGTTGAAACGATGAAGCAGCCGTACGTGGTGTGGTGGGCCGCCGAGCCGCAGCTGTGCATTATCCGTGTTGCGAGCGATGCCCTATGATCGGCGGCCCCACGTCACGAGATCACCCTGATGAGTCCATCGCCCATTCATCGCCATGACATCGGCCCGCGCATGTCCGAAGCGGTGGTGCACAACGGTGTGGTGTATCTCTCCGGTCAGGTGGCCGAGAGTCCGGGCCTGGATGTCGCCGGCCAGACCCGGCAGGCGTTGGAGCAGGTGGACGCATTGCTGCACGCTGTCGGAAGCAGCCGCGAGCGCGTACTGCGGGCCGAAATCCTGCTGTCGGATATCAACGACTTCTCCGAAATGAATGCGGTTTGGGACGCGTGGGTCTTGGCCGGCCAGACACCGGCGCGAGCGACCTTCCAGGCGGCCTTGGCCGATCCTGACTGGAAGGTGGAAATCATCATCACTGCAGCGCTCTGATCAGGACTTCTTGAGATGAGCCGTCTGCTGATGAACCTGCGGCATGCGCCCGAGGATGAGGTCGAGGAGGTGCGTGCGCTGTTGCGCGAACACGGCATCGATTTCTACGAGACACAAGCCGGGCGCTGGCGTATTTCACTGGCCGGGATCTGGGTGGAAGAACAGGACTACGAGGCCGCGCGACGCCAATTCGACGCCTACCAGCGTGAGCGTCAGGTGCGGGTGCGCGCCGAACTTGCCCGGCAACGGGAAAGCGGTGAAGCGCCGGGCGTGATCGACAGTTTGCGCGCCAACCCGCTGGGTTTCGGGCTGGCGCTGGTGGTGATCATCGGCATTGTGGTGCTGATGGCGTGGCCGTATTTCGGCTGGTGATTGCCGCCGTTGAGCCAGTGTGACGGGGTGTCACGGCAGCGCCAGGTTCCGGGTCAGAGGCCGACACAGGTGGGGTTTCAGTCTACGGAAGGGCTGCTGCCATGCTGTTGCAGGCGTGCGGCGATCAGCGCGTCCTTTTCCGACCACAGGCTGTTGAGCCAGCGCTGGCAGCGCGCGCGATAGTGGCTGTCGACTTCGTAATTGCCGCCGTCGGCCAGATCTTCCGGCACTTCGCGCGCGGTCATGTGGATCTCGATATGGCGCAGGCGTCCGGCCATCAGGTCGGCCAGTGACGGTTGCGGATCCAGATAGACCAGGGTCAGATCCAGCACCACCCTGAGCTTGCCGGCCATCGCGTCCAGCACCGCCGCCGCACCGCCGGCGCGCGGTCGCAGCAGGTGCTGGTAGGGCGGTTTCTGGCGCGCGTGCTTTTCCGCCGTGAAGCGAGTGCCTTCGACGAAATTCATGATTGAAACAGGCACTGTTGCGAACTTGGCGCAGGCGGCGCGCGTGGCGTCCAGATCGCGCCCGCGCAGTTCCGGACGGCGCGCCAGCTCGGCCTGCGAATGGCGACGCATGAACGGGAAATCCAGCGCCCACCAGGCCAGCCCCAGCACCGGTACCCAGATCAGCTGCTGCTTGAGGAAGAAGCGCAGCAGCGGAATGCGCCGGTTGAACACCGCCTGCAGCACCGGGATATCGCACCAGCTGCGGTGGTTGCACAGCACCAGATAGCAGCCTTCCGGATCCAGTTCGGCTTCGCCGTGCAGGGTGATTTTGGTCGGGGTGAAGGCGCGGATCATCGCCGAGTTCAGCCCGATCCAGGATTCGGCCAGACGCGTCAACCACTGCGAGATCCGCATGCGCGCTCCGGCAAACGGCAACGCCAGTTTCACCAGCGAAAGCAGCAGCAGCGGCGTAGTGTGGAGCAGGGTGTTGAGCCCGATCAGGGTAGTGGCGAAGGCGATGCGGAGGAAGGCGGGCATGGAATTCCGGAGCGTGACGGAAAGGTGGTGGCCCGTGGTGCCCGGAGCGGGAATCGAACCCGCATGGCCTTGCGGCCGAGGGATTTTAAGTCCCTTGCGTATACCAGTTTCGCCATCCGGGCGGAGGGCCGACGCATAGGATAGAGGTTGCTGGGCTGCTTGCGGTGCTTGCGGGTATCGATCTGGTCATGGATCAGGTCATGGATCAGGTCATGGATCAGGTCATGGATCAGGTCATGGATCAGGTCATGGATCAGGTCATGGATCAGGTCA